>NZ_JAJUFJ010000009.1:0-115411 GCF_029266045.1 Caproiciproducens galactitolivorans | reverse complement strand
GGTCTGCAAAATCAATGTGGACTCCGATCTACGTCTCGCCATGACGGCCAGCATCCGCAAGTATATGGCGGAAAATCCGAGCCATTTTGACCCAAGGCAGTATCTCGCCCCCGCGCGCACAGCCATTAAAGATATGGTTGCCCATAAAATCCGGTGCGTGCTCGGTTGCGAGGGAAAAGCGTAGGCGGTATTATGCAGCCGCGTACTACGACAGATAAGGAGATTGCGATGCTCACAAAATACTGGAACCAATTCAAAAGTGGAACGGATATCCGCGGTGTTGCAAGCAATGGCGTTGCCGGGGAAGAAATCAATCTAACCGATGAAAATATCGAAAAAATGACGGCTGGATTCGTGCTTTGGCTTTCCGGATTCGTGAAAAAAGATGTTTCAAAGCTTACAGTAGCCGTCGGGCATGATTCGCGGATTTCCGCCGGCCGGATCCAAGCGGCGGTTACGCGCACGTTGACCGCCGCGGGGGTACAGGTGCTGGACTGCGGACTCGCTTCCACTCCGTCCATGTTTATGACCACCATTGATCTTGGCTGTGACGGTTCCGTTCAGATTACCGCCAGCCACCATCCGTTCAACCGGAACGGGTTGAAGTTCTTTACGAAGAACGGCGGGCTGGATTCACCGGATATCGAAGCAATTCTTCTGCATGCCCAGAACGGAGACAAACCCGCACCGGGAAAGGGTAGCGTAAAAGCTGTCGATTATATGTCGCAATACAGTACGCATTTGCGCGAAATCATTCAAAAGGGCGTGAACGCAGCGGATTATACCCACCCGTTGAAAGGGTTCCATATCGTTGTTGACGCCGGGAACGGCGTAGGGGGATTTTACGCCCGCGATGTGCTGGAGCCCCTCGGCGCGGATATATCCGGAAGCCAGTTTCTGGAACCGGACGGGCTGTTCCCGAACCATATCCCAAATCCCGAAAATGAAACGGCAATGAAATCCGTCTGTGCGGCGACTGTCAGGGCAAAGGCAGACTTGGGCGTCATCTTTGATACCGACGTGGACCGCGGCGGCGCGGTGGACGAACACGGGAACGAGATCAACCGCAACCGCCTGGTGGCGATTGCCTCGGCCATAGCTTTGGAGGGATACAGGGGCGGAACGGTTGTGACCGACTCCATTACCTCCAGCGGTTTGAATCAATACATAGAAAAAACGCTTGGCGGAAAGCATCACCGCTTCAAGAGAGGCTATAAAAACGTAATCAACGAGGCGGTACGCCTGAATAGCGAGGGGGTTAATTGTCCGCTGGCTATCGAAACTTCCGGCCATGCTGCCATGCGCGAGAACTATTTTCTGGACGACGGCGCCTACCTTGTGACGAAAATCATCATAAAATCGGCCCAACTCCGCGCGCAGGGGAAAAAGCTGGAAGATTTGCTTGAACCCCTGGCGGAACCGATGGAGGCGGTAGAACTCCGTTTCCCCATTCGGAAAGAAAATTTTAAAGAATACGGCCAAAAGGTGATTGCCGATTTAACGGAATATGCAAAACAACACCCAGCGTGGCGGATCGCGACCGAAAATTACGAAGGTCTGCGCGTGTCATTCGGCAAAGAGGACGGCGACGGTTGGTTCCTCCTCCGTCTGAGCGTTCATGATCCGATTATGCCGCTGAATGTAGAAAGCGATTCCGCAGGAGGAGTTCGGAAAATTCTGAATCAGTTGTGCGGTTTTCTAGATACCTGTGAGGGACTTGATCTAACCTCGCTTAAAAGATATTGATACAAGCGTGATGGGAAGCACCCTTCACTCTGTATATTGCTAACCGTAAGTGGGTTGAACTTAAACATTAGGAGGAAAAAAGAATGGATCGTAATACGATTGTCATCGGCTGCGACAACGCAGCGGTTGATATGAAAAACCTGGTTGCCGAATACCTCAAAAGCAAAGGGTATACCATTGAAAATATGGGATGTGATGATTCGAGCGACCCCACCAATTATCCGACCATTGCAAAACGTCTCTGCCGGAAGATTATCGAGAGCGGATATAACAAGCGCGGGATTTTAATCTGCGGAACCGGGATCGGCATGGCTATGTGTGCAAACAAATTTAAGGGTATCCGCGCCGCCGTCTGTCACGATGCATATTCCGCGGAACGCTCCGCGCTGAGCAACAATGCAAACGTTATTTGCATGGGCGCGCGCGTAATCGGTCCGGAACTTGCAAAAAAAATCGTTGACGAATGGCTTCCGCTGGAATACAAGGGTGGCCGGTCAACCCCGAAGCTTGAGGAAATCGCAGGAATTGAGAAGGAAAATTTTCAATAAAAACGGTATTCAGTAAAAAGGAGGATCCATGGAACGCAGGAAAAAGATTTACTTAGGAACCAATACCAAGATGTACAAAACGACGGAGCAGACAGTTACGTTTCTGGAAAGACTCAATGAACTGACGCAGGATATTTCCCGCGACAGAATGGAGCTGTTTGTCATACCTTCCTATATAACGCTTCCTGCGGCACGTGCAAGCGTGCCGCAGGAAAGCGTCCTCATAGGCGCCCAGAATATGGGATGGGAAGAAGAAGGTCAGTTTACCGGAGAAATTTCGCCGCTCATGCTGCGGGAAGCCGGTGTGAATATCGTCATGGCCGGCCATTCCGAGCGCCGCCATATATTCCGCGAAACGGACGAGGAAGAAAATAAAAAAGTCCTGTGCGCACTGCAGCATGGATTTAAGCCGCTGCTCTGCGTGGGTGAAACCGCGGGGGAAAAGGATTTTGGAATTGCTGAAGAGGTGCTCCGCATGCAATTAAAAGTGGGTTTTCACAACGTAACGCCGGAGCAGGCAAAAGCGGTTTCGGTCGCTTACGAACCCGTTTGGGCGATCGGCGTGAACGGCGTTCCCGCTACCAAGGAGTACGCCGACCATATCCATAAGGTGATCCGCGATACGCTGGTGGAGCTGTTCGGCGCCGAAGTAGGCGGGGATATCCCGGTTCTTTACGGCGGAAGCGTGAATCCGCAGAACGCAGAAGGGTTGATTGGGATGCCTTACATTGACGGTCTGTTCATCGGCCGTAGTGCATGGGACGCGGACAACTTCCATTCCATTATCCGTATGGTTTTGCCGTTGTTTGAAGAAAAACGCAGGAAGGAGGCTGCCCTATGAAACAAACCCAGCTTTATGCGCTGAATGAATCCATCCGCAGCCTCGATTATGTTCTTGCCACCTATTATATTGAGCTTCCGAAAGAGACCAATGTGGTTGAGAAAGCGGTCGGTATGACCATCGGCCAGACGCTCGGCACATGGGTTCCGGTTCCGGGTATCACGGATGAAATGCGCGATAAGCACATGGGCAAGGTGATTAATATCATTGACCTTCCCCCGTGCGACCTTTCCACACAGGTGCAGACGGATACCGTTTCCTACCTGATTCAGCTTGCTTATCCAACCGCGAATTTCAGCGCGCAGTTCCCGCAGATGCTGGTAACCGTTCTTGGTAACGATGCTTCCACTTCCGCGCAGGTCAAGCTGGTGGATATACAGTTTCCGGAGAGCTTCGTGAAAGAATTCCAAGGTCCGAATTTCGGTATTGAAGGGATTCGCAAATTTACCGGGGTGGCGGAACGCCCCCTGCTTCTGAACATGATTAAGCCTTGCACCGGCTTTACCCCGGATATCGGCGCTAAGATTTTTTATGAAACCGCGTTGGGCGGCGTGGACTTCATCAAGGACGACGAGCTGCTCGGCAACCCGGATTTCTGCCCGGTGGAGCAGCGCGTAAAGGCGTATCAGAAGGCTTCCGACGCCGCGTTTGAGAAAACCGGCCACCGTACCGTTTATATTTGCAATATCACCGATCGTGCGGATCGTATGATCGACAATGCAAAGCGTTGCATCGACGCAGGTGCAAAGGCGATTATGGTCAGTTACGCGGCGGTTGGCTACAGCATGGTGTGCGCCCTTGCGCAGAGCGTGAACGTGCCGATTCTGGGACATTACGCGAGCTCCGGCATGTTCTACGAAGGAATTGTCAGCGGCTTTTCCGCTCCGTTTGCCACCGGCCTTTTCCCAAGGATGGCGGGCGCGGATATGATTATGATGAATACGCCTTACGGCGGATATCCTCTGAAATTCCAGAAATATATTCAAACGGCGCACAAAATGTCCTTGCCGTATTATCATCTCAAGCCTTCCATGCCCATCGTTGGGGGCGGCGTGCATCCGGGCATTACGGAGCGCTATGTGAAAGATTTGGGTAGCGATATTATTTTCGCTGCGGGCGGTTCCGTCCAGGGCCATCCGATGGGTGCTGCGGCGGGTGCGCGCGCAATGCGTCAGGCAATAGACGCCGTGATGTCTGGAATACCGCTGAAGGACGCGGCGAAGGAACATGAAGAACTTCGTGTTGCATTGGAGCGCTTTGGTCTCCACAATTAAGCCGCTCTGAAATTCAATGGAAGCGGAATGCACATACTGCCGCAGCTTTTCAGGCGGTTTGGCATTCGAAACACAAAGATTGATAGAGGTGTTTACTTTGCAGCAATATGACATGATTATCATCGGTGGCGGCATCATGGGCTGTTCCATTGCAAGGGAACTTTCAAAATATAAGCTGAATATTGCCGTATGCGAGGCCGCAGCCGACGTTGCGTCCGGTACCACCAAAGCAAACGGCGGGCTGATTCACGCGGGCGACGACCCGGTCCCCGGAACGCTGAAAGCCTTTTTGAACAGCAAGGGCTGTTTAATGTATCCGGTCCTCTCCGAAAAACTGGGATTCCGGTTCCTGAAAAGGGGCTCTATGGTTGTCGGATTTAATGAAGACGACCTCGCCGTTCTGAAAACATTGCTGGAGCGCGGTCGCCTGAACGGCGCACCCGACCTGGAGCTGATCAGCGGTGGTCGGATTTTCGAGCTGGAGCCGGAAACGAACCGGAAGGCAAAATATGCCCTTTACTCCCCGCATACGGGCTTGGTTGATCCATTTGAGGTTGCCATTGCTTTCTCTGAAAATGCGGTTGCAAACGGCGTGCATTTTTATCTCTCTTCTCCGGTGACAGCGATCCAGAAAACAGAGGACGGTTTTGCCGTAACGCTTCCCAAAGGGCAACTCAACGGGAAATACCTCATTAACTGCGCGGGCGTTCATGCGGATGATGTGGCCCGTTTGGCCGGCGCAGATGAGTTTACGATTCAGGCGCGCCATGGGGATCTGCTGGTTATGGATAAAAACTGCGGCATTAAAGACGTTATGACGCTGTATCCGATCCCGAAGCCGGACTCAAAGGGCGTTGTTTTAATGAGCACCGTTTCGGGGAATATTCTGGTGGGTTCGACCGCCGTTATGAAAGAGAAAGACGATGTTGCGAGCTACCGCGAGGGAATCCATGAATTAATCGCCGGGGCGAACAATCTGATTGAAAAGCTGGACATCCACAAGGTGATCCGCACGTTTGCGGGAAACCGTGCTGTGGTTGTGGGAAACAACAATGATTTTTACATCCGTCCTTCCCGAAAGGTTGCCGGACTGTTTCATGTTGCGGGGATTCAGTCCCCGGGTATTGCTTCCGCTCCCGCTGTTGCGGCCTATGTCGTCCAAATGCTGAAGGGCTGCGGTATTCCGATGGAGGAAAAGAAGAACTTTATCGATACCAGAAAGGCGCCTGTTGATTTCAGCACGCTCTCCACAGAAGAACAGGATGAGCTTATACGTAAAAATCCCGCTTACGGCCGGATTGTCTGCCGCTGCGAATGTGTAACGGAAGGTGAGATTATCGACGCGATGCACAGAAATCCGCAGCCTGTGACGGTCGACGCAATCAAACGCCGCACGCGCGCGGGAATGGGTCGCTGCCAGGGCGGTTTCTGCCAGCAGAAGGTTATCAGTATTATGGCGAAAGAGTTAGGATGCAGCCCCACAGAGATTGAACTTGGCGACAAGGGGTCGCAAATAATCTATTCAAAGCTGAAGGAGGGCTGCTGACATGAACGAATTTCAGTTTGACGTAGCCGTGATCGGCGGCGGTCCCGCCGGAATGGCGGCGGCAATCGAGGCGCGTAAAAACGGTGCAAGCGTCGCCCTGGTGGAACGCAACCCGCATTTGGGCGGTATCCTGTTACAGTGCATCCACAGCGGCTTCGGCTTAAAATGCTTTAAGCAGGAGCTGACCGGCCCGGAGTATGCCCAGCGGTTCGTCAATCAACTGGGTGAAACGGATGTGACCGTTTTACTTTCCACCATGGTCTTGCAGATTACAAAGGACAAAAAAGTCGTCTGCATGAATGAAAAAGGAATTTCCGTGTTAAATGCAAAAGCCGTTGTGCTGGCCATGGGATGCCGCGAACGTACCCGCGGCGAAATTAAAATACCTGGCGACCGCTGCGCGGGCGTTCTGACCGCGGGCCTTGCCCAGCACTATATCAATATAGACAACTACTGTCCCGGCCACAGGTTCGTCATTCTCGGCTCCGGAGATATTGGCCTCATTATGGCACGCCGCCTCAGCTTGGAGGGGATGAAGGTAGAGGGTGTTTATGAACTGATGCCCTACCCGAACGGCTTAAAAAGGAATATTAAGAACTGCCTTGAGGATTTTGGAATTCCGCTGCACCTTTCCACCACCGTGACTCGCGTAATCGGAGAAAAGGGTCGCGTTGCTGCTGTTGAAGTTACAAAAGTAGACGAAAAATTGCAGCCTGTCGATGGTACTTCCAAAATTGTACCCTGTGACACGCTGCTTCTATCCGTCGGCCTTGTACCGGAGAACGAACTGTCCGCCGGGGCCGGTGTTAAATTGAACCCGCGCACACATGGCGCGGTGGTGAATGACAGTTTAGAGACAAGCGTTCCCGGCATCTTCGCCTGTGGGAATGTTCTCCATGTGCATGACCTTGCCGATAACGTAACCGTGGAAGCACGGCATGCCGCTGCCTGTGCCGCGGCTTTTGCAAAAGGCGAACAAAAGGAAAGCAATCCGGCAATTACAGTAAACTGTGAAGATCCAATTGGCTACACCGTTCCGTCCGAAATTTATTCGCGGGAGAAGGCCTCCGTGCTTTTCCGTGTACGCCGCCCTGTTGAAAACGCACGCATGGTGGTTACCTCCGAAGGCAGTATTTTGCTGCAGGGGAGACCGCGCAGCTATATCCCGAGCACTATGGAAGAGCTGGTTCTGCCGTCCGCTGTTCTGCAAAAGGCCGACGGCGAAATCACGCTGAAAATCGAATCTGTTTTAGGAGGGGAAAATCCATGAGTACAAAGGAACTTATATGCACGGTTTGCCCGAATAGCTGTAATGTGACCGTTGAACTGAATAAAAAAGGCGAACCCGTTAAGATAGCGGGGAACCGCTGCCCACGTGGCGAAGCTTTCGCTAAGCAGGAAATCACCTGCCCCATGCGGGTAATTACCAGCACGGTTGTGCTTCGCGGGGAGGACGGAAGAGATGCGCTTCTTCCGGTCCGTTCTTCGGATGCTTTCCCATTGAGCAAACATGCACAGACGATGGAACTGCTTCGGCACATAACGGTGCGCGCCCCTGTAAAAATGGGCGACGTTGTAATCCACAACGTGCTGGATACCGGAGTCGATATCATTGCTTCGCGTGATTCCTGATCCCCTGTAATCTTTCCGGCCAGCTTATTTGGTGCTTTTTTCGTTTGCGGTAGTGCTTTTGTTTTCCGGTGGGTCGTCGTAGATACGGCATCCGTATTTGCTCAGGGATGTGTGCCATTCCTGGGAAAGAGGCCGGTCGGTAAAGATTGCGTTCAGACAGTCATAGCCGCATATGTTGATAAAGGAAGCCTGATTGAATTTTGTATAGTCGGCTACGAGGTAACGTTCCTTGCTGCGCCGGATGATGGTTTTCCGTATTTGCGCCAGATCATCGTTTGAGTCGGTTACCCCTTGTTCGATCGACAGCGTGCGGCAGGAAAAAAACGCTTTGTCTACATAATACTCTTCCAGCGCTTTTTGCGCTTTGCTTCCGTAAAATGCAAGCTCTTTAAGCGAGAAAAAGCCCCCTGTGCAAATTAGGCGCATATTTTCCTTTTGAGACAACAGATTAATAATAGGCAAAGAATTCGTGATGAGCGTCAGTCTCATATCCTGAATCGCCTTAGCAATCGCATAGGTGGTCGTCGAGTTGTCGAGAAATATAACATCGCCGTTTTGAATGATTTGCCTGCACTTTTCCGCAATAATTTTCTTTTCTTCCAAATAGACTGTAGAACGAATGCTGTAATCAATCAGGTTTTCAACCCCTGTTTGCACGAAAGCACCGCCGTACGAGCGCATAAGCACCCCTTCCTTCTCCAAGCTGCGCAGGTCGCGCCGGATGGTTTCGTCCGTTACGTCAAACATCTGTGCCAGTTCCGTAACGGTGGCGCTTTTTCGTTCCAGAATCAGATTCTTTATTTTTTGCTTGCGCGTTACTGATAACATTGCCATTGGCTGACATCCTTTCCTTATGTTTCTTTTTTTGCCGTGATTTTTTGAATTTGTTCAAAATTAATATTAAACCAGGTTTAGTAATATGCGAAAAACCAAAATAGTATTGTATCTCAACGCAAAAAATCAACAAGGTTATTTTGAATAAATATCACAATCAACACAAATCAACATACATAAAATTCGATTTGTTCATATTATATAGTAAAAAAGAGTTTATGTAAATAGTTTTAATAAAAAAACCTGTAAAACTCCCTATAGAGCATTGACATTCCAACATAACAATGATATAATTCAACAGAAATCCAAAAATGCAAAAACAAAAGAACGGAGAGATAGAATGGTTGTCCAAGATCACTACCCGACCGATGACGAAGCAAAAGAAGCAATTGTCAAATACGGACGCGGTTTATATGAACACGGATATGTTGTCTCTAATGACGGCAATATAACGGTTAAGGTTTCAGAGAATGAAATCTGGTGTACGCCGACAGACGTATCCAAGGGAGCTATGACGCCGGAAATGATGACTAAACTCGACTTGGACGGCAATATTCTGGCGGGCGCCGGAAACCCTTCATCCGAAGTGAAAATGCACTTGCGTGTCTATAAGGAAAACCCGGATGTTCGCGCGGTTGTGCACGCGCATCCGATTTATGCGACCACGTTCTCTATTGCTGGTATTGCGCTGGACGAGCCCACTTTAATGGAAGCTTTGATGCAAATCGGCTGTGTGCCGGTAGCCAAATATGCAAAACCCGGTGTGGAAGAGGTTCCGGACAGTATCGCACCCTTCTGCAAGGATTATAACGCGGTTCTCCTATCCAACCATGGGGCGCTCACATGGGGCAATTCCCTCAGCGTGGCATACCGCCGGATGGAAGTCCTTGAGGATTATGCAAAGGTTACCTTCAACCTGCATTTGCTCGGCAAAGCGCGGTTTTTGACGAACGAACAGCTTGCCGGTCTTGACGAACGCCGCCGCCTTGGCGGACTTTCACCCGTTCCCATGCCGGTTGGAGTAAGCCAACCCCAGAATACCACCGATGTTCTGCCGAAAAAAGACTGAATTTTTCAACCGAATTCCTTTTTAAACTCGGAATGAAAAGAGGAAATGCTACAATGTTAAGAAAAGATCTGATACGCCTTGACCTTGATGTTGCAAACCGGGAAGAGGCAATCCGCACCTTGGCAGAGGATTTCGTACAAGCCGGTGTTGTAAAGCCCAGCTTTGTAGATGCGGTGCTTGAGCGCGAGCAGCGTTCCCCCACGGCGCTTCCGGCTATCGCTTACGATATTGCGATTCCCCATACGGTTAGTGCACATGTTATTACCCCCGCAATGAACGTCGCCGTTCTGAAGCATCCGGTTGAATTCCGGCAGATGGGTTCCCCGGAAATTACGCTTTATCCGAAGGTGCTGTTCATGCTTGCGATCAGCGATCCGAAGGATCAGCTTTTCCTGCTGCGCCGGATCATGAAAATGCTGCAGAACAAAGAATTATTGAATCAGGTGCGCGGAGCGCAAACAAAGGACGAGATTTACGATTTTCTCAAACCGGTAATCGATGCCTGATGCCTTATCCGATATTAATACCAAGGCTAACCCCATGGTGTTAAATGAAAATATTTATTTTAAAGGGAGTGCGTTTCTATGGCAACAAAAATTAGGATTCTGTCTATTTGCGGTTCGGGTGTGGTGACCTCATCCATGGTTGCAAGCAAGTTGAGAGACATGTTTGCGGAAAGGGGTTATGACGCGGAAACCGTCGAAGCAAATTCCAGCGAGGTGGAAAGCTACTGCACCCGTCAGCATTTTGACATGATCGCATATGCAAGCCCGATTGGCAACAATTTCGGCGTACCTGCTTTCAATGCGATCGGTCTTATCACCGGAATGGGCGAGGAGGAATTTATGGAGGAGGCGATTGAAGCGTTGCATAAAGCTGGAAAATAACCGGATATGGTTTCTTCCGAGGAATTGTATTGGAAATCTATGAGGGAAAAGGAACGCGCGAGTTCCGCGTTCTGAAAATCAGAAATTGGGAGGATTAACAATGTTTTTTACGGCAATAAAAACCTTCTTCGACACATTTGGATCAGTCGTATTTGTGCCGGTTGTAATCTTCATCATGGCATTAGCATTGAAAGTCCCTGCAAAAAAAGCTTTCATGTCGGCTTTGTCCGCCGGTGTTGGTCTGGAAGGATTCAACCTGGTTATTGGAGCTTACAGCCCTATTATTACCCCCATTATCAACCAGCTTGTTAAGGATACCGGTATTAAACTGAATATCCTTGATATGGGCTGGCAGACCACTTCCATTATCGCTTATTCGACAAACATCGGTATGATCTATCTGGTAATTGCCATTGTGCTTCAGATCGTACTGTTTCTTACACGTTATACAAATGTTTTCCAGGCGGGTGACCTCTGGAACAACTATTCCTACATGGCATGGGGTTCCGTACTGTTCCTCCTTACCGGGAATTTTGCGCTGAGCCTGACCTGCATGATTGTTCAGCAGTTGTACACGCTCTGCTTTACGGAAGTCATCGAAGAAAGATGGTCGAAGTTCTATCATTATCCGAACTGCACAATTGCTTCCTTGCATACTGCCACCGTCGGCGTATATGCAGTCGGCATGAACTGGCTGCTCAACCGCTTAGGCCTGTACAAGGTAAAAGCGGATCCGGACAGCTTCCGCAAGCGCTTCGGATTCCTTGGCGAGCCTATGACGCTGGGACTTCTGCTTGGCTTGTTCATTGGTATCGTCGGCAACATTAAGCATCTGGGCGAACTGAAATCATGGGGAACAATTCTTGTCTGCGGCGTTGCTACTGCTTCCGTTATGGCTGTTTTCCCGAAGATTTCCAGCATTTTCGCCGGTTCTTTCGGCCCGATCACAGAAGCTTCCAAGAAGTCCGTTAAGGGGACAAAGGGTGAGTGGTATCTGGCTGTTAACGATGCCTGCGGCTACGGCGAAACCGCAACGCTGATTTCCGGTATCGTTCTTATGCCGATTGTTCTGATCATTTCCTTCATCCTGCCCGGCAATCAGACTCTACCTATGCTTGATCTTGTTGCTATCCCATATTGCATCCAGCCGTGTGTTGCCTGCTCAAACGGCAACATGCTGAAATCCATTATTTCCGGTGGTATCTTCTGCGTCATCTTCCTGTATTGCTGCACAATGACCGGTAGCGCGTTTACGGAAGTTGCGAAGAGTGTCGGTACCGTAAAGCTGGAGGAAGGCGTTATGATGATCACCAGCTTCATCATCCTTGGCCAGCCTGTCGGTGCACTTATCTTCATGGCGTTCCTTTCCCAGAATCCGATCGCCATTGCAGCAGTTATCATTATTTATGTTGTCTGCTACGTCTTCGTACGCAAGAACCGCGCGAAGATTCATGCTTGGATTGAAGAAGAAGCCCTCAATCCCGGCCATGACAAGGCAAACACAGCTCCTGCTGCTGCACAATAACTTTTACATCCTAGAAACAACTTACCACCGTCCCAATCATACATTCCAGATTCGTCCCAGCATAAAATATAACTGAAGAGGAAAAGGTGCCGCACTGTTTCGGCGGTGTGCCGCCTTTTCCTTTTCTCAAATTCGTTGAAGGATTCCGTGCGCGCTGCGCACACGTCCGGAAAGCTTTTCACGTCAAGGAGGAATTCAAATTGGTATATCAGGGAAATCCCGTGTCCGAAGGTATCGCAGTTGGGAAGATTATGCTGTATGAGCCGTTTGTGCCTGTAGTGGACACGACGGCGCTCCCCAAAGAAGAAATACCGGCGGCGCTAAGCCGTTATAAAAATGCGCGGAACAGCGCAAAGAAGGAATTGGAGGCATTGTATTCCCGGCTTCAGCAGGATGACCCCGGGAAGGCCAAGATCATAAAGGCGCATATGGACATTCTGTTTGATGTAGCCATGGAAGAGGAAATTCAGGACGCGATTTCCGACGGAAAGAGTGTGGAAGCGGCGGTGGATAAAATCTTCCGTAAATACATCCGGATTATCGGAAAATCCGCGGATGAACGGATTCGGGAGCGCGCTTCCGATTTGGAAGACGTAAGGTGTCGCCTGTTACGGAATTGTATGGGTGTGAAAGAAAAAAATCTGGCGGTTTTAACAGATCCGGTTGTCGTCGTGGCAAAGGATTTATTTCCGTCCGATACAGCTTCCATGAACCGTAATAAGGTCCTTGCGATTGTTACCGAAGTGGGAGGCCCTACATCCCATACGGCAATTATCGCGCGCAGCTATGAAATTCCGGCCCTCCTTGGCGTGCCGGATATTCTTTTCCAACTTCAAAATGGCCAAGAGGTTATTGTAGATGCTGTTGATGGTGCCCTGATTACCGACCCTACCGATGAGGAAAAAGAGGCTTATCGGGGAAAGAAGGTTCAGTTCCAGGAGCAGACGGCGGAAACCAAGAAGTATCTTGCAAGTGACGGCGTTACAAAGGACGGGGTCAAAATAGAGGTGGAGCTGAATATCGGTTCCGCCAATGCACAGGAAGTCCATGACATTCAATATACAGACGGCGTAGGCCTTTTCCGCTCCGAGTTTTTGTATATGGGAAGGGATACGCTGCCTTCCGAAGAAGAACAGTATAAGATTTACCGCAAGGTTCTGATGCAAGCGGGCAACAACCCGGTCACCCTGCGTACGCTGGATATTGGCGGGGACAAGAAACTGGACTGCCTGGAACTTCCGAAAGAAGACAACCCGTTCCTCGGCAACCGCGCCCTGCGGCTTTGCCTGCAGCACCGCGATATTTTTAAAACCCAGCTCCGCGCCGCGCTTCGCGCGGGAACCATCGGAAATTTGTGGATTATGTTCCCGATGGTGGGAAGCATGGACGACATACGTAATGCCAAAGCGGTTGTTCGCGAAGTGCAGCAGGATTTGGATCGCGAAAACATCAAATACGGCAAAAACGTGAAATTCGGTATTATGATTGAAATTCCGTCCATTGCCATGATTGCGGATCTGGCTGTAAAAGAAGTCGATTTTGCAAGTATTGGAACAAATGACCTTTGCCAGTATACAACCGCGGTTGACCGCCTGAACCAGAATGTTGCAAAATACTACCAAAGCTATCATCCGGCGATGTTCCGCCTCATCCGTTACACGGTTGAACAGTTCAATAAAGCCGGAAAGCCGATTTGTGTCTGCGGCGAATTGGGCGGCGATAAGCTTGCCATGCCGGTGCTGCTTGGTTTTGGCATGCGCCGCATCAGCATGGGTATCGCTTCCGTTGCCCGTGCGAAAAAGATCATTTCCCGTCTGGATCTGCGCTTTGCCAAAGAAATGGCTGACAAGGTGTGTCAGATGGAAACAGCCGGAGAGATTGAAGCGTATCTGAAGGATTCGCTGAAAGATGTTATTTAAGGAGATACTCTAACTATGTATTCTAAAAAAACCGTAATTGCAAACGCTACGGGACTTCATGCCCGCCCGGCGTCCGATTTTATCGCGGCGGCCGGCAAATTTGAATCCAAAATCAAAATCACCCGTGTCGGTGGAGATCCGGAGGAGGACGTGGCAAACGCGAAGAGCATCATCAGTGTGCTTGCACTTGGCCTTGCACAGGGCGAGGAAGTGGAGCTTTCTGCGGATGGCCCGGATGAACAGCAGGCGGTTGACAGCCTAGTCGCGCTTATTGATTCCAAATTCGGAGAGTAATCTGCTTTTTGAGCGATTTTTTGAAAGCAACAGAGAGGATGGCTTATCATGTACCCTATTGTTTATCATTTTAAATCGACATTGGACGATTACAGGGAGATGACTTTTTTCTCCACTTTTTCATTCCGGAAAGGACAGAATATCGCAATTCTGATTAGCTGGATTGCAGGAACCACAGCTTTTATTCTGGATTTGGCAGATGTGATCCAATTGACGCAAACCATCCATCTTTGCGCGCTGATGGTCGCCGTTACGATGCCGATGCTCTTTGTGAGTTATCTAACCAATGTCCGCCGTTTTAAGGTGAACGGCGCCAGTTATCTTAAAAAGGCCCATACGGTGCTGCTGGGCAATGACGATGTACAGTACAAAGAGAGCGGAAACATTCATACCGGGGTGGACAAATGGGACGACATTGCCTATGCATTTGAAACGGACCATTTGTTTCTGCTGTACCGTACGCCAAACAGCGCCGTTCTTCTGCCCAAAAGATGTGTGACAGAAAAGCAGATCGAGGAGACCCGGATTTGCATGAAGGAAAAGCTAGGCGTGCGTTTCAAGATACGCTGCCGAATAAAACAGGGAAAAACACAAAAAAAACACAGGCTTAATAAAAATTACAACTGAAAACCGGAAACGTTCCCTTCAGCAAGGAGCGTCTCAAAGCAATAAAGGAATTATAAGACTCATTTCTATAAATAAGGTAACATCCAATTCATATAGGGCCCCCTGCAGGGCACAACGGCTCTTTTTCGGAATTGCCGTTGTGCCCTGCTGTTTTATAGAAATTCTTTCAGATTCGGGGAATCCCTTGAAAAAAGGAGTGAGATAACGTAAAATAAAATGTATTATGAACGCAAAGGAACGGTAGAATGATTTTCAGCAGCTTATTTTTCGTGTTTGTCTTTTTGCCCGTAGTATTGGCCGTTTATTTTCTTGTTCCCAGAAGATTCAAAAACCTTTGCCTTTTTCTTTTCAGCCTGTTGTTTTACGCTTGGGGAGAACCGGTATATGTTTTTCTGATGTTGTTTACAACGGGATTTGATTATATTATGGGACATTTTATAGAAAAGTACCGGGGTACGGCAACTTCCCGCGTTTTCCTTATTTTCAGCATTTGTGTAAATCTCGTCTTGCTCGGGTTCTTTAAATATTCCAGCTTGCTGGTACAGACGGTGAATTCCCTTTCGGCCTTGGCTCTGCCAGTGCCTGAGGTGGCGTTGCCCATCGGCATTTCTTTTTATACGTTTGAATCCCTTTCCTATAATATCGATATTTACCGCGGGGAAGCGCCCGCGCAGCGGAATATTATTGATTTCGGTACCTATATCGCCTTTTTCCCGCACCTTGTTGCCGGGCCGATTGTCCGTTACGAATATCTGGCGGATCAGCTCCGAAACCGGCAGGAATCGCTTGAGAAATTTACGGCCGGCGGGAAGCGGTTTTTGGTCGGACTATTTAAAAAGGTTCTTCTTGCAAACAATTTGGCGATTCTGGCCGATAAGGTACAGTATATGGGAGACCCCAGCACGCTTTCCGCGTGGCTTGGCGCGATTGCCTTCACGTTCCAGATTTATTTCGATTTTTCCGGTTATTCGGATATGGCCATCGGCCTTGCGGGTATGTTTGGTTTTCAGATTCCGGAAAACTTTAATTATCCCTATATTTCCCACAGCGTTTCGGAATTCTGGCGCCGCTGGCATATTACGCTGGGTTCCTGGTTCCGGGAGTATGTCTACATCCCGATGGGCGGCAACCGCTGTTCCAGATTGAAAAACGTGCGGAACCTCGCCGTTGTCTGGGTACTGACCGGCATTTGGCACGGCGCGAGCTGGAATTTTGCTTTCTGGGGTGCTTATTACGGCTTTTTGATAATCTGTGAAAAACTGTTCCTGCAAAAGTGGCTGGATCGGATCCCACGGTTTTTCCAATGGCTTTACAGCTTTCTTGCCGCGGTTATCGGGTGGGTTTTCTTTTCCTATTTGGACATCCGGAAAGCGTTCGGCGTGGTGCGCGCCATGTTCGGGTTTGCGCCCGGCGCGGACAATCTCGGCGTGTATTCCCTGATAACCTGCGGGCCGCTTTTAATCGTTGCGGCGCTGTGCAGTTCGACATTGGTAAAGTCCTTGGCGGACAAGTTGCGTAAAAGCGGTACGGCTGGAAAAATAATATGGAGCGCAGGCTTTGCGTGCCTGTTGTTCCTGTCCCTGTCGTTTCTTGTGGGCAATGCGTACAATCCATTCTTGTATTTCCGTTTCTAAAAGTGATAGGTGAAAAATGAAAAATCATCTTCTTAATTTAAAAGGCAAATGCAATCCGGAAAATGCATTTGTCACATCTGTTCTTTTCCTTACAATATTGGGGGGGGTGCTCTATCTTCTTTTTGCCCCGAAAATCGATTTCTCCGAAGAGGAAAACCGTGTGCTGGAGTCCCCTCCGCAGTTTACCGCTGCCTCAATAGCGGACGGAAGCTTTATGAAATCAATTGAAAATTATGTTGGCGACCATTTTATGCTGCGCAAAAATTTTGTGGAACTCAATACCCGCGTACAGCTTCTTATGGGGAAACGGGATTTGGGATCCAATTACGGCCGGATCCCGGCGGAAGGCGGCGTTTATTTTGGCAGCGACGGGCACCTTTATGAGGTGCTGCTGCCGAACCGTACGGATATTTTCGCCCGCAACGCCGCGGCGATCCAGCTTTTTGCGAAAAAAACGGGGCTCCCATTTTATTTTGTCCCTGTCCCTTCCGGGGCGCAGATGCAGGGTGACCGGCTTCCTTATGCTGCGCCTAGCCATGACCAGCGCGAAGAGTTCAACGTAATTAAAGCGGGCGCCGGCGCCAATACGACGGTGGTGGATCTGTTTGATACGCTGAGCGACCGGACGGGAAACGATTATTACTATAAAACCGATCATCACTGGAACACATTCGGCGCTTTCAAGGGCTACGAGGCGCTCATGACGGCCATGCATATACAGCCTACTGCGAAGGAGGATTTTTCATTTGAGAAAGTATCGGATTCCTTCCTCGGCACCTTATATTCCAAAGCAATTTGCAGCAGTCAGGAGCCGGATATTCTCTATCTTCCGTTTTATAAGAAACAGGCGGTTATCACACAGCAAACCGGAAAGAGTACGCGCAGCAATCTGTATTGGAAGGAATATCTCGAAAAGAAAGATAAATATTCCGTTTTTCTCGGGGGAAACCACAGTGTGGATGTTGTGAAAAATCCGGACGCTTCCACAAAGAAAAAGCTCCTGCTGATTAAGGATTCTTACGCTAACAGCATGATTCCCTTTTTATCGACAAATTTTTCAGAAATACACATTATCGATTTAAGATATTACAATCAGGATATTTATAAATATATTCAACAGAATGGAATTACGGAAACGGCCGCAGTGTACAGTATCAAACAACTGTGCGAGGTTTCCGTTGCCAATAAATTAAGTGCGCGATAAGTATTGATTTCAAGACGCGTCAGCGCTTAAATTTTCGCCGTTACGGGCCTGTGAGCCAAGCGGAACGATAATCATATTTACCATAAGGAGGAATAGGAACAGCTTGAGGGATTTCCGCAAAAAAATAAGAAAGAATGGTGAAAAAGAATGAAAATACTCCATGGGATTGGTGCGTCAAAAGGAATTGCAATTGGAAAAATTACGTTATGTTTGAATATTGACAACCATATTGAAAAGAAAACGATTATAGATGTGGAAGCGGAGCTTGCCCGGCTGGACGAGGCGAAAAAGACTTCCGTTGAAGCATTGAATGCGATTTACGCTAAAGCGCTTAAGCGTGTCGGCGAGGCGAACTCCATGATCTTTCAGATTCATATTATGATGCTGCAGGATGAAGATTTTTACGGCGCGATACAAACAGCGATCCGGGAGGAAAAGCTGAATGCGGAATACGCCGTATGGCAGGCGGGCCAGCAATTTTCCGAAATGTTTTCACAAATGGACGACGAATACATGCGCGGGCGCGCTTCAGATGTGATTGATATATCCAAGCGCCTAATCCGGAATCTGGACACCCGGCTTGCCAACGGGCTGGACAGCCTTTCGTCGCCGACGATCGTCGCCGCCGCCGACCTGATGCCAAGCGAAACCGTGCAAATGGACAAGGAAATGGTCTATGCTTTTGTGACTCAGGAAGGTTCCAAAAGCTCCCATTCCGCTATTTTGGCGCGTACTATGGGCATCCCTGCGGTAGTAGGCCTTGCGGATCAGTTCAACGAGCTTTCCGATGGGGCAGAAATCATAGTGGACGGTAATACGGGAGATGTTATCCTTGAGCCGGATGAAGCGACACGGACGGATTACCGCGCAAAGCAGGAGGAGTTTATCAAGCACCAGCAGGAGCTGAAGCTTTTAAAGGGCACGAAGGCGATTACCAAAAACGGCGTGGAAATGGAAATTAACGCCAATATCGGCCATCCGGAAGACGTTGATTTGGCGCTGGAAAATGACGCCGACGGCATCGGCCTGTTCCGCAGCGAGTTCCTGTATATGGAGAGCAACCAGTTCCCGAGCGAGGAAGAGCAGTTTATCGCCTATAAAACGGTTTTGGAGCGTATGGGCGGCAAACGAGTCATTATCCGCACGCTGGACCTGGGGGCGGATAAACAGGTGCCTTACCTCAACCTTCCGCACGAGGAAAATCCGGCGCTTGGCTTGCGGGCGATCCGGATTTGCCTGGATCGTCAGGATTTATTCCTTACACAGCTAAGGGCTTTAATCCGCGCTTCGGCTTACGGGAAGCTGGCGATTATGTTCCCGATGATCATTTCGGTGGATGAAGTGCGGCAGATTAAAGGCTTGGTTGAAAAGGTAAAAAATGACCTGACGAAAGAAAAAATTCCATTTGATCCCCATTTTGAAATCGGGATCATGATTGAGACCCCGGCGTCAGTGATGCTGAGCGACGAGCTTGCGAAGGAAGTGGACTTCTTCAGCATCGGCACCAATGACTTAACGCAGTACACACTAGCGGTAGACCGTATGAACCACAGTATCTCGAAGCTGTTTGATTCCAGGCATCCGGCCGTGTTGCGCATGATTGAAATGGCTGCGCGGAGTGCAAAAAAGGCGGGCATTTGGGTTGGAATTTGCGGAGAGTCCGCGGCGGACACAAGCTTAACCGAATTTTATGTGAAAATCGGTGTCCGTGAGCTTTCTGTAACGCCTTCCGCGGTGTTGGAGCTTCGCAGGGCCGTTCAGCAGATTAACATAAAATAAATTGCTTAGCCGGCTGTCTTCCGAAAGGAAGGCAGCCGTTAATCGTTGGCAGTAAGTTTTCGTGGCGAAGTATTTGTTAATTTTTTCCAATTTGCAATTCGGTTGAAAATGCTCTTTGTGAAAAATATTCATTGAATCTTTATTCACCGTTTTAAATATGCAGGAACATTTTTCACAAATTCATTTTATAAAAATATTTTGCGTTTTTTCTATCACGCCTCTTTGAATGGAAAACTAGTGAATTGCAATAGTTTTTTCAAAAAATGTTTGTTAAAAAATGAGATTGCAAATTTTATATCGGGATTATAGAATGCAATGGAAAAATTTTTGTTATGCAAAAAAATTGTCAAAACACAGAACAAATTACTAATTCGGCTTGAACTTTGAATTCAAAATTGATATAATACTGCAATAGTGCATGTTTTGAGGACACACTCAACGAGTGTGTCCTATATAGCGTTTGCGGGGGTTTTAGCGCGTTAAACCGTTACTGTGTTGGCGTTGTCAATGCCTGATTTTCAGCGCGTCAGGCTGCTTTATTTATCAATCGGCGGTTTAACGGGTTGGTGCCCCGGTATCCAATTTAAGGAGTGGCTAAAGTGATAAAATATGTGATAAAGCGCGTGGGCTACGCACTTTTAACAATTTTCCTCATTTCAATCATCACATTTACACTAATGAACATGATCCCAGGCGGCCCTTTTTTAAGTGAAAAGGCTGTGTCGCCCGAAACAACACAGGCGCTGAAGGTGAAGTACGGTTTGGACAAACCGCTTCCGGAGCAGTACATAACCTTTATGAAGAATTTCATTCATGGCGATCTGGGCCTGTCCATCAAGCAGAAGGGACGAACCGCCAATGATATAATTTTTTCAACGTTTCCCGTTTCGGCCAGACTTGCCGGCATGTCGGTTTTGCTGGCGCTGGTCTTGGGTGTGACGATGGGTTCTGTAGCGGCGCTGAACAGAGGGAAATGGGTCGACAGCTTGCTGATGGTGATTTCAACTCTGGGAATAGCCGTGCCAAGCTTTGTTGTTGCATCTTTTCTGCTGATTACGTTTGGTGTCAATCTGCATCTGCTGCCGACGCTCGGTTTAAAGACCCCGCTGCATTACATCATGCCGGTCGCAGCGCTGTCGTTTTACCCAACGGCGTATATAACCCGTTTGATGCGATCCAGTATGCTGGATGCTTTGAATCAGGATTATATCCGCACGGCGAAGGCAAAGGGCGTGAATAAGTTTGTCATGCTGTTTAAACACGCCATGCGCAATGCGATTATCCCAGTCATTACCTATGTCGGCCCGCTGCTTGCTTACACGATGACCGGAAGCTTTGTCGTTGAGAAAATATTTACCATTCCGGGTTTAGGCCGCGAATTCATCAACTGCATTACCGGCCGCGATTACCCGATGGTTATGAGCACCACAATCTTCCTTGCGGTGCTGTTGGTTTTCATGAATGTAGTGGTGGACATTTGTTACAAACTGGTCGACCCCAGAATTAAATTGAAGTAGAAAGGCAGGTAAAAAAATTGGACAATATAAAGCTCAAGAAAAATCCGTTCAGCTTGCAATTGAACACAGAAGATTTTTTGCCTGCCAGTACGGATGAGAAAGCATCTTTGGTTGTCATGCGTGAAAGCACAACCTACTGGAAGGATGCGGTTCGGCGTCTTAGGAAAAATAAAGTGGCGATGGTGGCGCTAGGGGTCATCATTCTGGTTATGATTTTTGCGTTTATAGTCCCGAATTTTTATCCGTATCGTTACGACCAGCAGATTCGCGGCAGCGAAGATCTGCGTCCAATGCAGTACTCCACAATGGAATTGAAAAGCATTTCTCAGGGCAAAAGCGTCTTCCCGCATATTTTCGGTACGGACAGCTTTGGCCGCGACATTGCAATCCGCGTCATGATCGGCGCGCGGATTTCCCTTATGGTTGGTTTGGTTGCCAGCCTGCTTGTTTTGCTGATCGGAAGCATTTACGGCGCGATTGCCGGATACTTTGGCGGCAAGGTTGATATGGTGATGATGCGTATTGTGGATATTATCTACTCTGTGCCAGATATGTTAATTATTATCCTTTTGCAGGTAACCTTGAAAACGCCGCTGACGAGGTTGTTTGACAGTAACCCCGCTTTTGCGGGCCTGCAAAAAGTCGGAGTCGGTTTGATTAGTATCTTTATTACATTCAGCCTGCTGTACTGGGTTGGTATGGCAAGGATTGTGCGCGGCCAGATTATGACGCTGAAAGAACAGGAATTTGTTACAGCGGCAAAGGCGCTGGGCGCTTCAAACCGTCAGATCATTATGAAGCATCTGCTTCCGAACTGTATCGGGACGCTGATCGTTACAACAACGTTGCAGATCCCTTCCGCAATCTTTACGGAAGCGTTCCTCAGCTACCTTGGACTGGGGGTTGCTATCCCCATGGCAAGCCTGGGTTCGCTTGCGTCCGATGCGCTGGGCGGAATCAGCGCTTACCCGTATCGTTTGATTGTTCCGTCTGTTGCAATCAGCTTGATTATTTTGTCATTCAACCTCTTTGGCGACGGCCTGAGGGATGCGTTTGATCCAAAGCTTAAGAAATAGGAGATTTGAAAATGAGTGCGAATTGCCTTCTTGATATAGAAAACCTTCAAGTTTCCTTTTTTACCCCTGCCGGAGAGGTAAAGGCCGTCAGCGGTGTGTCTTACACACTTAACCACGGCGAGGTGCTTGGAATTGTTGGAGAATCCGGAAGCGGAAAAAGTGTTTCCGCATATACCCTGATGGGTTTGATCGCTAATCCGGGTAAAATTGTAGGCGGCACGGTGGACTTTAACGGCCACCAAGTGCATAAGATGACTGAAAAAGAATTCCGCAAAATGCGCGGAAGCGAAGTCAGCATTATTTTCCAGGATCCGATGACTTCTCTCAACCCTGTGTTCACAATTGGCAGCCAGCTGATGGAAATGCTGCGCCTGCACACGAATAAAAATAAGGAGGAGCGCAAGGCGAGGGCGATCGAGCTGTTGAGGTTGGTCGGCATGAACGAACCGGAAAAGCGCTTAAAACAGTATCCGCATGAATTCTCCGGCGGTATGCGCCAGAGGGTCATGATCGCCATGGCGCTTGCTTGTGAGCCGAAGCTGTTGATCGCGGACGAACCGACCACAGCGCTCGACGTAACCATTCAGGCCCAGATACTGGAACTGATGGTTGAACTGAAAAAGAAAATCAATATGTCGATTATCATGATTACCCATGATCTGGGTGTTGTTTCCGATGTTTGCGACCGCATAGCGGTCATGTACGCCGGGAAGATTGTGGAAATCGGCAGTACGGATGATATATTTTATAATCCGAAGCATTGCTATACCGAAGGGTTGCTGCGTTCCATCCCGAAGCTGCATGAAAAGGGACACGAACGCCTGGTTCCGATTGAAGGCGTGCCGGTCGATTTGCTGTCCCCTCCGGCGGGCTGCCCGTTTGCTCCGCGCTGCGACAAGTGCATGAAAATCTGCCTGCGGCAGATGCCGGAGTATACGGAGATATCTCCGGGCCATAAAAGCGCCTGCTGGCAGCTTCAGAAAGAGCAGTTTGAGAATGCCGAGGGGGGAAACAAGGAATGAGCGAAAAGCTATTAGAAGTTGAGCATCTTCAGCAGTATTTCCCGGTAAGCGGCGGTCTGTTTAAAAAAAATTACGTAAAAGCGGTTGATGATGTAAGCTTTTATATCAATAAAGGGGAAACTTTCGGCCTTGTAGGAGAAAGCGGTTGCGGAAAAACGACAACCGGAAGGACAATTTTAAGATTATATGAGCCTACAGGTGGGAAGATTATATATGACGGCGTGGACGTTACCCATGTCCCCTTTGCACCGTACCGCAGAAAAATGCAGATTGTTTTTCAGGATCCGTACGCTTCCCTCGACGCCCGTATGACCGTCGGTGACATTATCGGGGAGCCGATCGATATACACGGTCTCGCTGCCAATAAAAAGGAGCGCGATGAACGGATCCTCTCCCTTTTGGAAAGGGTTGGCCTGAATTCCGAGCATGCAAACCGATACCCGCATGAGTTTTCCGGCGGTCAGCGGCAGAGGGTCGGCATTGCCCGCGCGCTTGCGGTGCAGCCGGAATTCATCGTCTGCGACGAGCCGATTTCCGCCTTGGATGTGTCCATTCAGGCGCAGGTTGTGAATATGTTCGAAGATTTGCAGCAGGAATTGGGTCTCACCTATTTATTTATTGCGCATGATTTAGCAATTGTTAAGCATATCAGTAACCGGATTGGCGTAATGTATTTAGGTAAGATGGTGGAACTGGCCGACAGCGATATGCTTTACGAGCATCCGATCCATCCCTATACGCAGAGCCTGCTTTCCGCTATTCCGATTCCGGATCCGCATACAAGCAGGACAAAGAAGCGGATTGTTCTGGAAGGCGATGTGCCCAGCCCGCTGAATCCGCCGTCTGGGTGTCGGTTCCGGACCCGCTGCCCGTACGCGACGGAGCAGTGTGCCGTCGAGGTGCCGGAATTCAAAGAATATGAAGCAGGGCATTTTGCGGCCTGCCACCGGATTGGAGAAATTTAGAGGTTTTAATTTGCAGAGCAAATTGAAATAAAAGAATTTTTCGAAAAAACTGGAGGGATTTAATTTATGAGAAAAAGAATAGTTTCCTTGTTACTTGCAGTGGCTCTTTTCTCTTCCGCATTTGTGGGATGCGGAGGCGGTGCGAGCACCTCTACAGCAGAAGGCGTAAGCAGCGAAGCAGCCGGTGCAAAATCGCTGAGCGTCAGCCTTGGCTCTGAACCGCTGACGATGGATCCGGCTTTAAACCAGGCGGCCGATGTTACCACCGTGATGAACCATTTGTTTGAAGGCCTGACCAGGTACTCTTCGGACAAGAAGACGGTGAATGCGCAAGCGAAAGATATTCAAGTTAGTAGTGATCGCAAAACGTATACGATTACCCTTCGTGACGACATTAAATGGTCCGACGGCAAGCCGGTAACCGCAGGCGATTTTGAATATGCATGGAAGAGAGCGGTTGATCCGAAAACCGCATCCCAGTATGCTTATATTTTTGATCCGGTCCTCAATGCAAACGAAATTGTAGCCGGTAAAAAAGACAAGGATACGCTTGGCATAAAGGCACAGGACGATAAGACTCTTGTTGTAACTTTAAGAGCTCCGTGTCCGTATTTTAACGAGCTTCTTTCCTTTACGGCTTATTTCCCGCTCCGCAAGGATGTTGTTGAGGGCAACGAACAGTGGACCCAGAGCCCGAAAACCTATATTTCCAACGGTCCTTTTACGATGAAGGAATGGAGCCATAAGGAAAGCATCACTTTAGCGAAGAACCCGAATTATTACGACAAAGATAAAATCAAGCTTGATACCATTAAATTTGTCTTGCTGGAAGATGACAGCGCAAGGCTTGCCGCTTACCAGAACGGCGAAATCAGCTTCTGCTATGCCATTCCGACCGAAGAAATTCCGTCATGGCAGTCGAAGCCGGACTTCCAGAAAGTACCGGATCTTGGAACAAACTTTGTTGATTTCAACTGCAAGAAGAAGCCCTTCGACGATCCGAAGGTAAGAAAAGCTTTATCGCTTGCGATCGACCGCAGCTACCTTGTGGATACGGTTACAAAGAAAACACAGACCGCCGCAGCCGCATTTGTTCCGGTCGGTGTTCGTGACGTTGAGCCTACACAGGAGTTCCGTAAAGCCGGAAAAGACTTCTATTCCGTTAGCACGGAGGATTACGAGAAGAATGTAGCTGAAGCGAAGAAGCTCCTTGCGGAAGCCGGTTATCCGGATGGCAAGGGATTCCCCACCGTTGAATATGCTACAAACCCTGCTTCTTTGAACAACGCAATGGCGGAAGCCATCCAGAATATGTGGAAGACCCAGCTTGGCATTAACTGCACAATTTCCCAGCAGGAGTGGTCCGTATTTATCGACTCCCGTAACAAAGGAAATTACCAGATCGCCCGTGACGCGTTCGGCGTTGATTTCAACGATCCGGTTTCCATGCTTGACCTGTTTGTTACCGATGGCGGCAACAACAGTTCCAAATACTCGAATCCGGAATACGACAAGATCATTGCACAGGTTAAGTCAACGGACGACAACAAGGTCAGAATGCCGCTTTTGCATCAGGCAGAGGAAATCATTATGAGAGATATGCCGGTTGCTCCTCTCACTTACCGTTCACGCGTTTTCCTGTTGAATCCGAATGTAAAAGGCTATTATGAGAATCCGATGGGCTTTGACTACTTCATGTATGCTACTGTAGAAGGCTGATTGGATATCGTTTTCAAGGCGTTCCCGTCTTTTTCGGGAACGCCTTTTTGTACAAATTCAATAAAAGTATATGAATGAACAGAGTGTGAACAACTTCATAAATGCTGTCTTTATTGGTTTAAAGTGATAATATATCGATCATTTTGCAATATTTATAATACGTTATTTCATTTAATAAATCTACAATGTAAAAAAGTAAATAAAAACTAGTAAAATAAACGATTCTATAAAATATAACGCATAATTACAAATATGAGGTTGCAAATATGCGATATCAGTAGTATAATCAGAAACATTAAATATTTAAAAATCGATATTAAAATGTGTGACGATTTCGAATTTGGGAGGTTAAACACAATGAAAAAGCGTTTATTAGCGGCTGCGCTTGCGGCGACGATGGTTGCAGCCTCTGTGACAGGATGTGCGCAATCGGGAGATTCAAAGGGTACCGGTGATGCTGCGAGCGGAGACACCGTTAAAATCGGCGGGCTTGCTCCGCTGACCGGCAATGTATCCGTTTATGGAATTGCTACAAATAACGGAATTAAGCTTGCTGTCGATGAAATCAATAAAGCGGGCGGCGTTCTGGGCAAGAAGATCGAATATGTGCCCTATGATGAAAAGGGGGACGCCATTGAGGCCGTTAATGCTTATAATAAGCTGGTTCAGGATGACAAGGTGGTCGCGCTGATTGGCGACGTAACTTCCAAGCCGACGATTGCCGTTGCGCAAAAAGCGGTGAAAGACGGTTTGCCGATGATTACCGCGACCGGTACCGCTGCGGATATTACCAAGGCCGGCGAAAACGTATTCCGTGCCTGCTTTATCGATCCGTACCAGGGTGAACTGATGGCGGCTTATGCTGCAAGAAAGCTGAATGCGAAGACCGCCGCGATCATCTATGACAACGGCGACGACTATTCCACGGGTGTGGCAAACGCTTTTGAAGCGGCCGCAAAGTCCGAAGGGATTACCATTACCAACAAGGAAGCGTATCAGTCCGGCGCAATGGACTTTAAAACCCAGCTTACGAAGATTAAGGCAAGCAATCCGGATGTTGTTATGATTCCGGTTTATTACTCCGATGTTGCGCTGATTGCCGTACAGGCGAAAGACATCGGCCTGAAAGCAAAGCTGCTTGGCGCGGACGGCTGGGACGGTGTCCTTGAGAAAATCGACAAAAGCAACCAGGATGCTGTTAAGGGCTGCTATTTCTGCAGCCAGTACTCCGCGGAAAGCACGGATCCGAAGCTTCAGGAATTCCTGAAGAAATACAAGGAAACCTATAAAACCGATCCGAACATGTTTGCTGTTCTGGGTTATGATGCCATGGGCATGATGGCGGCGGCCATTAACAAGGCCGGTTCGACAGATTCAGACAAGATTGTTTCCGCGTTAAAAGCGCTGGAATACAAGGGACTTACCGGTAACACCACATTTGATGAAAACCGCAACCCGGTCAGAGAAGCGGTTATTACGACCATTTCCGACGGTAAGTATAAGTTTGTTGAAAACTTTAAAAAGTAATTCGTTCACTCAGTCAGATATTTTTGAATGAAAAAGAGGGTGAAGTAATTCACCCTCTTTTCGGATTTATTTGAAAAAGGCTTAGAATTGCAGGAGGGTGCAGCTTATGGAATTCTTATCCCAGGTAATCAACGGCCTTGGCATCGGCAGCATCTATGCTCTGGTGGCATTGGGCTACAGCATGGTTTACGGTATCGTACAGCTTATTAATTTCGCGCACGGCGATATTATTATGGTGGGAGCGTATACTGTTTTTGTCATTTTGGTCATGATGAATTTACCGCTCTGGCTGGCAGTGCTTGGCTCTATCCTGTTTTGCGGCGTCGCCGGTGTGCTCATTGAGCGTATTGCCTACCGTCGGCTGCTCGTGCACGAAGCGCCCCGGATTTCGCTGCTGATCACCGCAATCGGCGTCAGCATTTTCCTGCAAAATCTTTACCAACTGCTCTTCGGTTCGGATCCGAAGTCCATGCCGAAGATGTTTGCTTTTGCTCCGCTTCAGTTCGGCGGTGTTCAGTTGACATCTTCAACGATTATAAATATTTCGGTTTCGGTCGTTATGATGGCAGGACTTCAGCTTATGGTCAACAAAATGAAAATCGGAAAAGCAATGCGCGCGACTTCCGAGGACGCGGGTGCCGCAAAGCTGATGGGAATTAATACGAATACAACCATCGCGTTTACCTTTGGCATCGGTTCTGCTTTGGCGGCTGTCGGCGCCGTGCTTTACTGCAATACATATCCGCAGATAAAACCGGTTATGGGTGGGCTTCTGGGATTGAAAGCGTTTGTCGCGGCGGTGCTTGGCGGAATCGGGAGTATCCCGGGTGCTATGCTGGGCGGCTATCTTTTAGGCGTTGCGGAGAGCCTGACGAATGCCTATATCAGCAGCAACCTGACCGATGCGGTGGTTTTCGGGATTTTGATTATTGTCCTTCTGGTCAAACCGACTGGGCTTTTGGGCAAAAATACAAGGGAGAAGGTGTAACGGATGCTGGGTATATCAAAAAAGAAAAGGATTTCCTATTTGGTAAATCTGGCGATCGTATTCCTTATATATTTTGGAATCTCCACCCTGATCGCCCAGAGAGTGATTAACAGCTATTATTCCGATATTATCAATATGATGCTTATTAACATTATTCTTGCTGTCAGCTTAAACCTAGTGACCGGCTTGCTTGGACAGCTTGTTCTGGGACATGCCGGCTTCATGCTGGTGGGCGCTTACTCCGCCGCCCTGTTTACGTTGAATGTTAAGCTTCCGTTTACGGTTTCGTTCCCAATTGCTTTGATTATCGGTGGACTTGCCGCCGCGTTGTCCGGCTTTATTATCGGCGTCCCGGCGCTGCGGCTGCGGGGCGATTACCTTGCGATTATTACGCTCGGTTTCGGAGAAATCATCCGCGTTATCGCGAACAACCTGACGATTACGAACGGCGCCAAGGGCCTTTACGGGATGGAGTCTCTCAATACGCGGCATAACCTTACGGGGATGTTTACCTATATATTCTTTATTGCTGTGTTTGTAATCTTTTTGAATTTTACTTTTGGAACCTCACGCCATGGGCGTGCCGTTATTGCCATCCGCGAGGATGAAATTGCGGCGGAGGCGGCTGGCATACACACAACCTATTATAAACTGCTCGCCTTCGTTCTGGCGGCGTTTATCGCCGGTGTGGCGGGCGGACTTTACGCGCACCAGATCGGTTTGATCGACCCGTCAAAATTCGATTTCAACCGCTCAACGGAAATCCTCGTTATGGTTGTACTGGGCGGTATGGGGTCCATTACCGGGTCCATTCTATCCGCTGGGGTTTTGACCATTCTGCCGGAAGCGCTGCGCGGATTTTCCAATTACCGCATGCTTTTGTATTCGGTCGTATTAATCTGCGTCATGCTGTTCCGCCCGACGGGCCTTTTGGGGCGCAGCGAGTTTTCGCTGACGGGAGCCTTTGAAAAAATCCGCAGTACTGTGGGCGGCAATAAAAAGAATGCCGCAAAAAAGGAGGGTTGACCGATGCCTGTGCTCGAAACAAAAAATTTAGGCATTGCCTTTGGAGGCCTTCAGGCCCTTCAGGATGTTCATTTTTCGATTGAGAAGGGCGAAATTTTCGGCCTGATTGGGCCGAACGGCGCGGGAAAAACAACCGTTTTTAACCTGCTGACCAATGTTTATGTGCCGACAGAGGGCGTTATTTCGCTGGATGGCGTGAATATCGTCGGGAAAAAGACTTATCAGATTACGCAGAACGGGATTGCCCGTACCTTTCAGAATATCCGTCTGTTTAAGGATATTTCCGTTATTGATAATGTTAAAATTGCAATGAACTACCAGATGAAGTATTCCGTCTTGTCGGGAATCTTCCGCCTGCCTTCCTACTGGAAGGAGGAAAAAGCGGTTACCGAGCGTGCATATGAGCTTTTAAAGGTCTTTCATCTGGAAGAGCACGCGGATGATCTGGCGAAGAACCTTCCTTACGGGCAGCAGCGCAAGCTGGAAATTGCCCGCGCGCTTGCGGCGAATCCGAAGGTGCTGCTTCTGGATGAACCCGCCGCTGGTATGAACCCGACGGAAACAAAGGAACTAATGGAAACCATTGCGCTAATCCGTGACAAATTCAAGGTTGCGGTTCTGCTTATCGAACACGATATGAACTTTGTTATGGGAATCTGCGAGCATATCGTTGTTTTGGATTACGGCAGAATTATTGCGGAGGGAAGCGCCGAGGAAGTGCGCAGCAACCCGAAAGTCATTGCCGCATATCTTGGGGGTGAGTAAAATGGGAGTTATGCTGTCCGTTAAAAATCTGGATGTTTACTACGGTTCCATCCATGCAATTAAAAATATTTCCTTTGAAGTGGCGGAAGGGGAAATTGTAACACTAATTGGGGCAAACGGCGCCGGAAAAACAACGACGCTTCATTCCATTTCTGGCCTGGTCAAACCGAAAAGCGGGGAGATTACCTTCTGCGGCAACAACCTGATGGCAGTCGAGCCGCATAAAATCATACGGCTGGGTCTTGCGCAGGTTCCGGAGGGCAGAAGAATTTTTGCGAAAATGACGGTGCAGGAAAATCTGGAAATGGGCGCCTATATCCGGAACGACGGGGGCGCAATAAGCGAAGACTATGAAAAGATCTTTGAACGCCTTCCGCGCTTGAAAGAGCGCCGCAGGCAGATTGCCGGAACACTAAGCGGAGGCGAGCAGCAGATGCTGGCGATTGGCCGCGCCCTGATGTGCAATCCGAAGATGCTGCTTCTGGATGAACCGTCTATGGGGCTTTCCCCGCTGCTTGTAGGCGAAATTTTTGAAATTATTAAGGATGTTAACAAAACCGGCGTGACGGTGCTGCTAGTGGAACAGAATGCGAAGAAAGCGCTCGAAATCGCGGATCACGCCTATGTTCTGGAAACCGGTTCAATTGCCATGCAGGGCGACGCGGACGAACTAGCAAACAATGAAAAGGTGCGAAAGGCCTACCTCGGCGGTTAAAAGTCGATATGCCTGGCGTCGGCGCGTTCCGTTCATAGTCTGCAGAAGAGGCGGAAGCACAGCTTCCGCCTCTTTCCGGCCATAAGAGAATATTTTATGTGTGGAAGCCTTCAAGCACTATTCCCCGCTGGATGTGCTGAATCAGCGGAGTTAATGTAAAGTCGTCAGTATGGTAGTCGGATAGTACCATGCCAGAATCTGTTGGTAAGAAGCACCCTGTGACGCCATATAATTCGCACCGACCTGGCTCATCCCCACGCCGTGCCCGTATCCTTTTACAAGGAAGGTAAAGGTTCCGTTTGCATAGGATATGGAGAAATTTGGGGAACGCAGCGCGAACGCGCTGCGGATGTCGCTGCCCTTTATGTTTACGCCGCCGATCTGTATGTTCTTAATTGTTCCGGAAGCCGTCCGCTGGATATTCCCGACCCATGTAGACGGGTCGCCGGACAGGTTCGCTTTTGGCGCGGTTTTCAGCACCGCCGCTTTAAACTGGGCTGTGCTGAACGTCGCCGTTGTCTGGTAGCCGCTTGCAAACACGTCCCCGGGGCTTGCCACCGCGACAAGGTACTTGCGCTTCCCGCCCCAGATATCCTCCGAAGTTTCCGTATTGCCGGAGGATATCGCGTAATAGGTAGCGTCGGCTAGCTCGCCGTCGCTTTTCAGAACCTTTCCGTAAATGGCGTCTACCACTTTGGTGAGTTTGTTGTAGTAGGTATCAAAATTCGCTCCCCACCGCTGTTTCATCTGCTCTTTGGTAACATAAATCTGCCATCCCTGCGTGTCCGCGGCAAAGTCCGCCCCTTTCAGGGATGCGGTCGGGTTGCTTCTTTGCTGTTCGCGCAGGCGGCTATAATAGGTGTATGCGGCAACGCCCTGCGCCTTGAGCGCTTCCGGATGAAAGTCCGGCGACATTTCGGTGACGATCGCGCCGTAAAGAAAGCTTCGGTCGTCTGCGGTAATCACGGTGTTGCTTTTGGTGTCCAGTATTTTAAAGCCGGAAACGGCGCTTTTCGTGCCGGGGGCGACGCTTTGCTGCTGGGGCTTTGCCAGCGGTACGCTGCTTGCCGCTTTTTTCAACTTGTCTGTCTTGTCCGGTATTTTGGCGCCAATGGATAGGAATGGGACGGTAAACATAATCAAAAACAGAAGAAGTCCAAGGAATGCTTTTCCCTTCATTTCAATCCACCGTTTCTCCGTGCTGCACAGTATTTGATGAATAGGCGTCCAGAATTTCCACGGGAAATATCGGCGGCCCCTTTCCCGCTTCCAGTAGGGAAGCGTTTTGAAAATAGGATCTTTTTGCAGGCTGGTGGCTTTCAACCTGTTCACTTCCTTATTCTGATGATCAATACATTTTACATTCGAACACGATGAAATATTCATTATTTTTAAATATATTTCCTATACGCAGAAATATAAGGAAAATATGAAATTTTTCAAAGATTACATTGCAAATGCAGGGATTTTGTAGCCGTATATTTACTTGACTTTAGGCATGCGCTGATATATATTAAGAATATCAGCATAAAAAAGCTCATGGCGCTGTCGGTTCTGCCACACGGAACAGGGCAGTCTTTTTTAAATTTGTGTGGAGAAATGGTGTGTATCATGGCAGAAATTGTTCTTGAGCAAGATGATCCGGGGCTTCGGGGCTTGTGCGACGAATTCAGAGCCAATAATAAGATTCCCCCGGAAAAATTTGAATTGTATCAGGTGAAGCGCGGCCTGCGCAATCCGGACGGAACAGGCGTTATGGCCGGCCTTACCACGATTTGTAATGTACATGGCTACTTAATCGCGGACGGCGAACGGATTCCGGACGAAGGAAAGCTTACATACCGCGGCATCGACGTGAACGATATTGTTAATGGATGCATTGCGGATAACCGTTTTGGTTACGAGGAGGTTGCATGGCTTTTGCTTTTCGGCGAGCTGCCGAGCAAGGAACAGCTCCAGACCTTTGTCCGCACGCTGAACAGTTATCGTGAGCTCCCCGAATACTTCGCCGAGGATATGATTATTAAAGCGCCTTCAAAAAACATTATGAACAAGCTGGCGCGTTCCGTCCTGGCACTTTACTCCTACGATGAAAATCCGGACGACACATCGCTAGAAAACAATATGCGGCAGGCAATCCAACTGATTGCTCGGCTTCCTACGATTATGACGTACGCCTATCAGGTGAAAAGGCGCCACTTTGATAAAAAGAGCATGTATTTCCATCCGATTGACCCGAAGCATTCCACGGCGCAGTCCATTCTGAATGCGATCCGGCCGGACAGGAGTTTTACGGATGAAGAAGCGAAGCTGCTCGACCTTTGCCTGATGCTTCACGCAGAGCACGGCGGCGGCAACAACTCCACCTTTACCGTCCGCGTCCTTTCTTCAACCGGTACGGACACGTATTCCGCGATTGCGGCCGCAATCGGTTCCCTGAAAGGTCCGCGCCATGGCGGCGCCAACCACAGGGTCATGATGATGATGAGGGACATCATGGAGAATGTGCACAATTGGGAGGACGAAACCGAGCTTTCCCGATACCTTGTTAAAATTGTCCGCGGGGAGGCCGCCGACCATTCCGGCTTAATATATGGAATGGGACACGCGGTTTATACGCTTTCTGACCCGAGAGCCGTTATCCTGAAGAACAAGGCCCGCAGGCTGGCGGAAGAAAAGGATATGCTGAAAAAGTTCGAACTGTTTGAGCGGGTGGAAAAGCTGGCTCCCGACGCGTTCGCCAAGGTAAAGGGCGAGCGGAAGGTCATCTCAGCCAACGTGGACTTTTATTCTGGCCTAGTTTACGAGATGCTGGGAATCCCAAGCGACCTGTACACCCCGCTTTTCGCCATTTCCCGTATTGCCGGCTGGTGCGCCCACCGTATGGAGGAAATGGAAACCTGCGGCAGAATTATGCGTCCTGCGTACCGGTCCCTGTCGAAAAGCAGGCCCTACATACCCCTTGAAAAACGCGACGCGCAGTGATAACGGAAGGAAGATATGATGAAAATTAAAAATGCCTGGATTGTCTTTGCTGTTACATTGCTGATTACCCTTCCGCTCCGGCTGTATCAAATCTGCTTCTTAAGCGAAGAAGGCACAGGATTTTATACCGACGGAATTCGGACGACGGCAATGATTTCCTTTGTGCTTGCGGTTGGGGCCGCCCTGATGCTCATAATGTCTGCTATGGACCGCAGAAGCCGTGCACCCTACAGCCCGATTCGCAGCATTCCGGCCGCGGTTTTCGGGATTCTGACCGGCGTGGGCGTGATTGTGGGATGTGTCATAAGCCTTTTCGGAATTGAAAGCCTGCAAAGCCAGCTTGCCTATACTGCTTTAACAGTTCTTGGCGTTTTCGCAGCGATCGTATTGATTCTTGCCGGCTCCAACTTTGCGGCGGGGAAAAACACCTTTGAAAAACAGCCCCTTCTTGCGTTGGTACCTTCCGTGTGGGGTTGCGCATGCCTTGTCGCCATGTTTATCCGTTTTGTGGCCGTTGTGAATGTGGCGGAAAATATTTACGATACTTTTACAGTAATTTTTATTTTGCTGTTCCTGTTCCATCAGGCAAAGCTGCTTGCACGTATAGATGATGAAAAAAGTGGAAAAATGATTTATATGTTTGGCATTCCGGCGGCGCTCATGGCCCTGTTAACCGGCATCACCGGCACCGTGGAGCAGATAATCCATGTTACCCGCCAGGGACTGTTCCCGTCCGGCTTCTACCCGGCCAATATTCTCTTTGCGCTGTATATTCTTTTCTTCCTTGCGGCGGTTTCCAAAAATTCAGTTGTCCGGGTGTCCGCCGATATTCAGGAATTTGCGCGGGATCCGGCGCAAACGGCAGAAAGTGGAACGGAGGAAGGAGAAACAGAGGAAGAGAATGCCGAACCGATCCAGGAGAGCTGTTTAGAGTATCTTACAAGGACCTACGGCAGCGATATCTGCTTTTTTAATCATACAAGCAGCCCTTTTCTGAAGAGAATTGAAAAAAGCTAGTTAAAATTATATCAAATCACTTGTAAAATGGCGTAGAATGCTATAAAATAGGAAAAGAAACAATAAATTTCAGGAGGTATTTGTTTTATGTCTATTAAAGTTGGCATTAACGGGTTTGGCCGCATCGGCCGCTTAGTATTCCGTGCAGCAGTCGCCCAGCCGGAAACATTTGAAATTGTTGGTATTAACGATCCGTTCATTGATGTAGATTACATGGTCTACATGGTAAAATACGATACCATGCATGGTCATTTCCAGGGCGACGTTAAGGCTGAGGACGGCAAGCTGGTCGTCAACGGCAAAAAGATCGAAGTTTTTGCTGAAAAAGAGCCTTCCCAGATTCCGTGGGGCAAGATCGGCGTTGAATATGTTGTAGAATCCACCGGTGTGTTCTGCACAACCGAAAAGGCTTCTGCCCATATCGCAGCCGGCGCAAAGAAGGTTGTTATTTCCGCGCCTGCAAAGGATAAGGAAACCCCGACATTTGTATGCGGCGTAAACCTCGACACTTACAAGAAAGACATGAAGGTTGTTTCGAATGCTTCCTGCACAACAAACTGCCTTGCTCCTCTGGCTAAGGTTATCAACGACAAGTTCGGCATCGTTGAAGGCCTGATGACAACCGTTCACTCCACAACCGCTACCCAGAAGACCGTTGACGGTCCTTCCATGAAAGACTGGAGAGGCGGTCGTGCGGCAGCAGGCAACATCATTCCTTCTTCTACTGGTGCTGCAAAGGCATGTGCGCTTGTTATTCCGGAAGTAAAGGGCAAACTGACCGGTATGTCCATGCGCGTTCCGACTCTGGACGTTTCCGTTGTTGACCTGACCGTAAGACTTGAAAAGGCAACCACTTATGATGAGATCTGCGCAGCCGTTAAGGAAGCTTCCGAAGGCGAAATGAAGGGTATCCTCGGCTACACCGAAGACGCGGTTGTTTCTTCCGACTTCCTCGGCGATCCCCGCACTTCTATCTTTGATAAGAATGCCGGTATCATGCTGAATGATCATTTCGTAAAGCTTGTTTCCTGGTACGACAATGAATGGGGTTACAGCAACAAGGTTCTCGACCTGATTAAGCACATGAACAAAGTTGACCACGAATAAGATTTGATTTTTCAGTCCCCGCGGTGCAAACCGCGGGGACTTTTTTATACTCTCCCGGTACCACAAAAAGCGACATAAAGAGAATGGTATACTTAGAACAGCCCTGTTTGTTACAGGGTCAAAAGGTATGATTTTTATAACAAAATGACTAAAAATATAGAATCAACTCAATAAATATTACAAATAAATCACCAAAGTATTGCTATTTTGCAGATTTGTGATATGATAAAATCATGACAAGGGAATTAAAACCAGGGGAGTTGTTTAACATGCAAATTACTGCTGCATCCAATGACGGAAATCTGCCGCTTTATTTGTTTCACCAAGGCACGAACATAAAAGCATACGAGTTTATGGGCACACATAAGACTGTAGCAGACGGAAAAGAATGCATGGTTTGCCGCGTATGGGCGCCGAATGCCGAAGCGGTTTCTGTTGTAGGCGATTTCAACGACTGGAAACCCGGGGTTTATCCCATGGAAAAAATCAGCGACGGCGTTTGGGAATGCTACCTTCCGTTTGTTATGGAGCAGTACCAGCCTTATAAATTCTGTGTGGAAAGCGCGGATGGAAAACAAACCTTTAAAAGCGACCCCTATGCCTACCATTTTGAAACACGCCCGGGCAACGCTTCCAAGTATTACGACATAGAAGGCTATCCCTGGGGTGACAGCGCATGGATGAAGCATAAGGCTGCGAAAAAGCATTATAACCAGCCGGTTAATATTTACGAAATACACATGGGCTCCTGGCGCCGTTATTCGGACGGAAATACGTTTTCCTACGATAAGCTGGCTGACGAGCTGGTTCCCTATCTGAAGGAGATGGGGTACACGCACATTGAACTGATGCCGATTACCGAATATCCCTACGATGGTTCCTGGGGCTATCAGGTTACCGGATATTTTGCCCCAACTTCCCGTTACGGCGAACCAAAGCAATTCATGAGTTTTGTAGATAAACTCCACAGGGCGGGGATCGGCGTGATTATGGACTGGGTTCCGGCGCATTTCCCGAAGGATGAATCCGGCCTTGCCCGCTTCGATGGCACGCCCTGCTACGAATATTCCGACCCCCGTAAGGGCGAGCATAAGGAATGGGGCACGCTGGTTTTCGACTTCGGCCGCAACGAGGTAATCAGCTTTCTGGTCTCCAGCGCGGTTTTCTGGCTGGAGAAATATCATATCGACGGGATCCGCGTTGACGCGGTCGCTTCCATGCTCTACCTGGATTACAGCCGCAAGGACGGCGAATGGATCCCGAATAAAAACGGTGGAAAAGAAAATTTGGAAGCGGTTGCTTTCCTGCAAAAGCTGAACGAATCCGTGTTCGAGCTTTTCCCGGACGTTATGATGATTGCGGAGGAGTCCACCTCGTGGCCAATGGTTTCCAAACCGACCTACTGCGGCGGGCTGGGCTTTAATTATAAATGGAATATGGGCTGGATGAACGATATGCTCCATTATATGTCACTTGACCCGATATACCGTCCATTCAACCACGACAATGTAACGTTTTCCTTTTTCTATGCCTTTTCGGAAAACTTCATTTTACCGATTTCGCACGACGAGGTCGTATACGGGAAGCGTTCGTTGCTGAATAAGATGCCGGGGGATGAGGATCAAAAATACGCAGGCGTGCGCGCTTTCATGTGTTATATGATGGCACATCCCGGAAAAAAGCTGATTTTCATGGGCACCGAATTCGGGCAGTGGAACGAATGGAATTATCAAACAGAGCTGGACTGGGGGCTTTTAAATGAAGAAAAACATCGGCAATTACAGTATTTTGTGAAAACGCTGAATCGTTTTTATCTGAATACTGCCCCCTTGTGGGAAATTGATTTTACGTGGGAAGGATTTTCCTGGATTTCCAATGATGATTACACACAGAGCGTAATCGCCTTCCGCCGGATGGATGCAAGCGGGCATGAAATCATCGCCGTTTGTAATTTTCTCCCTGTTAAGCGTGAACACTATTCTATTGGGGTACCGTTTGAGGGGACTTATGCGGAAATTTTTTCTTCGGACCGTGCCGAATTTGGGGGGAGCGGGATTACCAACGGGGACGGAATTCATACCGATCGAAAGGCAATGCATGGTTTTCAGCAGTCGGTTGAATTGACCTTGCCGCCGCTGTCCGTCCTTTTTTTGAAATGTAAAAGGCGAAAAGCAAAAAAGACTGCCAAAACTACTGTGCTCAAGGAGAAATCCAAGAAGAGCAAGTGAATTACTAGGGAGGGTATTAAAATGTTGCCAAGACAAGAGGTAGTTGCCATGCTGCTGGCAGGGGGTCAGGGAAGCCGTTTGGGCGTCCTGACTAAGAATCTGGCGAAACCGGCAGTACCCTACGGAGGGAAATATCGCATTATTGATTTCGCGCTTTCCAACTGCGTGAATTCCGGAATTGAAACGGTCGGTGTGCTGACGCAATACCAGCCGCTTGTTCTGAATGAATATATCGGAAGCGGACAGCCGTGGGACTTGGATAGTATGAATGCGGGGGTGCGCGTGCTGCCGCCCTATCAGCGCAGCCGCAAATCCGACTGGTACAAAGGCACGGCGAATGCAATCTATCAGAATATCCAATACATTGAACGGTATAATCCGGAATATGTCGTCGTGCTTTCTGGTGATCATATTTACAAAATGGATTACTCCAAGATGCTTGCCTACCATAAGGAAAAGGGGGCCGACTGCACGATTGCGGTGTTCGAGGTTCCGCTGGACGAGGCTTCCCGCTTCGGAATTCTGAACACGAACCCGGATGGCTCCATCTATCAGTTTGACGAGAAGCCGAAGGTTCCAAAAAGCAACCAGGCTTCCATGGGGATTTATGTGTTTACGTGGAGCAAGCTTCGCAAGTACCTGGAAATGGACGAAGCGAACCCGAAATCCTCTAATGATTTCGGAAAAGACGTCCTTCCCGCTATGCTCAAGGCGGGGGAGCGCATGTTTGCCTACCGTTTTGAGGGCTACTGGAAGGATGTAGGGACCATTGACAGCCTTTGGGAATCCAATATGGATTTGCTGAACCCCAATGTCCCCTTGGATTTGAACGAAGGCGACTGGAAAATTTATTCCCGCAACCCGGTTATGCCGCCGCACTACATAGCAAGCGGCGCCAAGGTGCAGAATTCTCTCGTTGCAGAGGGCTGCAATGTATACGGGGAAATTGATTTCGCTGTATTGTTCGCCGGTGTTACGATTGCGCCGGGCGCGGTTGTGAAGGATTCCATTATTATGCCGGGCTCCCGCGTGGAGGAAGGCGCGGTCGTACAGTATGCCATCGTGTCGGAAAACACGGTGATCGGAAAGGGGGCGGTTGTCGGCGCGCGCCCTGAGGATATTGCCAATAAGGACGAGTGGGGCGTTACTGTGATTGGGGACGGCTGCAACATTGCTCCCGGCGCCGTCATTCCGCCGAAAGCAATGATAGACGCGGAAACACTAGCAGAGGAGGCGGCGAAATAATGCGCGGAAACAATGTTTTGGGATTGATTTTTTCAGACCTTCATGAGGAAAGGATTCGGGAACTGACCGACAAACGCACAATGGGTTCGGTTCCGTTCGGCGGAAGGTACCGTCTGATCGATTTCCCGCTTTCCAACATGGTGAATTCGGGAATTAACAAGGTCGGTGTCATTACCAAGAGCAACTACCAGTCTCTGATGGATCATCTTGGGTCGGGGAAAGCGTGGGATTTGTCCCGCAAAAGGGAGGGGCTTTCCATTCTTCCGCCCTTCACAAGCGAATGTACGGTTTTTAACAGCCGGATTGAATCACTTGCCTCTATTAATACCTTTTTGGCGAACTCCAGGGAAGAGTTTGTACTGTTGAGCGACTCCGATGTTGTTTGCAATATTGACTTTACCGATGTTGTGTCCTTCCATATGAAGCATGACGCGGATATCACCATCATCTACCGGACCGGGAAACTTCCGGAAAAGATTTGCGACCCGACGGTTTACACGATCGATAAGGAGGATCGCGTGAAGGATATGCTGATCAATCCGCACACGGAAGGCGTTTGCCATTACGGCTTGAGCATGCTTCTGATGAAACGTGAGCTTCTGATGAAAATGATAGCGGACTGTGTCAGCCGGAACTTATATAATTTCAAGCGGGATTTCCTGCAAAGGAATATCGGAACCTACAAAATCTGCGCCTATGAATTCAAAGGCTATACGCAGTCAATCTGCTCGATGAACGCCTATTTTGAAGCAAATATGGCGCTGATGCAGCCGGCGGTACGGGCGGAGCTGTTCAACCCCGACCGGCCGATCTTTACGAAGGTGCGCGACGATATGCCTGCCCGCTATGGGCTTGGCTCCAGCGTAAGCAATTCGCTGATCGCCGACGGATGTGTCATCGAGGGCTCCGTGGAAAACTGCGTGCTTTTCCGAGGCGTGCATGTGGGGAAAAATACAAAGCTGGAAAACTGTGTGGTTATGCAGGATACGGAGATTGGGGCGAACTGTCACCTGAATTATGTAATAATTGATAAAGACGCGGTGATAAAAAACGACCGTTCCCTTTTCGGATTTCATTCCTATCCGGTTTTTATCAGTAAGGGAAGCGTCGTCTGACCTTCCCGTTGCAGCCAAAATTTCAGCTAAGGAGGCTTATCAATGAAAGTTTTATATTGTACCAGCGAGGCGAGGCCCTTTGCCGCAACCGGAGGGCTGGCCGAGGTGGCAGGCTCCCTTCCGCAGGCTCTTCGGCTCCGCCTGATTGGCTGCCGGGTTGTTATGCCGCTGTATGAAGATATACCGCAGGAACTGCGCGACAATATGAAGTTTATCACCAGCCTGTCCGTTCCGGTTTCTTGGCGGCGCCAGTACTGCGGCGTGTTCGAAGCAAAAGCCGGCGGTGTGATTTATTATCTGATTGACAACCAGTATTATTTTAAGCGCCATGGGCTGTACGGACATTACGACGACGCGGAGCGTTTCGCGTTTTTATCACGTGCGGCCCTTGAAATGCTTCCTTATATTGATTTTAGGCCGGATATCCTCCACAGCAATGACTGGCAGACCGCGCTGGTTCCGATCTATTTCAGTATTTTTTATGCAAATAACGATTGGTACAAGGGCATAAAAACCGTTCAGACCATACACAATATTCAATATCAGGGCAAGTATGGAAAGGAACTTGTTGAGGATGTGCTTGGCATTCCCCAATCGGCGATTTCCATTCTGGAATACGACGGGTGCATTAATCTGCTCAAGGGTGCGATTGAATGCGCGAACCGCGTAACAACCGTCAGCCCGACCTACGCAACGGAAATTCTCGATCCGTGGTTCTCGCATGACCTAGATAGCATCCTGCGCGAAAGGACATGGAAGCTGTCCGGGATTCTGAACGGGATCGACACGGTGGATTATGACCCCGCGAACGATCCGGATCTTTACGCCCCGTTTACGCCCGAAGACCGTTCTGGCAAGGCGGTAAATAAAAAGGAACTGCAAAAGCGCCTAAACCTGCGCGAGGAGCCGGAAACGCCGCTGATCGGGATGGTTACCAGAATGGTGCCCCACAAAGGGCTTGACCTTGTGAAAGAAGCGCTTGACCGGCTAATGACGGAAAACAATGTCCAGTTTGTCATTTTGGGTTCCGGGGATTGGGAATACGAGAACTTCTTTAAAGAAATGCAGAATAAATATCCCGGAAGGCTTTGCGCCTGTTTCGGTTTTGTTCCGGAGCTTTCCCGCAAAATCTATGCCGCTGCGGATATTTTCCTGATGCCTAGCAAGAGCGAGCCCTGCGGGCTTGCGCAGATGATTGCGCTGCGTTACGGTGCGATTCCGGTTGTCCGGGAAACCGGCGGCTTGAAGGATTCCATACAGGACAGCGGCGACGGGCAGGGCAACGGTTTTACCTTCCGCAGCTACGATTCCGGCGATATGCTTTATGCCCTGCGCCGTGCGCTGGAGGGTTATCAGAACCGGGGAGGATGGGACATTCTGGTAGAGCGTGCCATGAAATGCGATTTCAGCTGGGGACGATCGGCAAACGAGTATATCCGGCTGTACCGCGAGCTGATCAAGGAAAACGCCTGATCTGCGGGGGTCGATCCGAGAAAATGCAGGAGGAATCAGCATTTGAATATTACAAAAGATGAACAGGAAATCCTGCTCGAAATGAAGCGGGCGAAGCGGTATCCGATTGTGCGTTTGGAACTGCACAATTCGGAAGAACTAGAGCTCGTTTCCATTGCATTGAACTATGTGCGGATTACGGACCCGCAGGATTCAATGGAAACGGTCAAGCAGCGCGGTACTGCGCTGCAAAGCCTGATGGAAAAAGGGCTTGTTTTCATTGACTATACGGTTCGTGTCTGGGTTTCGGGGGACTACGACGTTTATTACAAAAGCAAAATTTACGAGCTGTTGTGCCATACCGTTATGGAAGGCGCCCAGCGGCCGGGGGCGGTCTTTAACCTTCCGTATATGCGCAAAGGTTACGCGTCCCTTACGTCAAAGGGCGAACGGCTTGCGGCGCAGATAGAATAAAACAGGGGCGCGGGGTAGCCTGCGCCATGCCCCAAAAGACAAAAGACGAAGCCATGGAGTTTTCCATGGCTTTTTTGCTATTTTCATACTATTTATAAAAACAATTTAAAAAAGTGTTGCAAATTGCCTCCAAAGTTGTCTATATATTATGAAATCGAAAAAAGGTTTCCATTTTAAGAAAAAGGGGGCGGTACCAATGGGCATATTAACGCAAGTAATATTCAAATCGGAAAAATAAAAGGAGAGTAAAAAATGAAAAACTCTGCAAAAAACGTTATTAGCTTATTTCTAACATTTGCAATTTCTTTGGCGGTTGCAGTACCTGCGTTAGCAGTTGAGAGGGATAAAAACAATCAATTGCTTCAGAATGATAACTCCAAGTTTTCTGTAAGTAGAGTATTAACCTTCAATGAAATCGTGGAGGAAATCGCAAAAGACCATTTCTAAATCGCAAGCGGAAAATCAAGTAATCTCAAGTCTTGAAACTCCAAATAAGAATTCTTATACTTCTGCTAAAGTGTTGGCAGCAAGTTCTACTTATCGTACATTTACGGAGTCATTTACGGTAACAAAAGAATATAAACCGCAATTAAAATTTTACTGTGAAACGTCGGAAGGTGATTATCACTTTTGAATACTTAAGATCCTTAATATAAATATGAACAGGAAATACGGCAATATGTCCAAACAATTTTCCGGTACTGTATATGCCAATTTAGAAGATGCTAGTACAATATTTTATACTGTAGAAGGATTTTTTTTTAATAACGGTACGACAACTGGTGGCGGCGGAGTATCTATTGGAGTAGGCCAATCTGCATCAGTGAATTTTAGTGTATCAGGGTCAACTAATCACTATAGCTATTGCTATGTGGAGGATCGCGCCAGATTCTACTAGGTTCGTTATCAATAATCTTTTCGGAGGTATGAATGAATACAAAAACATCTCGTGCGGTAATTTTAATAACCGGCCTAATTATCGGCATTTTTATCGTTTTTTTGCCCTACATATTAACAAGAAGCTGGTTTCCGAATGATGATTTTCTAGCCGAACTGTATATTACCGATTATATTTTGAAAACGTTGTCACCAGCTATGGGTCTTTTCGTAATTTACGATGCCGTAAAATTCTATTTTAAATAAAGCAACCGGCCTGCTGAATTTCAGCGGGCCGGTTGTAATTTGTTTCATCTATGTTATAATTTTATTTAGTTTGTTTCTTTGCTCCCATGCGCGTTTCGGCGTTTTGAATCAGATTAAAGAGGGACGAAGCGAACAGCGGGTAATCCGCAGAAATTTTTTCGGGGGAAAGCTCCGGGAGCTTGTCCTTATCCAACCCTTTCATGTCTTCAACGCTTTCGCCGTCCGCAACACAACTGGCGTTTGAAAGCGCAATATCCTGCGCTGCGCTGGAGCGCCCGTCGCTCAGCTTCTGCGGGACCGCGAACATCCCCTGCGGGTTTTTCGGATTCGCGGAATAAAGCAGGCGGAAGCTCTTGTAAATGGCGAGATTCAGGTAGGCGGAAATCTCGGTGGTCAGCGATTTGTTCCCCGCCTTCTGCAAAATTCCAAATATTATATTCAATGAATTGGCAATCAGCTTTTTATTCAATACCGGAAGAAGGCTGCCTTTCAATACATTTTCCTTGCCGATAGCGTCCGGCTCCGGAATATCTTCCACCTTAATGGTTGCTCCGCTGCGGTGCGGGGACCTTCCGAGCAGGTAATCGCAGGAGACATCATAAAAGTCCGCCGCCTTTACGACGAAATCCAGTCCGCATTCACGGATTCCCTTTTCATAATGCGAAAGCAATGCCTGGGAAACACCCAATTCCTCGGCGGCTTTTTTCTGGCTGAGTCCGCGTTCCTTACGCAGTAGAGTTATAATTCTCGGAAAGCTGTTATTCATATCTAATTATCCCCTGTCGAATTGTGGAAAAAATTAACACCTTGTAAAGTATATACCTAATATAACGCTTTGTAAAGCCGCTAGATATCGTGTCTAGTTTGAAAATCCCTCCATTATCTTGATCCTGAAGCTATAAATCGATTTTATCATATAAAAGGAGACTTGTTATGAAGTCCTATACAATCCATTTTATCCGTCATGGCCTTACAGAAGGAAACCTTCTGGGACAGTATATCGGCAGTACGGATCTGCCGCTTGCAGACGAAGGAGTCGCGCAGCTTGAAAATTTGAAGCGGCTCTATACGTATCCCAAAGCGCAGCTTTACTATTGCAGCCCGATGCTGCGCTGCATTCAGACCCTCCGCATTTTGTACCCGGAGGCGCAGCCGATGCTGGTGGACGATTTGCGCGAATGTGATTTTGGTGATTGGGAAGGAAAGACCGCGGAGGAAATCGCCGCGCAGGACGAGCACTTTTCCGAATGGATGGAAGGCGGAAAGGCGGTGACTCCGCCGAACGGTGAGTCCGGGGGCGCTTTTATGCAGCGTGTGTGCGCTTCGTTCGAAAGGATTGTGGAAAGCATGCTGCGTTCCGGAATGGACAGCGCTGTTATTGTGACCCACGGCGGCACAATTATGTCAATCCTTTCTACATACGGCCTTCCGAAGGCCAATTTCTACGACTGGATGACGGAGAGCGGATGCGGCTATTCCCTGCGCATTACGCCGGGCCTGTGGATGCGTTCCATGGTTGCCGAAGTGTACGACACCATTCCTCCAAGGGAAGTGCCCACGCCGGACGACGGCAGGATGGTGATTGACCTGGCCCGTGAAGCTGCCGACAGGGCATACGGCAAAAAAGAGGGAAAATAAAAAAGTCCTTGACAACCGGCAAAGCATAAAATATAATAATAAATAATTTAACATGCTACAAAGGCAAAGAAGGGAATAAGACACAGGCGGAAGCATTGCAGAGAACCGGCGGAAAGGTGCGAGCCGGTGCGGAATCTTGTGTGTATAGCTCATCCCGGAGCCTCCGTCTTCGAAAGGAAAGCATTAGAAGCGGACGCAGCGGCAGCGTTACAGGCCGGAGCCTTGTTGGAGGCTTACAGAGGGTTCCTTTTCGGAACTGAATTTGGGTGGTACCGCGGATAAGTTTATTCGCCCCGAGCACAGCTAGAGCTGTGTTCGGGGCTTTTGTTTTCCTGGTTCCCGTTGTTTTTTGTGGTAAACGCGAAGAAAACGAACAAAGGAGTGTTTGACGATGTATGAAGGCTGCAAAAAGTATATTCCGTTCCAGCCGATCCACCTGCCGGACCGCCAATGGCCCGACAAAATTATCCGGGAAGCGCCGGTTTGGTGTAGTGTGGACCTGCGCGACGGCAATCAGGCGCTGATCGATCCAATGAATTTAGAGGAAAAGCTGCTGTTTTTCCAGACGCTTGTTGACATCGGTTTTAAGGAAATTGAAGTCGGATTCCCTTCCGCTTCGGAAACGGAATATGAAATCCTGCGGACGCTGATCGAGCGCGATCTCATCCCGGACGATGTGACCATACAGGTGCTTGTCCAGGCAAGACCGCATCTGATTCAGAAAACCTTTGAGGCGATTCAAGGCGCAAAGAATGTCATTGTGCATTTTTACAATTCCACGTCGACCCTCCAGCGCAAGGTCGTTTTCAAAACGGATATGCAGGGCGTTATTGACATAGCTGTGGAGGGCGCCAAGCTGATTAAGGAACTAACCGAGGCGGAAATCCGGAAAAGCGGGGCGAATATCCGCTTTGAATATTCACCGGAGAGCTTTTCCGGAACGGAAATCGAAAATTCGGTCCTGATCTGTGAAAAGGTGATGGAAGCGCTTGGCTCGACGCCGGAAAACAAGCTGATTTTAAATCTTCCTAATACGGTGGAAATGGCGACCCCGAACTGCTATGCCGACCAGATTGAATATTTCTGCCGCCATCTGAAAAACCGGGAGAGCGCGATCATCAGCATCCATCCGCACAACGACCGCGGAACGGCTACGGCGGCTACCGAGCTCGGAATCATGGCCGGGGCGGAGCGGGTGGAAGGTACGCTGTTCGGCAACGGGGAACGCACCGGAAACGCGGATATCATGGTCGTTGCCATGAACATGTATTCACAGGGCGTTGACCCGAAGCTTGATTTTTTCCATATACATGACATTCGTGAAATATACGAGAAATGCACGAAGATGAAAGTGCATGAGCGCCACCCCTACGCAGGCGACCTGGTGTTTACGGCGTTTTCCGGTTCGCATCAGGACGCGATCAAAAAAGGCGTGGACTATATGACGAAAAGCGGGACGCCATACTGGGAAGTGCCGTACCTTCCGATCAATCCGGCGGATGTGGGCCGCGAATACGAGCCGATTATCCGCATCAACAGCCAGTCCGGAAAGGGCGGGGCGGCGTTCGTTATGCAGCAGTATTTTGGCTACGAGTTGCCGAAAGCAATGCATCCGGAATTCGGCGCGATGGTCAAGACCGCCTGCGACGAAACGGGACGCGAGCTTCGCCCGCAGGAAATTTTCGATATTTTCCGCCGCGCGTATCTGGAAGTCGACTACCCCTATAATCTGAAAAAATATAAGCTGTATGAAGAAAACGATATTAGTGGCAACACTCAGGTGCATTTTGAAGGCGTCATCCGCTTTAAGCATGCGGACCATCCTATCAGCGCCGCGGGAAACGGCCCCATCAGCGCTTTCTTCCACGCGCTGGAAACGGTCGGCATCAAGAATTATCAATTTGTTTCCTACCGTGAGCATGCTATTTCCAGCGGCGCCGACTCGAAAGCGGTTTCCTATATCCATTTGACCGGTCCGGACGGCGAGCCGTTGTTCGGCGTCGGTATCGACAACAATATTAGCCTTGCTTCCATTAAGGGGATTATCTGTGCAATTAACCGCGCAAAGAACGCAGCAAACAATTCTGGAGGGGATACCAATGAAAACGTATAAAATTGTACTGTTAAAAGGGGACGGAATCGGGCCGGAAATCGTAACGCAGGCGGTAAAGGTTTTAAACCGGGCTGCGGAAAAATTCGGCTTTGTGATATCCTACGACGAAGCGCTGCTGGGTGGCTGCGCAATTGATGCGACCGGCGTTCCGCTTCCGCAGGAAACCATTGATAAATGCAAAGCGGCGGATTCCACGCTGCTGGGGGCGGTCGGCGGGCCGAAATGGGATGGCATGCCTGGCAATTTAAGGCCGGAAGCGGGTCTTTTAGGCATCCGCGGCGCGCTGGGCTTGTACGCAAATCTTCGCCCGGCTGTCATTTTCAAGCCGCTTCGAGAGGCTTCGCCGCTGAAAACGGAGATTATCGGGGATAACCTTGACATCCTGGTCGTGCGCGAGCTGACCGGCGGGATTTACTTTGGGGAACACGGCAAAAAGACGGTAAACGGCGCGGAGGCCGCCTACGATACGGAAATATACTCTGTTCCGGAAATTGAGCGTATTGCGCGCGTAGGCTTTGAAATGGCTTCGAAACGCGACGGTAGGCTTTGCAGCGTAGATAAGGCAAATGTGCTGGAATCTTCCCGTCTTTGGAGAAAAACGGTTGCACGGATCGGCAAAGAGGAGTATCCTAATATAGAGTTGTCCAATCTTTATGTGGACAATTGCGCGATGCAACTTGTTCGCAATCCGAAGCAGTTCGATGTGATTGTGACTTCGAATATCTTCGGCGATATTCTATCCGACGAGGCTTCGATGATCAGCGGTTCCATCGGGATGCTGCCTTCCGCAAGCCTTGGCGCCGGAAAGGCGGGGCTGTATGAGCCTGTGCACGGTTCCGCGCCCGACATCGCCGGAACGGGAACGGCAAATCCGCTCGCGACCATTCTTTCCGCCGCAATGATGCTCCGCTATTCGCTGGAAGAATACGAAGCCGCCGACGCCATTGAAAATGCCGTTTGCGAAATTCTGAAAACAGCTCGCACGCCGGACATTTATACCGAAGGCATGCAGAAGGTAACCTGTGAAGAAATGGGCGATCTTGTCTGCAAAATACTTTAATATCTGTATATTATAGCAATAATTATACAAATAGTATTACATTTGGAGAGAAAGATGCAGCAAAATGAGACACTCACCTTTCAAAAAGGGCTGAAAGACGGTTTACCCATCTGCCTTGGCTATATCAGCGTTTCGTTCGCGTTTGGCATGATGGCGACGCAGGGAGGGCTGCCTGTTTGGGTCGCGCTCCTGATATCCATGACCAATCTGACCAGCGCCGGGCAGTTTGCGGGAACGCAGTTGATCCTGACAGGGGGGCTGTACATAGAAATTGCGGTAACAACTTTTGTCATTAATATCCGCTATATGTTGATGTCGCTTTCCTTATCGCAAAAGGTGGACGAAACCATGACGTCCTTACAGCGGTTTGTGCTTTCCTTCGGCGTTACCGACGAGGTTTTTGCGGTTGCCATGCAGCAGAAGGGGAATATCAACGCGCGGTACTTTTCCGGGTTGATCGCTGCACCTTATGCCGGCTGGACGCTCGGGACGTTTTTGGGCGCTGCCGCAACCGGCCTTTTGCCAGGATGCGTGCGCACCGCGCTTGGAATCGCCATTTACGGCATGTTCATCGCCATTATTATCCCGCCCGCAAAAAAGGCGAAGCCGATTGCAAAGGTGATTCTGTTTACCATCGTACTGAGCTGCATTTTCAAGTGGGCTCCGTATTTAAACCGGATTTCCAGCGGCTGGGTAATCATTGTGTGTGCGGTGATCGCTTCGGCCTTTGCCGCTTTGCGCTATCCGGTTCATGAGGCGGAGGTGCAGGAATGAATTATACGAGGATTTTAACCTGCATTTTTATCATGGCGTTTGTAACGTATATCATCCGCATGCTGCCGCTTGCCATTTTTAAGAAGAAAATTAATAACCGTTTTGTGAAGTCCTTCCTGGCGTATGTCCCTTATTCGGTGCTTGCGGCAATGACTTTCCCCGAAATTCTGTATTCCACCGCGAATTTGTATTCGGCATGTATCGGGCTTGCCGCCGCGCTTTTTCTTGCTTACCATGGCCGGGGGCTATTAACGGTTGCGCTGGGCTCCGCCGGTGCGGTTTTTGTTGCGGAACAGATTCTTCATGTTATCGTGAAATAAGCAATAAAATAATTCACGCCGCTGCAAATGCAGCGGCGTTTTTTCAACAGACGGCAAAGTTGTAGGTGCTTTGCATTGACAATAATAATTTCAGCAATTTCTCTATGCACTAATAACCGAATTTTCCAGTCAGCGATTCATCGTTTTCAATCCATTCCTCCACATAGACCGAGGAAAAAGTATTTTTCGTGTTCCGCGCAACAACCCGCGTAATTCCCGCGTTGATAATCATTCGTTTGCACATGGAACAGGGGGAAGCATTTTCTACGTAATTGCCGGTTTTCATGTCGCGGCCCACCAGATAGAGCGTACTGCCGATCATATCGCGCCGGGAAGCGCTGATGATGGCATTGGCTTCCGCGTGGACGGAGCGGCAAAGCTCGTAGCGCTCGCCGCGGGGAATGTTCAATGATTCACGCACGCAGACTCCCGTGTCGATGCAGTTGCGGCGGCCGCGCGGCGCACCGGTGTAGCCGGAAGAAACGATTTCGTCGTGTTGTACGATAATCGCGCCGAAATTCCGACGCAGGCAGGTTCCGCGTTCCAGTACAGTTTCCGCAATATCAAGATAATAATTTTCTTTATCAGTACGAGTCATTCTGATACCTCCCGCTCTTTTATAACCAATTCTATCATATTGTATTTTCAATGGATAATCAATGGAATTGTGCGAATTTATATGATATAATCTTAAATCGAGATAAAAGAGATTTCCTTTCGGAACAGTCAGTAGCTGGCGGGAAGTTTCCGAACTGATAGATACGGAGAAATAAAAATGAATTTATGGGATATGAATACAATAAAGGGTGTGCTGTCGCGCCACGGGTTTCATTTTTCCAAATCACTAGGACAGAATTTTCTCATTAACCCGGATGTTTGTCCGCATATGGCTGCCGAATGCCGTGCGGACGGCGGTGGGGTACTGGAAATTGGCCCGGGGTTGGGCATCCTGACTGTGGAACTGGCAAAAAGAGCTGCCAAAGTCGTGACCGTCGAACTGGATAAGCGTCTGCTCCCGGTTTTGGAAGAAACGCTGGCGGGTTTCAGCAATATAAAAATTATTCTTGATGATATATTAAAAACCGACCTGAAAAGGCTGATAGAAACCGAATTCCCGGGGCAGGAGATCGCCGTCTGTGCCAATCTTCCTTATTATATTACCTCGCCCGTCATTATGCGGCTTTTGGAGGAACGGCTGCCCATTCATTCCATTACGGTAATGGTGCAAAAGGAAGCGGCTCAGCGCTTTTGCGCACAGCCCGGCAGCCGCTCCTGTGGTGCGGTTAGCGCGGCTGTGCGGTATTTTGCGGAACCGGAAATCCTTTTCCAAGTGGGGCGCGAAAATTTTCACCCTCAGCCGAATGTGGATTCCACGGTGATCCGCCTGAATGTCTTGAAGGAACCGCCCGTACACATTGATGATGAAAAGGATTTCTTCCGGGTGGTGAAGGCGGCTTTCGGCCAGCGCCGGAAAACGATCCTCAATTCGTTGTCCTCCGGGCTTGCATTTCAACGGGAGACAATCGCTTTGGCGCTGGAACGGGCGGGAATTGCCCCCAATGCGCGGGCAGAGCAGCTTACAATGGAACAGCTTGCGGCTTTGAGTAATGAATTGTCGTCGGAAAATGAGTGAAACGGAGGAATACGAATGAGCGACGGGAAACTGGCAGTCCTGTTTTTTGAAGTCGGCATGGTGCTGACGCTGATTTCCATGGTGCTTGGCCCGTTCGAAATTACCGGGTGGGCGCTGGCTACGGCCGCGGTTGCCTGTGTTGTAGCCTTTAGTGGGATGTTCCTCGCGTTTGAAAGCTGGAAAGAGCCGCTCGAGGAAGAAAGGCCAAGGGAAATGAAGCAGCCGGAAAACCAGCAAAGAGAATAAAAAAGACCGGTCGGAGCGATAAAACTTCCGATCGATCTTTTTTATAGTAATTTCTCAATTGAAAAAGTATTGCATTATATTCAAAAAAATATGTCATTTTATAATAAATTACAATTTTCCAATTTATCGAGGGGACATACTTAAAATGTCATGAAAAACCATCACCCTTGTATCTTTAATGCTAAGTATGGCTATGATGATAAGCGCTAAGAAAAATAAAAATTTGTCACAAAAAAATGGCATTAGTAGTGCTAAAGCAAGACTGATTGATAAGGCTACTGAAGAAATTATAAACTTAAGAATAAAAAAGATATATGAGACCGTTCTGGCCTTTCTTGATCGGATTCATCAACTGCAACTGCCACTTATGAAGTAGTCGCAAGCATACCAACAGGCATTAAAATGTCGGCTACTAGTACAACTGAAAAAAAGAGGATGTTACCGGAAGACTAAGCATGCTGGAAATAGTGCACGGGCTTTTTCTTCAGCGACAATTCTCTTTAGTAAGAATATCCAGTATAGTATTATATTCTTGTGAATGGGATTTCCTTACTTGGTTTATTGGGGAAGTTTTTTGAAGTTCTTTGCATTCAAATGTCGGTTAATTTTACCTTAATATCAATTTCTGTTATTACATATTGTTTGCTTTTCATTGTTGTGATTCATCACTCAAGAAAGCAGACCGAAAAATGATAGAAATTAATTAGGATATAATTACCTCTCGTTGAAATTTAGTGTGTTCCAATTAAGAATATTTTAAAAGCAGCAGGGCTTTTTCTCTGCTGCTTTCTTAATTAATAAATGATCGCGCCGTATTTTGCGGCGAGCGGTTCCATTAGTTCGGTTTCAATAGAACACGTTGAGTCAATGATGAGCCGCCCTTGGAAGTAACGCAGCGCTGCATCGAGCACCGGAAGGCTGTCACAGTGCACGGCAATCGGCAGGCGCGTCATGGTGCTGTTTTCGCAAAGGAGCATGGCGTCGTCCAGGCTGTTTATTTTCACCAAAGCGGCGTTTGACCGCTCGTCGTCCAAATCAATCAGGTCGTCGCCCAGAGAGCTGGTGCACGAAAGCGGTTCGCTGAACAAAATGTCGTCACCGAGGAAGAACGCTTCGCGCTCATTTGCGGCGGCATAGCAGTCGGGCTCCGGGGACTCGGGCAAAGGTCCGAATTCCTTAACCACTGCGGCAAGGGCTTTGATGTGCTCCGGCGTAGCGCCGCAGCAGCCGCCCACAATCCTCGCGCCCGCCTCCATCATTTTGCGCATGGCACCGGCAAAATCCTCTGGCGTAAGAGGATTCCCGCCGAGAAGGTTCCGCATGGCAGCGCCGGTATTCGGTTTTGCAATCACCGGAACGCTTGCATGGGGAAGGATTTCTTCAATATATTCCAACATGGATTGCGGCCCGAAGGAGCAGTTCAGCCCAATGGCATCGACCCCCATTGCCTGCAGGGTAATTACTGTGGGTAGGAGGCTGCCGCCTGTCAACGTGTGGCCGCTTTCGTCAATCGTGATGGTAACAAATACAGGCAGATTGGTGGTTCGCGCCGCTAAGACGGCCGCGCGCATATCCGCAAGCGAGGTCTGCGTTTCAATAATCAGAAAATCGACGCCTGCTTCGTCCAAAGCACGGATCTGTTCCCGGTAAATATCGTAAATGTCGTCAAAATCCGCATCCCCGAACGGCGGCACGAACAGCCCAGTAGGGCATAAATCCCCGCCAACCAGCACACCGGTTGGTTTTGCTATGCTCAACGAGAGCCCGGCCAGCTTTTTATTCAGTTCAACCGCTTCGTTTTCAAATCCGTAAGCGGAAAGGCAGGCACGGTTCGCGCCGAAGGTGGGCGCGTAAATAGCCTGCGCCCCAGCGGCAATAAAGTCGCTTTGCAGCTTTAACAGCTTCTGCGGGTTTTCCGAAATCCATTTTTCCAGACAAACGCCGCTGGGCATGCCGGCAGCGGTCAGGTTGGTGGCGGTCGCACCGTCCAGCAGCATTGGCAATTTAAAAGGGAAGCTCATTAATTTTCATTGCTCCTATCAATATAACCGTTACATGCTTTCCGGCGCCGATATTTTAAACATAGAAAGCACGTTGCGGATCACAATGGCCACCGCATTACATAAGTACAGCCTTGCGGCGGTTAGGCTTTCGTTTTCGCCCTTTACGCGGCAGGCATTGTAAAATTTGTGGAATAGTGTTGCCAGCGTAATAACGTAACGTGTAATTCGGGCGGGATCATAATCCTGCGCGGCGGCAATAATTTCGCTCGTAAAGGCGGAAAGATGGCGGATGAGCTCGATTTCTTCCGGCGCGGTCAGAAGCGCCAGTTCTTCATCGGTGCAGTCGCGCAGGTGGATTCCCTCGGCAGCGAGCGTTTTGAAGATGCTGCAGATTCTGGCATGGGCATACTGCACGTAATACACAGGGTTCTGGGAATCCTGCTGTACCGCAAGGTCAAGGTCGAAATCCATTTGGGAGGTTGCCTCGCGCATATTAAAGTAGAATCTTGCCGCGTCCACCGGAACTTCGTCCAATAAATCGGCAAGCTGGATTGCCTTTCCGGTGCGCTTGCTCATACGGACCACTTCGCCGGATTTTACCAGACGGACGAGCTGGATTAAAACGATGTCCAGTTTGCTTCCGTCCAGTCCGATTGCGTCCATCGCACCCTTCATACGGGCCACGTGTCCGTGGTGGTCTGCGCCCCAGACGTCGATGCAGCGGTTGAATCCGCGCTTTTGGAATTTATTACGATGATACGCGATATCTGCCGCAAAATAGGTCGGATTTCCGTTCTGGCGGACAAGAACCTCGTCTTTTTCTGCGCCGAACTCAGTCGCTTTGTACCAGATGGCACCGTCTTTTTCGTAGGTAAGCCCCTTATCCTTTAAAATCTGGATGGTTTCCGTTAGCTCGCCGTCGTTGTGAAGGCGGCTTTCCAAAAACCATTCGTCGTATTCGATCCCGTATTTTTTCAGGTCGGATTCCATTTTTTTAATATTTTTCGGCAAAGCAAATTCAACCAGCGCTTTTTCCCGCTCCTTTTGCTCCGCATTTACGTATTTGTCTCCGTAAATTTCCGCAAATTCAGAAGCGCGCTCTTTGATATCGTCGCCCTGGTAGCCGTCCTCCGGGAATTCCACCGCGTTTTCGCCCTTGAAAATCTGAAGATAGCGCGCGGAAAGGGAACTGCCGAATTTTTCAATCTGGTTGCCCGCGTCGTTAACATAAAACTCACGCCATACATCGTAGCCCGCCGCGTCGAGTACGGAGGCAAGGCAGTCACCCAGTGCGCCGCCGCGCGCATTTCCCATGTGCATGGGGCCGGTCGGATTGGCGGACACAAACTCAACCATGATCTTTTCCTTTTTGCCATAATCGCTGCGCCCGTAATTGCTGCCGCTTACCGTAATATCCTTTAACACCTGTGTATAAAAATTTTGGCTCAGAAAGAAATTGATAAATCCCGGGCCGGCAATTTCAAATCGGTCGAAAAAAGTGCCCTCCAGCGCGATGTTGTCCGTAATCACCTGTGCAATTTTTCTCGGCGCAAGGCGGAACGCCTTGGCGGAAACCATGGCGGCGTTTGTGGCCCAATCGCCGTGCGTTCGGTTAGCCGGAACTTCAATGGTAAACTGCGGGATTTCCGTTTCCGGTAAGCTGCCGTCGGCTTGCGCCTTCTCAATCGCGCGCTGAATGGCAGTTTTCAGATCATTGGTTGCCTGCAACACTATTTTTGACATCTTTTTGATTTGCCTCCTTGACCGTTATAAGCAGCTCGTTCGAGCTGGATAAATTTGAGTTAATATCTAAGGTATAATAGATTTCGAGTTTTCCGCCCAGATCGCCCAGCTCGGATTTTACCCTGCTGGTAAAAACGCCGATCATCATATTTCCAAAGCCTGTGTTATACTGGCAGAGATGGCGTTTTCCGCATTCCAGTATAAGGCGGGTACTGTCCGCGCCTCCACGCATCAGCGTAACCTTTTTATTGCCATCTATCTTTAAAACGGAGGTTTTGGGGGCATTGCGGTTTTCCGCGTCGTATTCCTTATAAACAATGTATTTGCTGTTGCCCTTTCGGACATAGGAACCCAAGGTGGTCAGTTCAACCTCGCCGGTTTCGTTGTCTATTTTTTGCCGGCCCTTAATGGAAATAAGGTAATTTTCCAGCATTCGTTACTCCTTGCTTTCAATACGTATTTTGTCTTTTAATACAGGTCAATATCCACATGGCTGACTTCGTGCTTGATATTGCGCCCCAAAAAGATCCCCGCAATCTGCGAAAACCCTTCAACCCGGTCGCTTACAAAGAAGGAACAGTCGCCTTCCTCGGGCCGGCTGCTTAACAGCCCCTTGGCTTTCAGGGTTTCCGCACAGAAAAGCGCGGTTTCACGGCCGCTGTCGATCAGGGTTACGCCGCTTCCCAAAACGCCCGAAATAATGCTGCGGATAATGGGGTAGTGCGTGCAGCCCATGATCAGCGTGTCGATCTCCGCTTCCTTAAGTGGGGTAAGGTAGCGCTCCGCAACCAGGCGGGTTACCTCTTCGCCGTCGTTAATAAAGCCGTTTTCCACTAGTGGAACGAACAGCGGGCAATCTTTTTCGAATACCTCGATCCGGGGATCGACCGCCTGTAATTCCCTTCGGTAAGAACCGCTTCGGATTGTCGCGGTGGTTCCGATAATGCCAATCCGTTTATTTTTGGTGACCGCCGCCGCTGCTGCCGCGGTCGGCTTGAGCACTCCGGTGAACGGCAGGCTGAGGTTGTCGCCAATACCGCTTGCAACGGAGCTGACCGTTCCGCACGCGGCAATTATCATTTTTACATTTTTGGATTGCAAAAATGCCATGTCCTGTTTCGCGTATTTCATAATGGTTTCACGGCTGCGCGATCCGTAAGGGACGCGGCCGGTGTCGCCGAAATAGACGATGTTTTCTTTCGGCAAGATCCGCAAAAGCTCTTTTACGGCGGTCAATCCGCCCAGGCCCGAATCAAAAACGCCGATCGGTCTGTTATCCATTCTTTTTTATCGCTCCAAAAAACTAGTACTTTGTCTTTACTTCAAAAGCCAGTTTGATTAATCGATCCAGCAAATCGCCGTAAGAGAGACCGCTTGCCTCCCAAAGCTTCGGATACATGCTGATTGATGTAAAGCCGGGCATGGTATTTAACTCGTTTAAAATGACCTCCCGCCCTTCGCGGACGAAAAAGTCCACGCGGGCAAGGCCGGTGCATCCCAGCATACGGTAGGCTCGGACTGCGTTTGCGCGGATTTCTTCGGCAACCGTTTCATCAAGGCGCGCGGGGATATATAGCTTTGAAGTCCCCGATTTATACTTGTCGTCATAATCGTAAAACTCGGCGGAAGCGGAAATTTCGCCGACGATGGATGCCTCCGGCTCCGCGTTTCCGAGGACGGCGCATTCCACCTCCTGGCCGACGATGGCTTCCTCCACAACGATTTTGTCATCTTCATTCGCGGCTTTTGCAACCGCTGCGTCCAACTCCGCTTCGCCCATTACCTTGCTGACGCCTACGGAGGAACCTGCGTTGGCGGGTTTTACGAAGATCGGGTAGCCAAGCCGCGCGTCAATCTTTACTTTGATCTTTGCGGCGCCGGTCTTGTATTTTTCAGCGTAGAACCAAAGGTATTTTGCCTGATGGATCCCCGCGGCGGTAAGAAGTGTATGGGTAACAGCCTTATCCATGCAATCGGCGGAAGCAAGCGCCCGGCAGCCCACAAAAGGAATGCCGCTTAGCTGCAGAAGGCCTTGGATCGTTCCGTCTTCCCCGTTCCTGCCGTGAAGTACGGGAAAGACGCAGTCGACCTTGATCACATCAAAGCCCATTTTGCCGTCCACCACAATTCCGCCGATATCCCGGTCAGGGGACAGGAACGCGGGCACGTTCAGCGCGTTGTGTTCCCAGCGCCCGTCGGCAATTTCCTCCGTCGGGCCGGAGAACAGGTACCATCGGCCTTTTTTCGTAATGCCGAGGCATACGGGTTCGTATTTATCCTTAGGCAGATTGTCGATTACGGAAGCTGCGGAAATGCATGAGATTTCATGTTCGGATGAGCAGCCGCCGAAAACGACGGCGATTTTCTTTTTGCCCATTATGTTAACCTCCAAAGATTCGCTCTTTTCCTTACTATATATTTTTTCAAATATATATCATACCACAAGGCAGGAATAGGCGCAATCAGAATTTTATTAAATTGTATGGTGACAAAAAAATGTTTATGTAGTATAATTTATAAGCGTGTAAACATAATCAAAAAAGATAATTCTTACTTACGATAAATTTGGATTCAGGAGTGATATTTTTGGAGCAGAAGGCATTTGACCTGATTGCTGAAAAAGTCGGCGCGGTGTTAAACGAACAAGGGTTTACAAGGGTTGCCGGCGAACAGCAGGAAGAGAGCGAAAGCTATGTGCTGTTTAAGGGAGGCAATACTGCTTACAGTATCCTTTACAATCAGGGCAAAAAGCGCTTTGAACTCAGAAGCTGCGGTGTGGAAGACGGTGAGCCGGATAAGAAGTGGAGATCGGTCTCCATCTGGCTTTACGATCCGGAGGTTGACGATATTGTCTCGGCGGAAAGCATCGTAAACGATTTTGTGGAAAGCGTCAGCGCGCCAAAACCCGTGGCCGTAAAACCGAAGAAAAAAAGAAAGAAAGACGAAGAAGATACAAACGACCCGATCTTTTTCTTTAACCGCTTTGTTGGCATTTTCCCGGAGCTGCGGGAAGAACTGAATACGGAAAGGGAAGAATACGGCGATGTGCGCGTTGTCACATTTGCGAAGGAGCATCTTGTTTCCAGAATTGAAACGCTGTGCGCGCAATCTGCAAAGCAGGATGCGATCAAGCGCTGCTGCGAATTGCTGAATGATATGTATGCCAACGGCGACATGGACGTACGTTCCATCATCACGATTGTGATACTGAACGGAATTGAAAATCCCGCCGCGATTGAAAATATGAGGTCGCTTTTCAGCGACGATTTGAAAAAGAGTTATGCGGCCGGTTTGAAATTCAAGGGAAAAACCGTAAAGCCCGAGAAAAAGAAAAAAGAAAAAGGGTTTATAGCTGACAACCTGAATAATTTGAAATAAATTAACCGGAAACGGGCAGGGGTGTCGCTCCCGTCCGTTTCCTTACAGAAAAAACTTGACATTATGATAAATCCTGTGTTATGATGAGAATACCTCATAAAGGGGTTATTTTTTTGCGCCCTTTTAAGAGGGAGGCTGGGGCCGGTTAATGGCCTAAATATTTTTCCGTATAACGGGAGGTGCCGTCATGAGAGTTAAAATTACATTAGCCTGCACAGAGTGCAAACAGCGCAACTACAACACGATGAAGAACAAGAAAAATGATCCGGACAGGCTTGAAATGAACAAGTACTGCAGATTCTGTAGGAAACACACTCTTCACAGAGAGACGAAGTAATCCGGACGGAGGGACGAAAAATGCCAGAGACGACTGAAAAGAAAGAGAATATTTTTGCGAAAAAAAGCAAGGATATCTCAAAGTTCTTCCGCGACTGTAAAAACGAGGTTAAAAAGATCATTTGGCCGACACCGCAGGCGGTTTTTAAAAACACCGGTGTCGTTTTGGCAACAATATTCATTATTGGCTTGTTTATTTTTTGTTTGGACACAGTACTCATGAACTTGCTCGGTTTGATTATGAATATTGCAAAGTAGGATAAGCGGAGGAATTTACTATGCCTGAAGACGCAAAGTGGTATGTTGTTCATACCTATTCCGGGTATGAAAACAAGGTTGCCTCCAATCTTGAAAAAACCGTGGAAAACCGCCAGCTCCATGATTTGATTCAGGAAGTCCGCGTACCGACGGAGACTGTTACCGAAGTGAAGGATAACAAACGGCGTGACGTAGAGCGAAAAATTTTTCCCGGTTATGTTCTGGTGAAGATGATTCTTACCGATGAGTCTTGGTATGTTGTCCGCAATATTCGGGGCTGTACGGGTTTTGTAGGCCCTTCCTCAAAACCGATTCCGCTTACGGATGAAGAAGTGGCGAAACTGGGAGTTGAGCAGAAAAAGGTTGAGGTGTCCTATGGCGTTGGGGATTCCGTACACATTATCGACGGCCCGCTCGAAGGGTTCGTTGGTATCGTTGAGGAAATTGACGCCGACAAGAACCGCATTCGCGTAACAGTATCTATGTTTGGGCGCGAAACACCGGTTGAGCTTGAATTGGATCAGGCTGAAGCGGTGGAATAAGAATCTATGGTAATATGCGGGAAACCGCTTATTATGAGGGGCATTGCCCCTGTGGGAGGAACGGATAAATTTTTTCGTCCGCTCCGCCATCTACCACGAATTTTGGAGGTGCAAAAAAATGGCTCAAAAGGTTACGGGCTTTATTAAGCTCCAGATACCTGCTGGCAAAGCAACCCCGGCGCCGCCTGTTGGACCGGCTCTCGGTCAGCACGGTGTCAACATCATGGCTTTTACAAAAGAATTCAACGAACGCACAAAGAATGACGTAGGACTGGTTATTCCGGTTATCATTACAGTTTATGCGGATCGTTCGTTTACTTTTGTTACAAAGACCCCGCCGGCTGCCGTCTTGATTAAGAAGGCCTGCGGAATTGAAACTGCTTCGGGTGAACCGAACAAGAAAAAGGTTGCAAAGATTACCCGCGAGCAGGTTAAGAAAATTGCTGAAACAAAAATGCCCGATTTGAACGCGGCTTCTATTGAATCCGCTATGAGCATGGTTGCCGGTACGGCACGCAGCATGGGCATTGAAGTCGTAGATTGATCACCCGGGTGGGAGGAACTTTTCTACTCCGATTTTACCACTCAATAGGGAGGAAAACCAATGAAACACGGTAAAAAATATGTTGACAGCTTAAAGCTGGTCGACCGTACAAAACTTTATGATGCAAACGAAGCGCTTGATCTTTGCGTAAAGACCGGGACATCAAAATTTGATGAAACTGTTGAAGTTCACATCAAATTGGGCGTAGACAGCCGCCATGCTGACCAACAGGTTCGCGGCGCAATTGTTCTGCCGCACGGTACCGGTAAAAAAGTCCGTGTACTTGCTATCTGCAAGGGCGACGCTGCGAAGGAAGCGGAAGCTGCCGGAGCGGAGTTTGTCGGCGCAGAGGAAATGATCCAGAAGATCCAGAATGAAAACTGGATGGATTTCGATATTTTGATTACAACCCCGGATATGATGGGTCTGGTTGGTCGTTTAGGTAAAGTCCTCGGTCCCCGCGGTTTAATGCCGAACCCGAAGGCCGGTACGGTAACACGTGAGATCGGCAAGGCAATTACAGACGCGAAAGCCGGTAAGATCGAATACCGTCTCGACAAGACTAACATCATCCACTGCTCCATCGGCAAGGTGTCTTTCGGCGGCCAGAAGCTGCTAGAAAACTTTGACGCTCTGCTTGGTGCGATTGTTAAGGCAAAGCCGGCCGCTTCCAAAGGCCAGTATATCAAGAGCTGCGTTGTTGCTTCAACAATGGGTCCCGGTATCAGAATCAACCCGAACAAGGTTGGCTGATAACAAAAAGCTTGACAGGTACCTGTGCCTGTGCTAGTATAATACTGCTGTTCTTTATTCCAAAGACAGCAGGCGCGTTCGCTTAATGGGTTTTTCCCAGCCTGCCGAGGAGAGAGCTGTTTTTACACGTTGTGTATTTACGCCCTTCCCGCGGTATGTGGGAAGGGCTTTTTATGTGATTCCAGTTGTGGAGGTGAATACATTTGCCAAGTGAAAAAATCTTAGAGAAAAAGAAACAAGCCGTGTCCGCTTTGACGGAGAGCCTGAAGAATGCATGTGCAGGCGTTATCGTTGATTATAAAGGCGTAACCGTTGCACAGGATACAAAGCTCCGTAAGGATCTGCGCGAGGCTGGCAGCAATTACATGGTTGTTAAGAACACATTGCTCCGTCTTGCTTTGAAAGAGGCGGGGATTGAGGGCCTGGACAATGTCCTAGAAGGTACGACCGCAATCGCACTCAATGCGGAAGATCATGTAGCCAGCGCGAGAATTCTGTCGAAGTTTGCTGAAAACAATAAAACCTTTAAAATCAAAGCAGGTTTCATTGATGGCGCCGCGATTGACACAAAAGCAATTAAGGAGTTAGCGGAACTGCCTTCCAAAGAGGTTTTGGTTGCAAAGGCTCTGGGCGGGCTCAATGCTCCGATTACCGGTTTCGTCACCGTGCTGAACGGCACAATGAAGGGTTTGGTTGTTGCTCTGAACGCTATTGCAGAGAAACAGGCTGCCAATGCATAAGGATCCCGATCCTATCTATAAATTTTTAAATTATTGGAGGTAACTAACAATGTCTGATAAAGTTGTAAAATTAATTGAAGATGTAAAATCCCTTACTGTTCTTGAGCTTTCCGAGCTCGTAAAGGCTCTGGAAGAAGAGTTTGGCGTTTCCGCTGCTGCTCCGGTTGCTGTTGCCGCTGCTGCTGCTCCGGCTGCTGCCGCTGCTGAAGAGAAGACAGAATTTGACGTTATTCTCAAGGCTGCTGGCGCAAACAAGATCCAGGTCATCAAGGTTGTTCGCGAAATCACAGGCCTTGGTCTTAAGGAAGCAAAAGAAGTTGTTGACGGTGCTCCGAAGCCTGTTAAAGAAGGCGTTTCCAAGGACGATGCAGAAGCAATTAAGGCGAAGCTTACTGAGGCTGGCGCAGAAGTCGAAGTCAAATAATTTGATTTTTCATGTTCAAAGCCCCTGCTGCCGAAAGGCAGCAGGGGCTTTTTTGATATAACAAGCCTAAAGTTAAGTTGCGGGTGCTTCAGCATAGCTTTAGCGGTGAATGCGCGTAAATCGGCCTCATTTCCGCTTCTGGCCCGAATTTTGCCATTGTCTTTTGTGTTTTTGTGTATTGAAAATGGAGTAGGGGGAGAGAGAAGCGGCAGCCGTAAGAAAAGCGCCAAGCGCCTTGGGTAACATCCGAAAAAATTGCTCACGCACATGCCCCCTCGGTTGTTCCGGGGGGCCGCTTATGATTTATTCGATGGCCTAAAGTTTACATATTTCTGTATTTTTTTACCCGGCGGAGATTCTTCTTTTTACGGTTATAAATCAAAGCCAAAATAATATAAATGATAACAAGCAGGACAATGATGCTTGCGACGACAATGAACCAAACCGATGTGAGAATGGATTTTACCGTATTCGCGGAGTGTAGAAGCTCGCTTCGTTCCACGCTTTCAGCAGCAACAAGATTAATCGTGGTGAGGGGCTGGTTGGCGTAGCTGAGGGTTGCCGTACCGATAACCTGCCCTTTTTTAACCGGAGCGCTGATTGTATCGGGTATATTCTTCGTGATAATGACACTGCTGGCCGAAACATTGCTCGGAAGCATTGCGGAGTAATTCTTTTCCGCGACAAGCAGCAGTTTGTCTTTATTCCATGCGTCTTTCAGCTTTACTTCACCAACCGAATCGCCGGTGCTCAGGATGCTTTTCAGTTCCAGATTGCGGAAGGCCCAGCGGAACAGCGCCGCCGTATCAAGCATTTCGCCGCGTGTTTTAATCTCCTTGCCGCTTGCGGTCACATCTGGGGCTCCTAACGCCACACAGAGGTAGGTATAGCCGTCCGCCGTCGCGGTCGAAACAAGGCAGTAACCGGATTGGTCGTGATGCCCCGTCTTAATTCCGCGGGCATAACGGTAGTAGTATTGTCCTCCTAGTGCGTTACGGTCAATTAAATAGTTGGTAGTAGAAAGCGTGCGCGCTTTGTCCGCATTCGGGCCGCCAACCGGTTTATAAGTGTAACGCGTTTGCGAAGTGATCTCGGTGAAATGAGGAAGGCTCATGGCATATTTTGTGATTTTGTATAAGTCGCGCGCTGTGGTATAATGGTTCTCATCATGAAGTCCGTGCGGGTTTGCAAAATGCGTTCCGGTGCAGCCGAGTGCCTTTGCCTTTTGATTCATTAGGTCCACAAAGGCGTCAACGTCGCCCTTTCCCACATAGTCCGCCAGTACGAGCGCCGCGTCATTTCCGCTGGGAACCAGCATACAGTTCAAAAGCTGGAACGCGGTGAGCTGATCGTCTTCCTTGATTCCGGAAAGCGAGCTTCCCGTCCCCAGCAGCTTATCGACGACCTCTTTGCTAACCGTTATTTTTGTGCCGTCAAGATCCTTGATTTGTTCGCTGACGACAATGAACGTCATAATTTTGGTAAGGGAAGCCGGTTCCCGGCGCATATCCGGGTTCTTTTCGTAAACGGCAGTATCTGTATCCAAATTGACCAGTTCAATTGCCTCGCAATTTGTTTTGAATCCAATATTAAACGTTGCGGCATGGGCCGTGACCGGCGTTAATAAAAGCAAGAAAGTCAGGAGACAAGCAGACGCTTTAAGCAGCTTTTTTTTCATGGAACTTTTTCCTCCGATGTGCTATTATATGTTTAAAGTTCAAGAAAAAATTCAATACGTGAACATGAATTAGTATAACAGCAATTCTGCAAAAGATAAAGTGCAGTTTGGAATTGTTAATAATATTGTAAGATTTTACTGGAGGTTTGAAAGTGATTTACATAACAGGGGACACACACGGGGAGATGTGCCGCTTTGAGTCTCGTGCCGTAAAAAAATTAAAAAAAGGGGATACGCTTATTGTTTGCGGGGACTTCGGCTTTCTATGGGACGGAGGCGCAAAGGAAGAGAAAAACCTGCGGAAATTGGGAAAGAAAAAATACAACCTTCTTTTTTTAGACGGTTCGCATGAGAATTTTGACCTCCTTGACAAATATCCCATAACCGAATGGAACGGAGGTCTTGTACAGAATATCAGCGGAAATTTATACCATTTGATGCGCGGGCAGGTGTATACGATCGAGGGGAAAAAGATTTTTACATTCGGCGGCGGGGAAAGCACGGAAAAGCGAATACGCATTGCCGCAGGAAAATGGTGGGAACGCGAGATGCCAAGCATGGAGGAAATGGCAGCCGGTGTGAAAAATCTTTCAGCGGTCGGTATGGCGGTAGATTATATTATTACGCATGAACCGGCGCCCCGCGTTATGACCAATACGGTGAACCCGCCGGAAAACACCAATCAGCTCGAAGCCTATTTCGAGCAGCTTGCCAAACAGGTGAAATTTGAAAAATGGTTTTTCGGCTCTCTGCATATCGACCGGAAAATAACATACCGGAATTATGCCGTTTTTGAGGAAGTCTTACCTGTGGAAGAAATACAGAAGAAAAGATACCGGTAATTTTAATTAACCCAGTCCTGGAATCCGTTGTGATTCCGAGACTGGGTTTGTTGTGTGGCAAAAAAAGCTTATGAAATTGTGTAGCGATTTTGGGCAGCAGATTTTAATCCGTTTTATTTTTAAAAAGCTGGCGTACCTCGGCACGAAGCCCGCGGTGGGCGGGGGAGCTTAACTCTGCGTCCTCACGAAGAATTTCCCGGGCTACGGCCTGCGCCTGCTTTAAAACATTCACATCCTGCGTCATGTCGGCGATTTTCAATTCCGGGAGGCCGTGTTGGCGGTGGCCGAAGAAATCGCCGGGGCCGCGCAGCTTTAAATCCTGTTCGGCAATGCGGAATCCATCGTTCGTAAGGCACATGGTTTTTAAGCGCGCAACGGTGTCTTCATTCTGTGCGTCGGAAATTAATATACAGATGGATTTATGGGCCCCACGCCCGACGCGTCCCCGGAGCTGATGCAGCTGGGACAACCCGTAGCGCTCGGCGTTTTCAATCATCATAACGGTGGCGTTTGGCACATCCATGCCGACTTCTACCACAGTAGTGGAAATTAGCACGGAGATTTTTCCTTTGGAAAAGTCCTCCATTACGGATTCCTTTTCCTTTGCCTTCATCTTGCCGTTTAGCACACCGATTTTGCAGCCGGGAAGCCATTCTTCCCGCGCTTTCTGCGCGTATTCGTTTACGCTGGCCATATCGTTCTGCCCTTCTTCGATCATCGGACAGATGATGTAGCATTGTCGGCCCGCATCGATCTGCTTCTTAATAAAGCGGAAAGCCCGCAGGCGTTTGTCCCCGGAAATGGCATAGGTGTCGACTGTCTGCCTGCCGGGCGGCATTTCGTCCAAAACCGAAATATCCAAATCCCCGTAAATCATCAAGGCAAGCGTGCGGGGTATGGGGGTTGCGCTCATGACCAGCGTGTGCGGATGGTCGCCTTTCGAGGCAAGCGCGGCGCGCTGTGCCACACCGAAGCGGTGCTGTTCGTCGGTAATGACTAGGCCCAGCCGCTGAAAAGCAATGTCCTCGGAAAGAAGTGCGTGTGTGCCGATGATAAGCTGGATTTCGCCGGATTGCAGCCCTTTTGTGATCGCCCGTTTTTTGGCTGCGGTGAGCGAGCCGGTCAGAAGTTCGGTATGCACGCCTTTTAAGAGGGAAGACAGAGTGTCATAGTGCTGCCGAGCGAGGATTTCCGTGGGAGCCATGAGTGCCGCCTGCATGCCGCCGCGGGCGGCACAGTAGCAAAGTGCCGCCGCAACCGCGGTTTTGCCGGAACCGACGTCCCCCTGAATCAGGCGGTTCATCGGATGGCTGCCCATCATATCGGCTACCGCTTCTTTTACGGCCCTCCGCTGGGCTTCTGTGGGCTTAAACGGAAGCAGGCGAAAGTATCCGTCCGAATCATCTCGAAGAAGCCTGAGGCGGTTTTCGGTGCGGCTGCGGCCTTTTAAGCGGAGAAGCCCCAGCTGGAGTATTAGAAGCTCTTCAAAGACCAGACGCCGCCGGGCAATTTCCATATCTTTCATTGCGCGGGGGCAGTGAATGTTTTCCAAGGCGTAGCGCAGGTGGCAAAGCCCGTATTTCATACGAATGGCTTCCGGAATGGGATCCTGCATCGCGTCGGGCAGCAATTCCAGCGCATTTTGCACTACGGATTCAATAATGCGGCTGGAGAGCCCCTGCGTCAGCGGATAAATCGGATGGACGCCGGGCCCCTTCGCGGCGTCGGCGAATTCGGGTGCCGTCATTTCCCGCTTTGAGAAATTTGCTTTCACCTTACCGTAAAAAATATATTGCTTTCCCTCTTTTAACATTAAGGGGATATACCGGTTATTAAAATACGTAAGCTCCATGTCGCTTTCGCCATCGCTTACTTTGACCTTGTAAAGGGTCATGCCGCCGCGTATGCGGGCTTCCGAAGGGCGCTGCAAAACGGTGGCGCGTATGGCGCAAGGGACGTCCAGGGGAGCCTGCCGGATCGACAGCGGCTCGCTCCAATCCTCGTAAGCGCGCGGATAATAACGCAGCAAAGCGCCGACGGTCGGCACGCCAAGCTTTGCAAACAGCTTGGCGCGCTTCTCGCCGACGCCTTTTAATTCCTCTATTTTTATCGAAAATAACGAACGCATTACTCTATTGAAACAATGAAATAGTAAATCGGCTGTCCGCCGTTGACAAGCGTAACCTCGGTTTCATTCGAAACCTTGCTCTTAATCCGGTTATAGGCTTCGTTTGCCTGCTTTTCGGTTACATCCGCACCGTAAATGATCGTGATAAACGAGGTGCTGCGGTTTACCATGGAGCGGGTCAGCTTCACGCAGGTGTGTACGATATCCTTTTCGATTAACTCAAGTTTTCCGTTGTTCAGCCCAAGAATATCCCCGGCTTTGATTTTATGTCCGCCGAACTCGGAATCGCGCGCGGCGAACGTAACGGTAGCGGTTTGTACGTTTCCGGCAGCTTCCATCATGTTGATGGTATTCGATTCGGTTGAGGCGTCGGGATCATAAGCCAGCATAGCGGACAGGCCCTGTGGAATGGTGCGTGTGGGCAAGATGATGACCTTGCGATCCTTTACTAGCGGAATGGTTTGTTCGGCAGCCATGATAATATTTTTATTATTGGGCAGTACCAGAACCGTTTTTGCTGGCGTCGCTTTTACCGCTGCAAGTATATCGTTGGTACTGGGGTTCATTGTTTGCCCGCCGCTGACGACATGTGTGCAGCCCAGATCGGTAAAGAGGGTTTTTAAGCCTTCCCCGGCTGCGACTGCGACAAACCCGATTTCCTCCACAGGATCAGCGGGCGTTAAAGGGGCGGAAGCCGCCTTTGCCTTGGCCTGCTCATTCGCCTCGGCCGCCTTACGGTGCTGCTCCTTCATGTTTTCGATCTTTACCGTCAGAAGCTGACCAAACTCCAGAGCCGCCTGCAGCGCGTTGCCCGGCTCTTCGGTGTGAACATGAACCTTTATGATTTTCTCATCGTCAACGACCACAACGCAGTCGCCGATGGTTTCCAAATAAGAACGCAGCTCCTGCGGGGCTTTTTTACAGTCCTCATCGCGCCCTACAATAAACTCGGTGCAATAGGTGAAACGGATATCCTGATCGAATTCCGCCGCCGCGTTGCGGAAAAAGTCGCTTTCCAGAGACGTTTCCTCCTGCGAGCCGGTTTCATTTTCAATCACTGTGCCGTCGCGGAAAACACTCAGCATCCCGTCGAAGATACAGCACAGCCCCTTTCCGCCGGCGTCCACCACACCTGCTTTTTTCAGTACGGGGAGAAGCTCCGGTGTTTTTTCAAGCGCCTCTGCGGCGCCCTTGCAGATTGCACTCCATACGTATACGGCGTCGTCATCAATTGCCGCTGCGGCTCTCCCTTTTTCGCAGGCAACACGGGAGACGGTAAGAATGGTTCCCTCCGTTGGTTTCATAACGGCCTTATAAGCGGCCTCCACGCCGACTCCAAGAGCGTTGGCAAGATCCGAGCCGCCGATTTCCTCCATACCCTCAATTCCTTTTGCAAAGCCGCGAAATAAAAGGGACAGGATAACGCCGGAATTGCCCCTTGCGCCGTGGAGCATGGCTGAAGCTGCCCGCTGGGCGACTTCGGCTGCTGTACCGCTCCCGTTTATTGTAAGCTCTTTTGCGGCAGAACTCATTGTCATAGACATATTGGTACCGGTGTCGCCATCAGGAACAGGGAAAATGTTCAATTCATCAACGGCTGTTTTATGTTTTACAATATTATTAGCACCTGAAATGATAGCGTTGCACAGGTCAGTTCCATTTATCACCATTCAGCACTCCCTAAAATTCACATATTTGCCTACTGTATATTTCATCCTAATATTATAACATAGAGCAGTTTCAGATTCAATCTTTAAATTTTAGTCGAAAAATAGGGAGAAATGTTGAAACTCTCCAAAAAAAATATCCTCACAGACGTGAGGATATGATAAGGGATCCATATTATCTTGGTTCTACAATCAGCTTAATTGCAGTACGTTCTTCATCGCCAATCACGACACTAGCAAAGGCAGGGATACAGACAATGTCAATCCCTGACGGGGCTAAGTATCCGCGCGCAATTGCAATGGCCTTGATAGCCTGATTGGCTGCACCGGCGCCGACGGCTTGCAGCTCGACGGATCCCTCTTCGCGAATGACTCCTGCAACTGCACCTGCGACGGAATTGGGGGCTGATTTTGATGATACTTTTAAGATTTCCATAGGCATCCTCCAGACTATAGCAAAATCGATAGTACCATCATAGAACGAAATGAGAAGATTTGCAAGTATTATTTACTAAAAACAATTAAATTCCTAAAATAAAACTGTAGAAACCAACGAAGCGTCTATTGAATCTGAATCCGTTCTACCGACAGGGTTTTCCCGCTTTTGTCATCGATATGAAATAAAGCGCAGTCCATCCTGCAATCTCCTTCAGCAAGCGCAAAACGGACGGGCATTTTTGTCCGCATTTTTTCAATCACCAGCTCCGGCTTTACGCCGAGGACCGATTGAATCGGGCCCGTCATGCCAAGGTCGGAAATATATCCGGTTCCATTGGGAAGAATGCATTCGTCCGCAGTTTGAACATGGGTGTGCGTGCCGAAAACAGCGGAGACGCGCCCGTCCATATAGTAGCCGAAGGAACGTTTTTCTCCTGTAGCCTCTGCATGGAAGTCAATCAAAGTAATCGGGGGAAGCTCTTTTGCAAGAAGGCGATCCGCCTCGTCAAAGGGAGAATCCAGCCCGTCCATGTAAATCGTGCCCATCAGATTGATTACACAGATCTGTGTCCTGCCCATATCTACAATACAAAGGCCCTTGCCCGGGGCGCTGGGAGGAAAGTTGGCGGGGCGCAGAAGGTATTCGCACGAATCGTACAATTCGTAGCTTTCTTTTCTCCGGAAGCTGTGATTGCCCGCCGTGATAACGTCGACGCCGCTGTCGAACAGAAACTGAACCGATGCGGGGGTAAGGCCGTTTCCGTCTGCTGAGTTTTCCCCGTTGGCTATCACCAGGTCAATTCCTTTCAATTTCTTTAAGTGGGGGAGATGTGCGCGAAGAAAACGGGAGCCAATACTGCCCACCACATCGCCGATCGCAAGAATATTCATAATGATAAGCCTACTTTCTGTACAAATGCCTGATATCACGGGCGTTTGCAGTCTTATAGAATATTGTAACAGTTTATTTTTTACAAGTAAATCCTAGAAATGCATAATCTTGATTTTGCAGGATCCTTATTTTGATAATTCATAAAATGCGTGCTGCTATGGTTGCTTAAAATGCAATCGGATAAAGTTTTTGGGTTGCCCGACCTTTAAAATACGCGGATAAATTTGTAATGGCAAAAGCCAAAGGGCTTCTCTGCATAATTTTAGGGGAACAGCCCAGTACTGTCCCCCTAAAATACTACTCCCCATAAAAGCGTGATTGAAATACTATTTCGCGTATTCAATCGCGCGGCTTTCGCGAATTATGTTTACCTTAATCTGGCCCGGATACTCAAGATCACTTTCAATTTTGTTGCAAATATCACGTGCCAAAAGTGCCATTTTATCATCGGTAATCATCTCGGGCTTAACAATTACGCGAATTTCGCGTCCTGCCTGAATCGCGAAGCACCGTTCGACGCCCTCAAACGAAGAAGCAACTTCTTCCAGCTTTTCAAGCCGTTTGATATAGTTTTCCAGATTTTCGCGTCTTGCACCCGGCCTTGCGGCGGAAATCGCGTCGGCTGCCTGAACAATGCAGGCGATAACGGTTTTCGCTTCCACGTCGCCGTGATGCGCCTGAATCGCGTGAATAACGGTTTCGCTTTCCTTGTATTTGCGAGCCACGTCAACGCCAATGTCAACATGGGAACCTTCGATTTCATGATCAAGTGATTTGCCGATATCATGCAATAGACCTGCCCGGCGTGCGATTGCCGGATCCAAACCGAGTTCGGAAGCCATCACACCAGATAAGAAAGAAACTTCCAGCGAATGGTTTAATACATTTTGTCCGTAACTGGTACGGTAACGCAACCGTCCCAGCAGTTTGATCAGTTCGGGGTGGATTCCATTCACTCCGGATTCAATAACAGCACGCTCGCCTTCCTGCTTAATGGTGGCATCCACCTCGCGGCGTGCCTTCTCGATTGTTTCCTCAATCCTTGCAGGATGAATTCTGCCGTCTGCAATCAAATGCTCAAGCGCTATGCGGGCCACCTCGCGGCGCACCGGTTCGAAACAGGAAAGGGTAATTGCCTCAGGCGTATCGTCAATGATCAGGTCAACTCCGGTAAGCGTTTCAATCGCCCGGATATTCCGACCTTCACGTCCGATAATGCGGCCCTTCATTTCATCGTTTGGCAGCGGTACAACGGAAATGGTGGCCTCCGCCACATGATCTGCGGCGCATCTCTGAATTGCCATTGAAATAATTTCCCTTGCGGTCTTCTCCGCTTCCTCGCGGGTCTGCTGTTCGAATTCCATGAGTTTGACGGCTTTTTCATGTATAAGCTCGTCTTCCAGGTTCTTTAGTAAATAGTCTTTTGCTTGATCAACCGTAAAACCGGATATGCGTTCCAGCATATCAAACTGGCTCTTCTTTACAGCTTCGGCTTCTGCAAGCCGTTCATCAGCTTGTTTATTCTTATTCGTTAGGATTTCGTCCTTGGCTTCCAGACTTTCCATCTTTTTGTCAAGGGTTTCCTCTTTTTGCTGTATGCGGCGTTCCTGACGCTGTACTTCCTTGCGGCGTTCGTTCAGTTCACGCTCGGCCTCGGTTCTTAGGCGGTGGATTTCATCTTTACCTTCCAGAACGGCTTCCTTTTTTTTCGCTTCGGCTGTTTTTATCGCGTCGCTGACAATTCTTTTCGCTTCCTGCTCAGCGGAACCGATCGTGAACTCAGCTTGCTTTTTCCGATGGCTGATACCGCCCAGAAATGCAGCTATGCCGGTAATCAACGCGCAAACAAGCGCGATGATAATACATGTCGTTAAGCTAACTGTGGTCAATCATTGGCACCTCCTTGTCTTTTTTCTTTCATATTTTTTGTTTTAATCATTTCGGATGGGTGCGTTAAGCCCATAAATGCATATTCGTGCATTATACACATAATTGTATTACGTCCAATACCCGAATGTCAAGAAATATTGATTATTATCAGAAGAATTGTCTATATAATTTCCTTATCAAGTTTTGTTGAAGATCATCATGGGAACCAAGTATAATGTCGAAAATGATAAAATTTCCAAATTGTTTCTATTGACAAGTTTGTTAACCGGTGCTAATATACAGAATACATAGAAAAATATGTTTAATGCGTTGAAGAGGAAGTCTAATTTCGAAAAATTGCACCAGAGAGCGGGCGCGTATGCTGTAAGCACCCGCAGCAATTGAAATCGGGCCACCACCTCCGAGTGCGTGCCGAAAGCGTTTGGCGTAAGGCATGCCGGTTGGCGCCGTTATCCGCCGCCACGAGGACGGGTTTCTTTGTTTTTATATTTTAAGTTAGAAGTCCGTTGAAATTGGGTGGAACCGCAAACAATCGCTTTGCCCCATGCTGTGGGGTGAAGCTTTTTTATTTTGGTAATTCATCTAAGGAGTGAAAGATATGGTAAAGGTAAGTTTGAAAGGCGAAGTAAAAGAGTTTGAAAGCGGCATTACCGTTGCTGAAATAGCGAAATCCATTGGAATGGGGCTGTACAAAGCCGCTTGTGTCGGAAAAATTGACGGTAAGGTCGTTGATCTCCGCACGCCGATTACAGCGGACTGCGAGGTGGAGATTCTGACCTTTGAGCATCCGGAGGGGAAAAAGGCGTATTGGCATACAACCGCCCACATCATGGCACAGGCGGTAAAGCATCTGTTCCCAAACGCTGCCTTTGCAATCGGTCCGGCGGTTGAAAACGGCTTCTATTACGATATTGATTTGGACCGCTCCCTTACTCCGGAGGACTTGCCGAAAATTGAAGCGGAAATGAAGAAAATCATTAAGGAAAATATTCCGATCGAACGCTTTGAGCTGGCTTCCGACGAAGCACGGGCGTTAATGGAAAAGGAGCACCAGATTTACAAGCTAGAGCTGATTGACGAACACGCCGGAAAAGGGGAGAAGATTTCGTTCTATCAGCAGGGTGATTATACGGATCTTTGCGCCGGGCCGCACCTGATAAGCACGGGCTGTGTCAAAGCCGTAAAACTGACGGCGAATACGGCCGCTTACTGGCGCGGGGACTCCAAGAACAAAATGCTCCAGCGCCTTTACGGCATTTCCTTCCCGAAGGCGAGTGAACTGGAAGAATACCTTGCAAAGGTGGAGGAAGCCAAAAAGCGCGACCATAATGTATTGGGCCGCCAGTTAGGGTATTTTACAACCTGCGACCTGATCGGGCAGGGACTGCCGATTTTGCTTCCGAACGGCGCGCGCGTAATTCAGATTTTGCAGCGCTTTGTTGAAGACGAGGAGCAAAAGCGCGGCTGGCAGCTGACAAAAACGCCGTATATGGCGAAGAGCGATCTTTATAAGCTGTCCGGGCACTGGGATCATTATAAGGACGGCATGTTTGTCCTTGGGGATGAGGAAAAGGACAGCGAAGTTTTCGCATTGCGCCCGATGACCTGCCCCTTCCAATATCAGGCCTATTTGAACAAAAACCGTTCATATCGCGACCTGCCACTCCGGTATAACGAAACGTCCACTCTTTTCCGCAACGAGGCGTCCGGCGAAATGCACGGATTGATCCGCGTGCGGCAGTTCACAATATCCGAAGGCCATTTGATGTGCACGCCCGAGCAACTGGAAAGTGAATTCCAAGGTTGTTTGGAGCTCGCAATCTTTATGCTGAAAACGCTCGGTCTGTATGAAGACGTTTCCTACCGCTTCTCCATGTGGGATCCGAACGACCGTACGAAATATATCGGTACGGAGGAACAGTGGAACGAGGCCCAGGGTATCATGCGCAAGATCCTGAACCATCTGAATATTCCGTTTGTGGAAGGCATTGGCGAGGCGGCGTTCTACGGTCCGAAGCTGGATATTCAGATTAAGAACGTATTCGGTAAAGAGGATACCTTAATTACGATTCAGATCGACCAGATGTTGGCCGAGAAATTCGGTATGGAATATGTGGATGCAGATGGCAAGAAAAAGAACCCCTATATCATTCATCGTACTTCCATCGGCTGTTACGAGCGCACACTCGCGTTGCTGATTGAAAAATATGCCGGTGCGCTTCCAATGTGGCTGATGCCGGAGCAGATCAGGGTGTTGCCGATCAGCGAGCGTTTGCATACGGATGCCGATAAAGTTGTTAAAAAGCTGCAAGCGGCCGGATTTCGGGTAACCTGCGATACCCGCAATGAGAAAATCGGGTATAAGATTCGCGAAGCCCAGCTTCAGAAGATCCCGTATATGCTCATAATTGGGGATAAGGAAGCACAGGAGAACACGGTTTCCGTGCGCAGCCGCAAGGATGGCGATATCGGGTCCATGCCGATTGATGCGTTTTTGGCAAAAGCGACGGAACAAGTAGCAACAAAAGCGATTGACTAATAATAGTAGCAAAGAAACCGGATGGATTTTCTATCCGGTTTTTGTTTACCTTTTTACCAAACCGGTTATTCTGTAATTATGTTAACTAATAGAACCGCATTTTTTTCAACCGTTTTTTTTCAACCGCCGGTCTCATAAGTTGAAAATCGGGAAAAGTTTCGAATATACCTATGTTTAATTGTTGAAAACTCTGTTGAAAATGTTGAAAAAATGAAATTCTTCGATCTCATATTCTGAAAATAATCAGTTTTATGTAAAGTAGACGCTAAAAAAACGGCATGGATGCTTTCTATAAAAATTTTTTCGTTAATTTTAAGATAATGGCTATATTTGTGGATTTTCTATGCTATAATTACTTGGATAAGTTTTTACTGTTTTTCTATGGTGCAATATACATAAATCAAGGGGGCGAGAATTTGAATAAAATCGTAATGGATAGAAAAAAATGGATGATTTTTTCGGTTCTCGTTCTAGCAGTTGCCATTGCGGTTTTCGTCAGTGTGTTTATTGTGTTTAAAAATAGAAAGGAAAATGCGAAAGGCCCCGCGCCGTCCAGGATTACGGAAAGTATTATCAGCGAAATGCATTATACCGATCTGGTTGAAGTTAGCCCGAACCAGCTTTACAGGCATTACAGTATTCCTGATGGTGTGATTTCCGACAGTTCGCTTTATATGAGCAAGTCTTCCGATAGTGCAGCAGAGCTTGCGTGTTTTTTGCTGCAGGATAAAAGTAAGTTTGAAGAGTTAAAGGATGCTGTGACGGATCACATCAATTCCAAGGCGGCGGGCTTTAAGGGATTGAATCCGACACAATACAATTTCTTGAAAAATTATGTAATTGTACAAAAGGGAAGATATGTTCTTGTCAGCGTCGGAAGTAATGCGTCGGCAGACGGGAAATTTTTTAATGATTTGTTCAAGTAAATTAATACTTGATTCTGCCGTCGGTTTATGGTAAAATAAGAAGCACGCGGAAGTGGTTCAATGGTAGAACATCAGCTTCCCAAGCTGATGACGGGGGTTCGATTCCCCTCTCCCGCTCCAATCAAAAATCCGCACCAGGTAGCCATTTTTCGGCTGTTTGGTGCGGTTTTATTTTTTTCTCTTTAAAATACGATTTTACCCGTTTAACCCGCCGACCGCTCGGCGGGCTTTTATCTTGCAGATTTAGTGCTTACCGATTCTGTTGCCGGAAACAAACGCTGGTTGTGATTTTCGTTATTCCGGATCGAAGCGGAAATAGGGATTTTCAAAATTACCCATTATCCGCATACTTTGCAGAGCCTGCTATGTCCGGCACGGTTTGCCTGCTTTATGGTTCCGTTATGTATTGCTTTTGATTTTCTTAGCGTTCTACAGTTCTTTGAGGAATGATATATATTTGTATGATCTACCCAATAAACCGTTTGGGACTGAGCAGGCGCGCTTGCTTTTTGCGCAACCGTTTTATTTTTAACAGCGGGCCTTTTGACAGTTTTTGTAGCGTTTTTTTTACCGGTAGACTTTTTGGTGACCTTTTTGACGGAAGCTTTTTTCGTTGTTTTAACTGGTTTCTTTATGGCTTTTTTAACGGTTGCCGAGGATGTGGTTTTTGGATGATAAGTAGCGCGTTTTGCCGCATAGCCCGTATTGGGCACGAAAGAAAAGCACATGATGAGACATAGAAGCAGACTAACCAATCTTGTTTTCATTTTCTTTTCCTCCAAGTAATTGATATATCGGAACGATATGCTACAATGTATTTGAGGAATTCTCTGACAGAATTTCTCTTATTGCCGCCTTTCCCTATCGCAAGTAGGGAAGGGCGACTTTTCTATTTCAAATCGGTTATGACTTGCTTTGCAATGCCGATAATCTCAGCATATCCGTTCTCAAAATCAGAGCATTTTACGACGATCGGCTGAAAATCAGGATTCTCCGGCATGAGTACGACGGTATCTCCAATTTTTTAAAACGCTTAAGCGTTGCTCCATCGCCATTAATCCGGCAAGCGACAATTTGCCCATTTTCAGCGCATGGCTGTTGATGAATCAGCGCAAGCGACCCGTCCGGGATACCTGCGTTTATCATGCTTTTTCCATGGACGCGCAAAGCAAAATATTCTTCTGGGTTTTTAACCAAGGGAGGCATATAACCTCAATATTTTCTGTAGCTAGAACAGGGGTCCCGGCAGGAATAGTGCCTACGATTGGACCATTCCAGTAATGGGGAGGATGTTATGATCATTTTCTTTATCCCAACCCATCAGGTCGGACGGAGAACATCCGAGAGCGCTGGCCATTTTTTCAATTTTATCGGACGGAATATTGCTGATAACTCCGCTTTCGTATCGCTGTATGGTTTGCCGGTTTACGCCAACTTGCTTTCCCAGGTCATCGAGAGTCAATCCTTTTTCTTTTCTTTTTCTACGGATATTGTCCCCTATCGTTCTTATCACCTGCTCTTGTTTTCTATAATAGCAAAAATCACTTATTTTGCAACATGTTTTTCAGATTAAAAAGTTACTTGACAAGGGAAGTTACGCGCACTATTGTTTGTTACGCGATAAGTTACAAAATTGGAGGCGAGAGATTGATAGCGGTTAATGAGAGTTAAACTCGGTGGGAAGGGCATCATTTCCTTATACTGGCGAAATCGCCTGCGGCGGGCCTTTCCGGTATCCCCATTCATAGGTTATCAGAATCACGAAATCGGCGATTCGGCCGTGCGCTGGATAATCGTGGGCTTCGTACAAAAGCCCCGACTGCTCCGGTTCGATTTCCGGTGCAACGGCGGTGGGAAGGAAATAACCGTTGGCGTGCATCCGCGCCGCAGCTTGCTTCAAAAAGCGATTATAGGCCATACGGTCATTCGGAAGTACGTTTTCAAAATCGATGTTCAGGCCTTTATACCCTTTTTGCCGCATGATATCGATGATATTATCCAAAAACTGTCCGGTTTTTTCAGGGTTGTTCAATAGAATCGACGCCAGATTCTCGCCTCTTGAGGTTGCGGTAAAGTTTGTGACGGCCATCATCGGAACGCCCATCTGCGATACCGCAGCTTGAAGGGCCGGGCCGTTGTCAATGACCTGCAGGCTTGCGTCCTCCTTTATTAAATGGGTAAACGGGCTAAGGTAAGTCAGATAACCGCCGTCCTTACGGACATCGGAACGGCAGCCCGCCCGAGCATGTAGATGTGCCCGTTCACGCGGATGACCGGCCTCGTCTTACTCGGAATGATGAGCAGCATGCCAGGGGCTATCCTGTTCGGGTCGTCGATTCGGTTTACCTGTATCAGGTTCTGCAGGGGGATATTATAACGCTGCCCAATCAGCCACAGCGTTTCCCCCGGCTGCACGATGTAAACGACACCTTCCAACGGGATGACCAGCGTTTCGTCCACGACCAGCACATCCGGATTATAAATCCCGTTGGCGGATATGATGGACTCCCATCGGGACGTTGTAGCTATTCGCAATCTGCCATAATAGCATAAAAAAACCAGAATATTCCTTGCAATTTATGCCCGCAGCCCCAATATGCCTACGGAAATAAAATTCCTGTGGTCTTCTTTCTTTAGGGCAGCAGGAATCAGGCGATTTAGAAGCGTACGCCAAGGGTGGTTCATGATTCTGATTTTCCGGGAAAGCATCCGCATACAGTTTGCTCTTCTTAATTTAATTTACGGGCGGCATATAATGGTATACTCAGTATATTTGTCTGTTTCCGTAAATGCAGTTGTCAAGCTGCTCATCCGTACAGCGGCGTGCAGCCTCGCGGTCGCGGGCAATAACGCATTCCGCAAGGGCACGCGTGCTGTCGGAAAGCGAATCCGCACCATAGCGGCGGCAGTACCGCAGCCAGAGCTGGGAAACAACGGGCTTAAAGGATATATAAATCAGCGGCAGGATACTGTTGCTGCCTACCACGGCCAGCTCGTGGTGGAAAGCAAAGGCCGCCTCAATCGTCTGGTTGATTGAACCGGCGGCTTCCACATTCGCGGCAAGGCGTTCAAGGCAATCCATATCCTCTGCGCTGGCGTTTTCGATTGCGGCATCCGTCGCCAGATGTTCCAGCGCGCGGCGAACCTCCAGTATGGAACGAATCTCGGCCCGGCCGAGCGTTTCGCTGTGGTATTCCATAATGGCGTTCAGCGTGCTGATATTGCCGTTCCTGCCGTAATCCGCCACGAACACGCCCTGGCGCGGGCGTATTTCAAGAAATCCCTGATGTTCAAGCTCCGTAAGGCCGCTGTTTACCACCGCGCGGCTGACCTGCATCTGCAGCGCGAGCTCCCGCTCCGGCGGCAGCCGCGTGCCGACCGAAACCTGCCCGGACAAAATGCTTTCTCGGATTTGGCGGATAAACAATTCCTTAAGGCTTGGCGCACTAAGTTTTTGAAATTCCATGGAAAAGCCTCCTTTGTGGGCAGTGGTATGACCAAGACCAAGGCGATTTTACCATACAATACAACTGGATTCAAGGAATTATAATTGTATAAAATGTTGAAATTATAACAAAATTATTGTGATTTTTTTATATTTATTATACTATCTACATATGCATAAATGGTTAGATGATTATCTGGTAAAGCCACAGCTTAGCTTTACGTCAGATCGTATTCATTCAAAAGGAGCGTGAAAGAATGAACGGATTTAAAGTTCTGCAGGTCAGGCAGAGTGTTTTTGCGGACAATGATCGTCGGGCCGAGGAGCTGAGGCAGGAGTTAAAAAAACAAAAGGTCTTTCTACTGAACCTGATGTCAAGCCCCGGCGCGGGAAAAACCACCCTTCTGTCCCGAACCATTGAAGCATTGGACGGAAAGCTGAAGGTGGGTGTGATGGAAGCGGATATTGATTCGGATGTGGACGCCAAAACCATCGAAAGCTTCGGCGCGAAAGTGATTCAGCTGCATACGGGCGGTATGTGCCACCTTGACGCAGACATGACCCGGCAGGGGCTTGAAGCACTTGGGACCGACGACGTGGAACTTGCGATTTTGGAAAATGTGGGGAATCTCGTCTGTCCGGCGGAGTTCGATACCGGCGCGGTGAAAAACGCAATGATCCTCTCCGTGCCGGAAGGGGACGACAAACCGCTGAAATACCCCTTGATTTTTTCTGTGTGCGATGTCGTAATCATCAATAAAACAGACGTCCTTCCATACTTTGATTTTGATATGGAAAAATGCAGCGCGAATATCCGGATGCGCAACCCGAAGGCAAAAATCATCCCGGTATGCGCGCGTACGGGAGAGGGAATAGACAAGTGGATCGACTGGCTGTGCAATGAGGTAACGGCATGGAGGAGCCCGTAAACGATACCGGTAACATTCTGAATGGAGGGAAGCAACAATGGCAGAATTAAGACCGAAGATTGTAAAGCTTGCGAAAATGGTGGGCGGCATTGCAGGGGCGATGAATAAGATAGACGAAAACACCCCCGAATATTATTCACTCAATGCTGTGGTAACGGATGACATGGCTGATGTGGCGCTGGCAATCGGGCTGCGTAAGCCGCGTACGTTCGAGTATGTCGTTGAAAAATGCGGCAAGTCCCGCGAAGAGACACAGAAGCTGCTGGATAAACTGGCGGAAACCGGTGTTTGTAAGGTTTGGACGGAGAAGGACGGCAAGGACCGTTACTTTGTGAATATTTTCGCGCCCGGCATGCTTGAGATGATGGTAAATAACCGCGAGCAGCTCGCAGCTCATCCGGAAATCGGCAAGGCGTTTGAGGAATACACCCGCAGGCGGCTCGCGCCGATGGCACCGCTCTTTCCGGAAGGACTTGCCATGATGCGCGTAATCCCCGTTGAAAGCGCAATCAAGGACATTCCCGATACGGAGCCGTGGGAACACCTTTCCTATTACCTTGACAAATATGATACATATAGTGTTTCGGACTGCTCTTGCCGGCAGTCCCGCCGGGTGCTGAACGAAGGTTGCGGTCATCTCGAAAAAGAAATCTGCATCCAGATGGGGACCGGCGCGGAGTATTATATTCGTACCGGGCGCGGGCGGCAGGTCAGCCGTAAAGAAGTCGAAGAAATCCTCAAATTTGCCGAGGACAACGGTTTGATGCACGAGATGCCTCATACGGACGGACTCGGCGAATCTGCGGCAATCTGCAACTGCTGCGGCTGCGCCTGCTTTTCCATGCGCTTAGCAACGCTCTTTAATACGCCGGATGGGATCCGCTCCAACTTCACCGCCGTATCCGACCCGGAAAAGTGCGTTGCCTGCGGCCAGTGCGTGGAAAACTGTCCCACCAATGCGCTCCGGCTAGGGCAGCGTTTATGTGCGAAAAATCCCGCGCCTGAACATAAGGTTCATACGGCGCGGAACCATGTCTGGCGCGAAACGAACTGGAACAAGGACTACCGCGAAAACCGCAAGGATGTTGCGGAGGAGGGAACAGCTCCCTGTAAAACAGCCTGCCCTGCCCATATTGCCGTTCAGGGATATATTAAGCTGGCGGCGCAGGGCCGTTATAGAGAAGCCCTGGAACTGATCAAGAAAGAAAATCCTTTCCCGGCTGTTTGCGGCCGTATCTGCCCGCACGCTTGTGAAAGCGAATGCACCCGTGGCAACATAGATGAGCCGATCGCCATCGATGAAATCAAGAAGTTCATTGCGGATAAGGAGCTTGAGAGCTCCTCGCGTTACATACCGCCCATGCGCTATCATCTGGGCAATAAAGTTGCAATTGTAGGCGCCGGCCCGGCGGGCCTTTCCTGCGCCTATTACCTTGCAATTGACGGTTACCGCGTTACCGTCTTTGAAAAGCAGGAAAAACTGGGCGGTATGCTCGCACTAGGAATCCCCTCTTTCCGTCTGGAAAAAGATGTGCTGAACGCGGAGATCAGCGTTTTGCGTGACATGGGTGTAGAGTTTAAAACGGGCGTCGAGGTCGGCCGCGACATCACGCTTGACGAGCTTCGACGCGAAGGCTACGAAGCGTTTTACCTCGCCATCGGCGCGCAGGGAGGAAGAAAGCTCGGTGTTGAGGGCGAAGACGCACAGGGCGTGATTTCCGGCGTCGATTTCCTGCGCGAAGTCAACCTTGGGCACGAAGCAAAGCTTTCGGGCAAGGTTGTGGTCATCGGCGGCGGCAACGTGGCGGTTGACGTGGCGCGCACCGCTGTGCGCGAAGGGGCGGACTCCGTGTCCATGTACTGCTTGGAAAGCCGCGAGGAAATGCCCGCGCTTGACGACGAAAAAGAGGAAGCGGAACGTGACGGCGTTGTGTTTCACAATAGCTGGGGGCCGAAACGTATCCTTACAAAAGACGGGAAAGTAACCGGTGTGGAATTCAAGCGCTGTGTTTCTGTTTTTGACAAAGATCACCGTTTTGCCCCGCAGTACGACGAAAAAGACACAATTACTGTCGAGGCGGATACGGTGCTACTTTCCATCGGCCAGTCCATTCAGTGGGGCGGCCTGTTGGAAGGCAGCAAGGTGAAGCTTGGAAGGGGAAACACCGCGCAGGCGGACGGCCTTACCTTCCAGACGGACGAACCGGATATTTTTGTGGGCGGAGATTGCTACACGGGGCCGAAATTCGCGATTCACGCGATTGCGGCCGGAAAAGAGGGCGCGATTTCCATTCACCGCTTTGTGCAGCCCGGGCAGACGCTGACGCTTGGGCGTGACAGGAAAGAGTACCATGCCTTTGATAAATCGAATATTGACCTGTCGAATATCAGCTATGACATGACGCCGCGCCAGCGTGCCGGACATTCCCCTGTAAAAAAAGATAAATTTGCAGATGACAGGCTGACCTTTACAGAGGAACAGCTGAAAAAGGAAACGGAGCGCTGCCTTGGCTGCGGCGCGGTGCAGGTGGATAGCTATATGTGCGTTGGATGCGGCATGTGCACGACAAAATGCAAATTCGACGCCATCCACCTTGAAAAAACCCGCCATACCGTGCCCGGCTTTTACGAAAAGCTGCCCGTTAAAATTGCGGGCAACGCCATTCGCCGCAGCGGAAAAATCGTTGCCACAGCGGTAAAGGAAAGGCTCGGAAAGGACTGATTTCATGCATGAACTCGGGATCATCAGTGCGCTTGTCCATACTGTGGAGGGAATTGTGCGGGAAGAAGGGCTGACCGAAGTCGAAAAGATCGTGATCGAGGTCGGAGAGCTTTCCGGTATTGTCCCTAGCTATTTGGAGCAGTGCTATCCCGCCGCCGTTTACAAAACCTTTATGGAGAATACGAAACTGGAGCTTGTTGTTGTGCCGGGCATTGTTAAATGCCGCGGGTGCGGACGGATTTTCAACGCCGCGGCGAATGATCTGCAATGCCCCGGATGCGGCGGCCAGGATCTGGAGATTCTTGAGGGCAATGACATGATCGTCAGAGAAATCGTCTGCCGCTAAAAACAGATGGTATATTTTATTTTATAAAGGAGGAGTTTGCTATGTTTGTGTTTTATGAAGGTGTTCCGACCATATTGGTGCTTTTAGTCTGGCTTTGTGTTTTCGTAAGCCTCTTTGCGCTCAATGAGGTGACCCGCCGATACAAATGGGTCGGTTTCAGTTTCTTTGTGATACTGCCAATTGTGCTTACGGTAATGTGGCTGACAGTTTTCCGCGACAGCGCATATATGGACTGGTTCCATCTGGCGAAAGTCTATTCCGCAACGGCCGGCAGCATCGGTTTCTGGTGTATCCGCCATGTGAAAGGGCTTTCTCAAAACAAGGCTGCCCTTTGCTTCCCTCCGCTCATTCTCGCGATCAATATCTGCGAAGCGGTAACGCGCGACTTTCAGGTCGGCCGTTACACTACCCCAGTTGTTGAATATGCCAACAATCAGATTCAGTATTACATCGGCGGTTCATGGAACTATATGAACGGAATCGCCGGAATTCTGAATATCATTACCATTACCGGCTGGTTTGGAATCTGCATCCGTCAGGAGACTGAAAAAGATAAGAGCCGCGATATGCTTTGGCCCGATATGCTCTGGTTCTGGATTATCGCCTATGACGTATGGAACTTTGCCTATACGTACAACTGCCTGCCGACACATGCATGGTACTGCGGCTTTGCGTTGCTTCTTGCGCCGACGCTTTGCGCATTCACAGTCGGAAAAGGCGCATGGCTCCAACATCGCGCGCAGACGCTGGCCCTTTGGTGTATGTTTGCCCAGACCTTCCCTTCTTTCCAGGACGCCAGCAAGTGGATGGTGCAGTCTACTGCAAGCCATGACATCGCGCAGGCCGCTATGCAAGAGGGGCTCCTTGCGGCGGACGGCTACACAATGCAGGCGGCGCCCGGCATCTACACGGTTGCTTCCGCTTCGCCGGACACGACGGCACTCTTTATCTGGAGCCTGATGGCGTTGCTCATCAATGTGGCGGTCTTTGTTTACATGATAGCCCATGTAATCAAGACAAAACGCAATCCGTATACCTCGGAGCTTTACACAGACCTTACGGCATACAGCAATATTAAAGACCTTGCCGCTTAAATGCTAACCGTAAAAAGCGCGGGAAGTCCGGATTTCCGGGCTTCCCGCGCTGCAATGAAAACCGGGAGAATTTTGGATTGACATTGCTGCCTCTTGATGATAGAGTTAATTTCAATGGAATTTTGTTGTGGAAATCATTTGGAGGGTAAAGGTTATATGCTTAAAAAGCTGACAGAAAGGATATACTTTCTTCCGGGGGAAAAAAGGACGGACAGGCCTTATTTGTATTATATAAACGGGGATACGATGAGTCTGGCGGTTGATGCGGGAAATTCAAAATGGCATGTGGAAAAATTCTATCATGAATTAAAGGAGCATGGTTTTCGGAAACCGGCGTATACCGTTCTTACACATTGGCATTGGGACCATACGTTTGGAATGCATGCAGTCACCGGGAAAACAATCGCATCTGTTTTAACAAACCAAAAGCTCAGGGAAGTCCAAAATTGGGAATGGACGGAACAGAAAATGCGGGAGCGGGAAGAACGCGGCGAAGACATTGCTTTTTGTAATCAATGTATTTTGTGCGAATATGAAAATCTGGGGGACATCACCGTTATTCCGGCGGACATTGAATTAAAAGAAAAAGTGGAGATTAACCTCGGGGGGATACATTGCGTGCTGGAACCGCATGATTCCACACATTCCAGGGATTCGCTCTTTCTTTATATCCCGGAAGAAAAAGTTCTTGTTGTCGGCGATTCGGACTGTGAGGATTATTATGGCGACGGCAAGTATGACCGGGATCGATTACTGGATTTGATCGCCTATATTAAATCATTCGATTTTACAACCTATTTAATCGGACATGATGTGCCCCGGAGCCGGAAAGAAGCGATGGACTTTTTGCATTCACAGCTTGAAATGGTGTCGGTATAGAACGGGCGCATCCGGAAAGACCAGCATATGCGCGAAAAGAAGATGATAGTTGACAATTTCCTATTCTATGCTATTATAAATAATGACAAAAGAATAGATGGAAAAACATTGACAGAGACAGTAGGCTTTCATTAAAAATCACAGCGAACCGGGGGGAGTGCAAGCCCGGCATGAGTAGATGAATTCGGAAAATCCCTCTGGAGTTGCAAGCTGAAAGGCACAGCCGAGTAAGTGAAGCCGGCTTTCCGCCGTTATCGGGAAAACATATGGTGGTATGTAAATAGGTGGTATAACAAAGTTTCGTCTTTGTCCTGTGAATACGGGGCAAAGACTTTTTTCTTTTTTAGGCAGCAAAGAATGCCAAACCAATACGAAGGATCGGAGATTGCAGTATGTACAAAAAAGTATCAACAGACTTGAATTTTGTTGAACGCGAAAAAGCGGTAGAAGCCTTTTGGGAAGAGCATCATATTTTTGAAAAAAGCCTTTCCCTGCGGAAGGACGGTAAGTCCTATATCTTTTTCGAAGGCCCGCCGACGGCCAATGGAAAGCCGCATATCGGTCATGTTTTAACCCGCGTGATTAAGGACCTTATCCCGCGCTACCGCACCATGAAGGGGTATGAAGTGCCGCGCAAGGCTGGCTGGGATACCCATGGCCTTCCGGTGGAGCTGGAGGTTGAAAAGCTTCTGCATATAAACGGCAAGGAACAGATTGAGCAGTACGGGCTGGAGCCGTTTATCAAACAGTGCAAAGAGAGCGTGTGGAAATATAAGGGTATGTGGGAGGATTTTTCCCGCACCGTTGGTTATTGGGTCGATATGGACCATCCGTACGTTACGTACGATAATGATTATATTGAGTCGGAGTGGTGGGCGCTTAAGCAGATTTGGGAAAAGGGCCTGCTCTATAAAGGCTTTAAAATCGTGCCGTACTGCCCGCGCTGCGGAACGCCCCTTTCCAGCCATGAGGTAGCGCAGGGCTATAAAAACGTAAAGGAAAAATCTGCGATTGCAAAATTTAAGGTGAAAGACGAAGATGCGTATATCCTTGCCTGGACGACCACGCCGTGGACGCTGCCTTCTAATGTGGCGCTCTGCGTCAATCCCGATGAGGCGTATGTGAAGGTAAGCTGCAACGGGGAAACCTATTATTTGGCGAAGGAACTCGCACCCACCGTCCTTGGCGAAGAATTTACCGTATTGGAAACCTATACGGGAAAAGAACTGGAGTACAAGGAATACGAGCCGCTTTATCGCTTTGTGAATCCGGATAAAAAGTGCTGGTATGTCACCTGTGACCGTTACGTAACCTTGACGGACGGTACCGGCGTGGTTCATATTGCGCCCGCCTTTGGTGAGGACGACGCAAACGTCGGCAGAATTTATGATCTACCGTTTGTGCAGCTTGTGGACGGCAGGGGGCAGATGACGGAAGAAACCCTTTGGCCCGGCGTTTTCTGCAAGGACGCTGACCCGAAAGTTTTAAAGGATCTGAAAGAGCGGGGCCTTTTATTCTCCGCTCCAGCTTTTGAGCATAGCTACCCGTTCTGTTGGCGATGCGACACGCCCCTCATTTACTATGCCAGAGAATCATGGTTTATTAAAATGACAGCGGTCAAAGAGGATTTGATCCGCAATAACCATACGGTAAACTGGATTCCGGAAAGCATCGGCAAGGGTCGTTTCGGCGATTGGCTGGAGAATGTGCAGGATTGGGGCATCAGCCGCAACCGCTACTGGGGTACGCCGCTGAATATCTGGGAATGCTCCTGCGGGCACCGTCATGCTGTCGGCAGCATTGAGGAACTGAAGGAAATGTCCACGAACTGCCCGGAAGACATTGAGCTCCACCGTCCGTATATTGACGCGGTTACCATTACCTGCCCGAAATGCGGCAAGCCGATGAAACGTGTTCCGGAGGTAATCGACTGTTGGTTTGATTCCGGCTCCATGCCGTTTGCGCAGCATCACTATCCGTTTGAAAATAAGGAATTGTTCCACCAGCAGTTTCCCGCGGATTTCATCTCCGAAGCGGTGGACCAGACAAGAGGCTGGTTCTATTCCCTTATGGCGATTTCCACGCTTCTGTTTAATAAGGCTCCGTTTAAAAATGTCATCGTGCTGGGGCATGTGCAGGATGAGAACGGGCAGAAAATGTCCAAGTCCAAAGGGAACGCGGTTGATCCGTTCGACGCGCTGAAAACCTATGGCGCGGATTCGATTCGGTGGTATTTTTACAGCAATTCCGCTCCATGGCTTCCGAACCGGTTCTACGCGAAGGCGGTGACGGAGGGACAGCGCAAATTCCTGTCCACCCTGTGGAACACCTATGCGTTCTGGGTTTTGTATGCCGATATCGACAAGTTCGACGCAACCAAGTACAAGCTGAACCTGGAGAAGCTGACCGTAATGGATAAATGGCTTCTCTCGAAGCTCAATACGCTGGTTCTGGATGTCGACCGCTACCTTGGGAATTATCAGATTCCGGAAACGGCTAGAGCTTTGCAGAGCTTTGTGGAAGAAATGAGCAACTGGTATGTACGCAGAAACAGGGAACGCTTTTGGGTGCAGGAAATGACGGAAGATAAAATCAACGCCTATCTTACCCTGTACAAGGCGCTGGTTACGGTTGCCAAAGTCGCGGCGCCAATGATTCCATTTATGTGCGAGGATATTTATCAGAATTTGGTGCGCACGGTGGATCCCGATGCACCGGAGAGCGTCCACCTCTGCGATTATCCGGTTGCCGACGAAAGCCTTATCGATAAAAAGCTAGAAGAGGACATGGAAGAGGCCGTGCAGGTGGTAACCCTTGGCCGTACGGCCAGAAACGCGGCCAGTCTCAAGAACCGCCAGCCGCTTGCAAACCTGTATATCTGCGCAGCGCATGATGTTGGCCCGCTTTACCATGAAATTATCCGGGAAGAGCTGAATATTAAGAAAGTGCATTTTGAAGAAGACGCTTCCCGTTTTACCGCATACCTTTTTAAACCCCAACTTCGGACTTTGGGACAGAAATACGGGAAAAAGGTTAATGCGATCCGCACCGCCCTGCTGGAGCTGGACGGCAGCAAAGCGAAGAAAGAGCTTGACGCCAACGGCTATTTGGCCCTGCAGATTGAAGGGGAAGAAATCCGCCTGAGTCCGGATGACTTACTCATTGAAACGGCCAAGAAGGAAGGCTTTGAATCCGCGTCCGACAATGGAATCACCGTTGTGCTGGATACGGTGCTGACGGATGAATTGGTGGAAGAAGGCTTTGTGCGCGAAATCATCAGCAAAATTCAGTCCATGCGCAAGGAAGCGAAATTCAATCTGACCGACCATATCATCGTCTATGCAACCGGAAGCCAAAAAGTGGCGGATGTTATGGCGAAAAACCGGGAAGCGATTCAGCACGATGTCTTGGCGGATGAAATCCGCCTGAATGAAATGGACGGTTTCCGCATGGAGTGGAATATCAACGGCGAGGAAGCTGTTTTCGGGGTAAAAAATAAAAATGAAGTGCTTTGATTTTGAAAGCTGCGGTTTTCTTTTCGGCCCCATTCCACCTCTTGCTTTTTGAAGATTTAACCCGCACAATATAGTGATTTATTTCATGCTGTCAGCCTGCTGGTAGGAACCGCCCTTTCCGGATTTTACCCGGAGGGGCGGTCAGCTTTTTATGGAGAGAATTGTGTGTAGGCTATAGATTTATTTCAATAACAAAGCCCCCGTCAGGATGGTATCTGACGGGGGCTTGTGTTTTCCCACTTGGAAAAAATATCAAATTCTTCCCTTGCTGGCACACTATTATTATAGATATTTTTCTTGTTATTATACGTATCTTTTTTTTGCGGACAGCAGAGAATTTTAGGAAAATAGGATCCGTTCATTTTTTATGGTTCTTTTTTCTTTATTTTGCGGCTTTATGCGCAAAATAATAAAATCGAATTGCTCCCGCAAGGCCGATTACGGTAATTCCTGCGAGTATGTAATAGGCTGTGCCAAAATTGAATTTTCCTGTGATTGTTCCGGTAATCACAGGGAAGGCAGTCATCCCAATCGCATAAACCGCCTGATAAAAACCCATTGCTGTCGAGCTCTTTCCTTTCGGGATTTCCTTCATGGCTTCACTTGTACAGAAGGAGAATAGAATTCCGGTGGAAAGCCCGGATAAAATCTGCACCGCATAAATCCATTCCACCGTCGGAAGATTCGGGGTGAGGACGCAATACGCCGCAAGGCAAAGCATAATGGCAGGTATCCAGATACGGGCTCCCGTTTTCTGCGCTGCTTTTGAAGCGGTGAAATACGAGCTGATTACAGCGGTCAGAATATAAATTATGCAGCAGATGCCGATCTGAACGCTGTTAGCTCCCCGGGACTGCGCAATTTTGGTGGTAAAGGACATGGAAGTGGAAAGCTGTACGCCTTGCTGAATGAGGGCAAGCAAGGAAAATAGAATCAGCCGCTTGTTGAAGTAGACCTCTACCAGTTCCTTTACGGGAAGCGCTTCTTCGTCCGTGTCCGCTTCCTGAATAAAGAAAGACAGGAAAAATGCGGGGATTGCAAGGAGGAAGCTTAAAGTGCAGAGCAGGTGCATTCCGTATTTTTCATGAAGCAGAGTACCGGTCAGAAAGCCAATAAGAATCCCAAAATTGTTTGCACCAACCGCTAATCCGGAGGCCTTTTGAAGCTCCTCCTTATCATAATATGTAAAAAACAGGAGCATGAATGAAATCCATGTGGCGGATGCGCAGCCCGAAAGGATGCTGCCAATCAGGTAGCCCCATTCATTCGGAAGGAGAATCCGGAACAAAGAGGCGGTGCCGGCCAGCAAAACGCCGAGCAAAATAAAGGGCTTATGCCTGGCTTTCCGGTCAGCCATCAATCCGGCTGGCATTCGCAAAGCGAGCTGGGAAAATCCGTAAGCACCTACAATTAAGCCGATCAGCGACGGGGCAGCCCCAATGGATGACAGGTATGTTGCCTGATAGGGAATATAAACATATTGCGAAAACCAGAATACAGCGATCACGGTCAGTAATAGCAATTTTTGCCGCTTATTTGATTGAAGCATGAGAACATCCCTTCCATACGGTTCATTTAAAGAGAGAAATGAGGAAAAGGGAGACTATTCCATTGGCGAATAGTCTCCCTTTCCTTTATAATTAGGGGATTGGAAAAAGAATAGGCTTATTGGTTCGTTATTGCATGGGAAATCAGATGGTTCCGTCCCATGTGCTTACATTTGTGGATTTGCTCTCTTCTTCGTCAAACCAGCGGGTAGTAACAACCTTGCTTTCCGTAAAGAAGCGGAAGCCGTCTTTTCCAAGGCAGTGCAAGTCGCCGAAGAAAGACTTCTTATGGCCTGCAAACGGGAAGTACCCTACCGGTACCGGGATACCAACGTTTACGCCGACCATGCCGCCGTCCGTATGGCGTGCGAATTCTCTGGCATAGTGGCCGTTTTGTGTGAAGATAACGGAACCGTTTGCGAACGGATTGGCGTTCATGATCTTAAGGCCTTCTTCAAAGGTCTTTACCCTTTTTACGCAGAGAACCGGCCCGAAGATTTCGCGGTCGCCGATTGTCATGCCGGGCTTTACGTTATCGAAAATGGTCGGCCCAAGGTAGAAGCCGTTTTCATAGCCTTCAACCGTCACATTTCTGCCGTCAAGAACCAAGTCTGCGCCTTCGTCAATACCCTTCTGAATCCATTTCAGGATGGACTGGCGGTGCGCTTCGTTGACCACAGGACCGAGTTTCGTGGATTTATCATAGGCCGGACCGACTTTAATTTGCTTGGCTTGTTTTACAATTTCGGCAACCAGTTTGTCAGCAATGCCTTCCTGTACAACAATAACAGGGAGAGCCATGCAGCGTTCGCCGGCGCAGCCGTAAGAAGCATTGATAATGCCGGCCGCCGTTCTCTCAATCGGAGCGTCGTTCAGAACAAGTGCGTGGTTTTTCGCTTCGCACAGGGCCTGTACACGTTTGCCGGCAGCAGCAGCGGTTGAATAAATGTGGAGACCGACTTCTGTGGAGCCAACGAAAGTGACGGCTTTAATATCCGGGTGCGTCAGAAGGATTTCCGCTTCATGGCGGGAGCAGGTAACAATGTTAATAACGCCGTCCGGCAAGCCGGCTTCTTTGTACAGTTCGGCAAAACGGAGCGCGGACTGCGGGGTAAAGGTAGCCGCTTTCAGAACGATGGTGTTTCCGCAGGCGATGCAGATCGGGGTCATCCAGCCCATCGGAATCATGGACGGGAAGTTAAACGGAATGATTCCGGCGCATACGCCGAGAGGCTCGCGGTACAATACGGTGTCGTATCCCTTGGAAGTGTCCATCAGGCTTTCGCCCATCATCAGGGAAGTTGCTGAAATAGCCTGTTCCGTGCCTTCTTTTGCCTTCAGAACGTCGCCCTGTGCTTCCGCCCAGTTCTTTCCGTTTTCCTTTGCCACCAGATAGGTAAGCTCATCCATGTGCTCTACAATCAGCTCGCGCATTTTAAATAAGATTTGTACGCGTTTTGCAACCGGGGTTGACGACCAGCCCGGGAATGCCGCTTTTGCGCTTGCAACAGCCTGTTCTACTTCATCCGGTGTGCAGCAGGGAACCTGGGCAATCACTTCGCCTGTGCTCGGGTCATAAGCATCGCTGTATTTGGAAGTTTTGGACTCCACAAATTCACCGTTAATATAAGGCTTTAGTTTTTTAACTTCGCTCATTACATAGCTCCTCCTTCAGAATGATCAAGTTTTGAGTATGTTGACAACTTTTAGGTTCATTATATCCTGCCTCGAACCAAAAGTCAAGAATTATTCAAAACTTATTCACTTTTTTTGAGAGCCTTGTTGAAAAAGCAGAAATATGACAATTGATTATGATATCAGAAAATCGAAAGCTACTTTGCAATGAGGATTCTTCCCCCGTGGTCCTCAATATAGTCGCAGATATCTTCCGGCGGATATTCGTCGGTGATCAGCGTATTTATTTTGCTGAGATTACAGTACGTAATCAGGGACACCACCCCGCACTTGCTGCGGTCCGCCAACAGGAATACCTGCTGGCTGCGCTGCACGGCCATGCGCTTGATATCCGATTCCAGAGGTGAGGAATTCGTGCAGCCGCTGGCGATGGAAAATCCGGTGGCCGCCATGAACGCCTTGCTGATATTGTAGTTTTGCAGAACCTGGGCGGCGCTGGATCCGGTAAAGGACAGCGTTTTCCGGTTCAGCGTGCCGGAAAGTGAGATAATGTTCAGATTGTTGTAGGGGATTGCGTGAATGATGATTTCGACATTATTCGTCAGAATGGTAACTTCCTTCTTGGTTCCGATATGTTCGATGATCGGGAGGGTTGTTGTGCCGGAGTCAATAAAGATGATGTCCTTGTCTTCCACCAGTTCTGCCGCGGCCGCCGCAATGCGCTCTTTTACTTGCTGATTGGATATGTTCCTTTCTTCGAAAGGCGTCAGCTCTTTTTCCGGAAGCACCGTAACGCCTCCGTAAATCTTCTTGATGTCGCCGTTTGCGAGGATTTCGCTCAGATCTCTCCGAATTGTGCTCTTCGAAATCTTGAAATTATTGCAGATTTGATCTAGTGTAACGGTTTTGTTTTCGTAAATGTACTCCTTGATTTCTTCTATCCTTTTTGATCTCATAATATAGCTCCTTATGAAATGATGAAAAACAAAAGGCATTACAGCGATAATTCGGGTATTACACGCACAGATTTCATTCCTGTGAAATGAATATATCGTTGTTTGTATTATAGTAAAGTTATTCAAAATTTGCAACAGTTTTTCAATTTAATATTCTGACGATATTCCGCTATCGAATAATAGAAAATTTATAAATCCTGTGCCCGAAGATAAAATTTGAATATTTTGATAAAGTGTAATTAGAAACAAGCACTAAATATTAGACTATTGTCAGTTTTTGGAGCGAAATTATTCTTTGATGTGCTTTTTGCACAAAAAAATAAAATATTTTAAAAATAACTATTGAAAAATTTAAAAGCATATGATAACATATAGTCAAAAATTGACCAAAACGTTACAGAGAGAAGGACGAACATGTCTATCTGCTATATGAAAGAGCTTTTAAAAGAAGCTGAGAAACAGGGCAGGGCGGTCGGGGCCTTCAGCGTGGGAAACATGGAAATGATCCTCGGCGCGGTAAAAGCTGCGGAAGAGCTTAACACGCCGATCATTCTGCAGATTGCCGAAGTGCGGTTGCCGCACTCCCCGCTGCACCTGATGGGGCCGATGATGGTGAAAGCGGCAAAGGAAGCAAAAGTGGATGTTGCGGTTCACCTTGACCATGGGTTGAAAATAAGTACTGTAAAGCAGGCGCTTGATCTTGGCTTTACTTCCGTCATGTTTGACGGTTCACGGTATGACCTTGCGGAAAATATCCGGCTTACGGCGGAAGTTGCGGCAATGGCTTCCCGCAGCGGGGCGACAACGGAAGCGGAACTCGGAGTGGTGGGCGGCAGCGAAGACGGCAGCGAGAATCATGAAATTGTCTGTACGGATCCGTTGGTTGCGAAACGCTTTGTAGGCGAAACCGGTGTGGACGCGCTTGCGGTTGCAATCGGCAACGCGCATGGGCATTACGTGGCGGCACCGAAGCTGCGGTTTGATATCCTGAAACAGATAGCGGATGCGGTCGGGATCCCGCTGGTGCTGCATGGCGGCACCGGTATTAGCCCTGAGGATTTCCGCAGATGCATTACCTTGGGAATACGGAAAATCAATATTGCGACAGCAAACTTTGACGCACTTACGGAAGAGGCCGGATTTTATTTTCAGGAACCGGGCTCACACAATTACTTTAAATTAAACGAAGCAATGGTGCGCGGCGTTTATAAAAATGTAAAACGGCACATTCAAATCTTTAATAATCAGATGCCGCTTGATCAAATAGAAAATGCTTGAAAGGAACGGAGTTAAAGATGAAATACATAGAATTTGACGCGAACCGCAAGTTTGACATGACTCTTTTAGGAAGAATTACGATTGATTTTAACCCGGTGGATTACTACATGACGCTGGCGGAAAGCACAACCTTTAAAAAATATCTTGGCGGATCGCCCGCGAATATTGCGGTGGGACTTTCCCGCCTGGGTAAAAAATGCGGTTTCTTCGCTCGCGTTTCCGATGACCGGTTCGGCGATTTTGTAACCGAGTATTTCGAAAAAGAGGGAATTGACACCTCAAGAATCCGCCGTTGCGAACACGGGGAGAAGCTGGGGCTTACCTTTACGGAAATCCTGAGCGAAACCAGCAGCAATATATTAATGTATCGCAACCAGATCGCGGACTTGCAGCTTCGCGTAGACGATATTGATGAGGAATACATAAAACAGAGCAAAGCCCTTTTAATTTCCGGAACGGCATTAGCGGCAAGCCCGTCCCGCGAAGCGGCACTAAAAGCGCTGTTCCTTGCAAAGAAAACCAATACCCCAATCATTTTCGATATTGACTACCGTCCTTACAACTGGGTATCGAAAGAGGATATGGGCATATACTATGCATTTGTTGCTAAGCATGCGGATGTGATTCTGGGTTCCCGGGAAGAATATGATTTGACTGAGCAGTTGATTGAACCCGGCCGTACCGATCCTCAGACAGCGGATTACTGGCATAAGCAAGGCGCCAAGATCGTTGTGATCAAGCACGGAAAAGAAGGCTCCACCGCCTATACCTGCGATGGCCAGAACTTTACGATCAAACCATTCCCCATTAAGATGCTGAAGGGCTTTGGCGGCGGCGACGGCTATGCTTCCGCTTTTCTGTACGGGCTGCTGGAAGGTTGGGAGGTTATCGACAGCCTCGAATTCGGCAGCGCTTCGGCTTCTCTGCTGGTGGCAAGCCATTCCTGCGCCGACGATATGCCCAGCGTGGATAAAGTAAAGAATTATATTGCGGACTGCAAACAAAAATACGGCGAAATGATAGCACGAGCTTAACGGAATTCAGGAAGGAGCGTTATTATGGGCACGATCAGAATGACAATGGCACAAGCGCTTGTGCGTTTTCTGGACAACCAATACATCTGTGTAGACGGGAAGGAAATAAAATTTGTCGAGGGCGTTGCGACGATTTTCGGCCACGGCAATGTTTGCGGGCTTGGTCAGGCGCTTGACCAGAACCGCGGAGCCCTGAAATATTTCCAGGGCAAGAACGAACAGGGCATGGCCCACTTAGCTACTGCATTCGCAAGGCAGAACAATCGGAGAAAAATCATTGCATGCTCTTCCTCCATCGGTCCCGGTGCGGCCAATATGGTGACGGCCGCCGGCTGTGCGACCGTAAACAATATCCCGCTTCTTCTGCTTCCTGGCGACACGTTTGCTACCCGGCAGCCGGATCCGGTATTGCAGCAGGTGGAGCAGCCGAGCAGCCTGACGGTAACGACCAACGACGCGTTTAAGGCCGTCTGCAAATATTGGGACAGAGTGCAAAGGCCGGAGCAGCTGATGACGGCAATGATCAACGCGATGCGCGTTCTGACGGATCCGGCGGAAACCGGTGCGGTCTGCATTGCCCTGCCCCAGGATGTTCAGGGTGAAAGCTACGACTATCCCGATTATTTCTTTAAGAAAAGAGTACACCGCATAACCCGCTCCATTCCATCAAGCGAGGAATTACAGGATGTTGTGGAAGCAGTTGTAACCAGCAAAAAGCCTCTGGTTATCTGCGGCGGCGGCGTAAAATATTCGGAAGCCGGAAAAGCGCTTCTTGATTTCTGTGAAAACTTCAACATTCCGTTTGGCGAGACGCAAGCCGGCAAGAGCGCCTGCCCGTCCGGTTCGGAATATAACCTTGGCGGAATCGGCGTGACTGGCAATCTGGCGGCTAATCAGATCGCGGACAAAGCAGATTTGGTTATCGCGGTCGGTTCCCGTCTTTCCGACTTTACAACCTCTTCCAAATGGCTTTTCAAGAATCCGGATGTCAAGTTCATTACCATCAACGCTTCCAGATTCCACGCATACAAGATGGACGCGATCAAAGCGGTCGGCGACGCGAAGGCTACGCTGGAAGTGCTTACCGAGCTGCTGCGGGAAAGAAATTACCGTTCGGCTTATAAAAATGAAATTCGGGACGCAAAAGCGGCATGGGATAAAGAAATGGAACGTCTGGCTGCGTGCTCCTATGGCGAAAACTTTAAGCCGGAGATTGAAGCCCGCAATCCTGGCAGCATCGAGGAATTTGCAGAGATGACGGGAAGCAGCCTGACACAGACGGCGGCCATCTGTGAAATCCGAAGGACGATCGCCGATGACGCAATCGTGATTGGCGCTTCCGGAAGCCTTCCGGGCGACCTGCAGAGAATGTGGACAACGGATGTGCGCGATTCCTATCATATGGAATACGGCTATTCCTGCATGGGCTATGAAATATCCGGTGCGCTCGGTGTGAAAATTGCGGAGCCGGAGCGCGAGGTTTACGCGATGTGCGGCGACGGAAGCTTCCTAATGCTGCATTCCGAATTCTTCACATCCATTCAGGAGCACCAGAAGATCAATGTCCTTCTGTTTGACAATGCCTCCTTTGGATGCATCAATAACCTTGAAATGGGCAACGGCATTGGGAATCTGGGAACCGAGTTCCGTTACCGCGAAGCTTCGGGTGATTTGACAGGCAGCTTTGTGCCGATTGATTTTGCAAAGATTGCTGAGGGCTACGGCGCGAAAAGCTATACGGTACGCAATCTGGCGGAACTGAAAGCGGCGCTGGAAGACAGCAAAAAGCAGAACGTTTCCACCCTCATTGATATTAAAATTCTGCCGAAAACGATGACACACGATTATCTGTCATGGTGGCATGTCGGAATTGCAAGCACTTCGGAGAAACCTTCCGTTTGCACTGCCTGCGAAAAGAAGAATCAACACCTCGCGCAAGCACGGAAGTATTGATAAACAGGAGGATTTAAAATGTTCGACAAAGAAAAGGTATTTTTAGGGATTGCCCCAATTGCATGGACGAACGACGATATGCCTGATTTAGGGAAGGAAAATTCTTTTGAACAGTGCATCAGCGAAGCCGCTTTGGCCGGCTTTCAGGGAACGGAAGTCGGAAACAAATATCCGCGCGACCCCGATACGCTGAAGGGCTATCTGGAAGTCAGGGGCCTTCGCATTGCGAGCGCATGGTTTAGCTCCTTCCTTACGACAAAGCCGTACGAGGAAACGGAAAAGGAATTCCTTAAGCATCGTGATTTCCTGCACGCAATGGGTGCAAAGGTCATTGTTGTTTCCGAACAGGGGCACAGCATTCAGGGCCAGATGGACACCCCGGTTTTCGACGGCAAATATGTCATGAACGACGAGGAGTGGAAGCTTTTGACCACCGGGCTTGATAAGCTTGGAAAGCTGGCCGCCGAAAAGGATATGAAAGTGGTTTATCACCATCACATGGGTACCGTTGTCCAGACAACAGCGGAAATCGACCGCCTGATGGAAAATACGGATCCGAATCTTGTATACCTTCTGTTTGATTCCGGCCATCTCGTTTATTCCGGTGAAGACGAGCTTGCCATTTTAAAGAAATATATCCATCGCATTAAGCATGTTCATTTGAAGGACATCCGTCCGGAAATTGTGAAACGCGTCAAGGAAGAGAAACTTAGCTTCCTGAAAGCGGTTCGGTTGGGTGCCTTCACAGTACCGGGCGATGGCTGCATTAATTTCAAACCGATATTCGACGTTTTGGAAGAGAACCATTACGAGGGCTGGCTTCTTGTGGAAGCCGAGCAGGATCCTGCAGTAGCAAACCCGTTTGTTTACGCAAAGATGGCGCGTGAATACATCCGGAAGACCGCCGGAATCTGATCTGTATTGTTAATTGGTGTGTTTCAATATAGTATCCGGATTTGAAGGGATCAAAGCGGAGAAAGAGAGATCGAAATATGGATAAAGTAAGGATAGGATCAATCGGATTGGGCCGCTTGGGCGCCCAGCACGCGGAAAACATTGCAACAAAAATTCCAAACGCAGAGCTGGTTGCTCTGTGCGACATGGATACCGTGAAGCTGAAGGAAACAGCGGAACGTTTGCATGTTTCCAAGACGTTTACAGACTTTGATGAAATGATTGCCTGTGACGATATTGACGCAGTCGTCATTGTGTCGCCCTCCGGCCTGCATACGGAGCAAATCGAAAAGGCACTGGCAAAAGGAAAGCATGTTTTTTCGGAAAAGCCCCTTGGCACCACGGTGGAACAATGCATACAGGCGGAAAAAGCAGTTGAGAAATACTCCGGCAAAGTGTTTATGCTTGGCTTTATGCGCCGGTTCGACGATTCCTACCGCTACGCGAAAGCAAAGGTAGACGCGGGTGAGATCGGAAATCCGATTTTATTCCGCGCTTACAGCCAGGATCCGGAGAAATTTATCGAAAGCTCCATTGCTTTTGCGGCGCATAGCGGTGGTGCATTTCTGGATATGGCCGTGCATGACATTGACCTTGCCCGCTGGTTTGTAAAGAGCGAGCCGGAAAGTGTTTATGCAATCGGCGGGTGCTATGCCCATCCGGAATTTGGGAAGTATAACGACGGGGACAATGTTTCCTGCCTGATGAAATTCCAAAACGGAGCAATGGGATTCCTGCTCGCGGGTCGTACCGCTCCGCACGGTTATAATATTGAAACCGAAATCATCGGCACAAAGGGAACCTTACGGATCGGTTCCGTGCCCCAGAAAAATCTGGTCGAGATCATGGATTCCTATGGTGTGCGCAAGGAATGCAGCGAAAATTTCCTTGAGCGTTTCCAACAGTCCTATGTGGAGGAAATGAAGGAATTCGTCGATTGTATTTTAAAGAACCGCAAACCCGACGTAACGGTGTATGACGGCAGACGTGTTTTGGAAATCGCGAATGCATGCAAGAAGTCCTTTGAAACAGGAGAACTGGTGAAAATCTGATTTGGTTTAAATGAATGGTACAAAGTTTCCTTTCGTCGCTTATTCAGACCGTAAATAATCACAAAGTTTCGGCCGGACGGCCGATTCCAACGGGTAGGAGCTTATTTCATGTAAATTGGACACAAGGGTCCTATTACATATTTAAAAAGTATTGAAAGGAGATCACTATGAAAACCAAGAGAATTTTAGCAGCACTAATGGGAGGAATCATGGTCCTAAGCATGGCCGCCTGCAGCGGCTCAAGCGGTTCCAGCACCGCGGCAAGCACAGCGGGCGAGAGTACTGCGGCCAAAGAAACCGCTAGTGCGGGTAAAGACAATTCAAACATCACAATAGGCGTCATTTTAAAGACATTGTCCAGTGAATACTGGGGCTATGTTGCCGCTGGTGTAAAGCAGGCGGAAAAAGACCTGGGTGTTAAAGTCGAATTGCAGGGACCGCCTTCCGAGACTTCTTACAATGAGCAGAGCAACATGATTGAAACCACAATTTCCGCGGGCAAAGTGAACGCGCTTGTTATCGCGCCGCTTCAGCCGGACATGGTGGTAACAAAGTTGCAGGATGCGACAATGCCGATCCTTTTTGTTGACACAGACGCAAACTATGACAAAAAAGTTGCCTTTATTGGAACCAGCAATGAAGCTGCTGCAAAAACAGGCGGCGAATATATTGCAAAGTTAATCGGCAAAGGCAAGAAAGCGGTTCTGATTGGCGGTGTACAGGGCGACACAACCTGCGAAGCCCGTATGAAGGGCTACAGGGAAGGCCTTGAAGCCAACGGCGTTGAGATTCTCGGCATACAGTATGCAAATGCAACGGCGGACAAGGCTGTGCAGGTTATGGAAAACTTCATGCAGACATACCCGCAGATTGATGCCGTCCTCTGCAACAACGACGATATGGCAATGGGCGCACAAAGAGCTGCCGCGCAGGCGGGTCGTGCGGATAAAATGAAGTTCATGGGCTTCGACGGCAATGCAACCAGCGTCCAGAGCATCATCGACGGTAAGGAAACCGCATCGGTTGCTCAGTCCCCGTATGACATGGGTTATCAAGCAGTTGTCAACGCAGTGAAGGCAGCGAAGGGCGAAACAGTTGAAAAGAACATCATTATCGAAACAAAGCTGATCGATTCCTCCAATGCGAAGGAGTACCTGGACAAACTGAACAAAATGTTAGGCAAATAAATATCTCCTCATTGCCTTGGGAAAGTTCCCTGCTGCAAAGCAGGGAACGGATTCCCGGGGAAAAGCAATAGTGATTTCATAATGTGGTAGTGGGATTCGGAAATTTCGATTTCATAGGGAATTATGGATACAATTTATTATCCTTCACAAAAAATTGTTCCATTTTAAGCAACTATACAGAAAGCAAGATCAATATTACTTTGAAAATACTGGATAAGCAGTGCTATCCAAATAATATGGGGAGGACCCTTAGAGACAGGTGAAGCTATGAGTGAATATGTAGTTGAACTGAAAAATGTTACGAAACGCTTCCCCGGTGTAGTAGCGTTAAGGGACATGTCAATTCAGATTAAACCCGGCGAAATTCATGGCCTTATCGGAGAAAACGGTGCGGGCAAGTCCACACTTATCAAAGTGCTGACGGGCGTGCATCCTGCCGATGAAGGAGATATCTACGTCGACGGCGAAAAGAAAATTTTTAAAAACCCAAACGATGCGAAAGCAAATGGAATTGCGTGCGTTTATCAGGAACTGAGTATTGTTAAGCTGCTTTCCATTACTGATAATATATTTATGGGTAATACGGTCAATAAAAAAGGAAGCCCTTTCCTTGATTACGATTATATGCATAAAAAAGCAGCGGAACTGATGGAATCTCTGGGCCAGAAAGTGGATCCCAGAAAGCTGTGCGGTACCCTTGGCGTTGGCGTGCAGCAGATGGTGGAAATCGCAAGGGCAATATCCATTGATACCAAATTGATCATTATGGATGAACCCACGTCCAGTCTAGGAGAAACCGAAGTTAAGCAATTGATGAAGACCGTAAGGATCCTGAAATCCAAAGGGGTTGCCATCCTGTTTGTCTCCCATAAGCTGGAGGAATTGTTTGAGCTGTGCGACCGTGTAACGGTTATGCGCGACGGCGAGCATGTTTTTACGGACGATATCGGTAACATAGACAACGACAGGCTTATTACAGCAATGGTGGGCCGTTCAATGGATAAGCAGTTCCCGAAAATAGAGACCAAACGCGGGTCGGAAGCGCTGCGGGTAGAGCATTTAAGCTCGGCAGGTGTGCTTCATGACGTCAGCTTTACGGCTTACCACGGCGAAATCCTTGGCTTTGCTGGTCTGGTCGGCGCAGGGCGCACGGAAACATTCCGGGCGATTTTCGGGGCGGATCCGATGGACGGTGGGGATATCTACATAGACGGGGAAAAGGTGAAGCTGAAATCCCCGAAGGACGCAATCGCCCATAATATTGCCTTCTTAACGGAAGACAGAGGCAGCCAGGGTCTTGTGCTGGCGATGGACATCCGCACGAACCTGATCCTTGCCAACATGAAGCGGTTCCAGAAGGGGCCGTGGCTTAATAAAAAGATGATCGATCAAGTCGGAGAGGACAATATCAATTCCCTGAAAATTAAGACAACGGGACTTGACGAATCGGTTGCCCAGCTTTCCGGCGGCAACAAACAAAAAGTGGTTATCGGAAAGTGGATCAACACGAGCGCAGATATCTTTATTTTTGACGAGCCTACAAGAGGTATCGACGTCGGCGCGAAAGTGGAAGTTTACAATGTTATGAACAGTCTTGTTAAGGCGGGAAAATGCGTGATTATGATTTCCTCGGAGCTTCCGGAAATTCTCGGGATGAGCGACAGGGTAATCGTTATGCGTTCCGGTCGGATTATGGCGGAAATGGACAACAAGAGCGGTCACTTTAACCAAGAAGACATTATGAAAGCTGCCTGGGGAGGTACATTGGAATGACTAAAGGAAAATTGACTATAAAAGACATTATGGGAAAGTTGGGTTCGCTTCTCGCACTCTTTATTCTGGGAGTGATTTTATCCATCGCAACCCCAAACTTCTTAACCGTCAGCAACCTTTTGAACATATTAAGACAGACAGCGGTAAACAGCCTGATCGCTTCCGGTATGCTGCTTACGTTGATCACAGCCGGTATTGACCTTTCTGTAGGCGCCAACTGTGTGCTTTGTACCTGTGTTATGGGTACGCTGGTCAATAACTTCGGCATGACCAATCCGGTGCTTCTGATTATCATTGGGCTTGCAACCGGCTTGGTAATAGGCCTGTGCAACGGCCTTCTGCTTACAAAGCTGCATTTGCCACATCCATTCGTTTCTACTTTGGGTATGAAAAACGTACTCTGCGGCCTTGCCCTGCTGGTTGTATCCAGCAAAACGGTTGCGGGTTTCCCGGACGGTGTTACCGCCCTTGGCGCAACAAACCTTTTTAAGGTTCCGGGCAAATTTTCCGGCTTCCCGCTTTCCTTTGTTGTTGTAATCCTGCTATTTATCGGATTCCATTTCTTCCTGAACAAGACGGCGCTCGGCAGACAGATTTTCTGCGTGGGCGGCAACCCGGAGGCAACCCGTCTTTCCGGTATTAATTCGGACAACGTTCTGATCTTTGTTTACGCACTTTGCGGCCTGATGAGCGCAATTGCAGGTATCGTGCTGGTTGGCCGTACCGGCGTTGCAAACCCTGCTTCCGCAATTGAGCCGTATGATACCGACGCGATCGCGGCGTGCATTATCGGCGGCGCTTCGTTCATGGGCGGCAAGGGCACCATCTGGGGCACACTAATCGGCGCGGTTCTGATTTCTACAATCCGCAACGGCTTGACCTTACTTGAAGCATCCAGCGATATCCAGTACATCGTAATCGGTCTGGTTATTATTACAGCCGTATTTATCGACGTAACCCGTGGAAGAATGGAAGCAAAGGCAAGACGTTTGGCTGCAAAATAAATTCACAAGGAGAGATACTTATGTTAAACATCGGCATCATCGGCGCCGGAAGAATCGGTAAGGTTCACGGGCAAAGCATTAAATTCCATGTTAAGAACGCTCAGGTGGCCGCGATCGCGGATTCCTTCTGGACGGAAGAGTCAAGGCAATGGGCGAAAGAGATGGGCTTCACCACATACGACGATTACCATAAAATTTTAGAGGACGCTTCCATTGACGCCGTTATGATCTGTTCCTCCACGCAGACACATGCGCCGATTTCCATTGAAGCAATCCGGGCGGGAAAACATGTTTTCTGTGAAAAGCCGGTTTCGAAGGATCTTGGGGAAATCAAGGCGGTTATGCAGGAACTCGAGAAAACCAATTTGAAATACCAGGTCGGTTTCAACCGCAGGTTTGACCATAACTTCCGTGCGGTGAGAGAAGCCGTAACTTCCGGCAAAATCGGAGATCCCCAGATTGTAAAGATTACCTCCCGCGACCCGGACGCGCCTCCGATCGAATATGTAAAGGTATCCGGAGGTATCTTCCTTGACATGACCATCCATGACTTTGATATGGTCCGCTACCTGACCGGCAGCGATGTCGAAGAAATCTACGTCAACGGCGCGGTTCTGGTTGACCCGAGAATCGGGGAAGCCGGCGACATTGATACCGCGATCATTACCATGAAGCTGAAAAACGGCGCGCTTGCCGTAATTGACAATTCCCGCAAGGCGGTTTACGGATATGACCAGCGCGCGGAGGTCTTCGGCTCCAATGGCCAGGTTGCCGTATCAAATGATACGCAGTCCAGCGCGGTAATCAGCACAACCGATGGAATTATTGGGGAGAAGCCGCTGTATTTCTTCCTGGAACGCTATATGGAATCCTTCGCCCGCGAAGTATCGGAATTTACAGAGGCGATTCTTAACGATACTCCGGTGCCTGTAACGGTTGTTGACGGACTTCAGGCGGTTCTGATTGGCATGGCAGCGGGGAAATCCTTTAAAGAGCATCGTCCGGTAAAAGTATCGGAAATTCAATTTTAAGTAAAACAAATTACAGGCTATAAGAAATCTCCCTTTCATAAGGGCGGTTCTTTTAGCCTGTAAATGATTGTGAGGGTATTTTTTATGAGTGATCTTTTTGGTTATCCTATGTTTAACGACGAAGGCGTGAAAGTGCTCACGCGTACAAACGGGGCTCATGCGGACATGATGATGAATATTACCGTGTTTCGCATGGAAGAGGGGAAAACGCTTACTTTTTCCTTCCCCACGGAAGAAATGGCGCTGCTGCTCATTCAGGGCGGAATAAAAATCAGTTGGCAGGGCAAAGACGTGACCGCCGAGCGGTCGGATTTTTTTCGGCAGGGAACAACCTGTATTCATGTTTGCAAAAATGTTCCGGTTACCGTTACTGCAATGAAGGAAAGCGAAATACTGGTACAATCTACGGAAAATGACCGTACCTTCGACAGCGCTCTCTATACGCCGGAAAACTGCGTGGAAGAAACCTTCGGGCAAAGCCAGTTTGAAGGGAAAGCACAACGTACGGTCCGCACCTTCTTTGATTATCATACGGCCCCGTATTCCAATATGGTAATGGGCGAAATTTTGGTCCCGCAGGGCGGCTGGTCAAGCTATCTGCCGCATCATCATCCCCAGCCGGAGGTCTATTATTACCGCTTCGAAAAGCCGCAGGGCTTTGGCGCCTGCTTTATCGGCGATGACGTGTATAAAATCAAAGACGGAAGCTTCTGCGCGATTCCTGGCGGCAAAACGCATCCGCAGGTAAACGCGCCCGGTTATCCGATGTACTACGTATGGATGATTCGCCATTTTGACGGGGATCCCTGGACGGACCGTATTTTCGACCCGGCGCATGCCTGGCTTTTGGGTGAAGGCTGATAGAATGCGGCATGGAAAGGGTATCTGTGCTCTTTTTAAAAAAATCTGATCCGTTACATAAAAGCAATTTTAAAAAGCATACTAAATAAGTAGAAAAACACTTGAAATGAAGCATTCGGTGTGGTATGATATTAGCGTTGAGAGATTGTTATGGTTTTAACAAATAGGTAACAAAAATTTCTAGGAGGAATCAAAATGGCACGTTTCACTTTACCAAGAGACATTTATTTTGGCCCGAATGCCCTTAGTGAACTGAAAAACTTAAAGGGCTATAAGAAAGCCTTTATTGTAACTGGCGGACAGTCGATGAGAAAAACCGGATTTCTGCAGAAGCTGGAAGATGTGTTAAAGGACGCGGGCTTACAGACTCGTATATATGACGGCGTTGAGCCGGATCCGTCGATTGAAAGGGTATACGACGGCGCCAAGGCCATGCGCGAATTTGAGCCGGATGTGATCGTTGCAATCGGCGGCGGTTCACCGATGGACGCTGCGAAAGCAATGTGGGTTTTCTATGAGTATCCGGAAAAAACCTTCGAGGACATCAAGAATCCTTTCACAATGCCGAAGCTGAGAAAGAAAGCCATTTTTGTTGCTGTTCCTTCCACTAGTGGCACAGCTTCCGAAGTTACGGCGTTTTCCGTTATCACGGATTATTCCACCGATATTAAGTACCCGCTTGCTGACTTCGAAATTACGCCGGATATTGCCGTTTTGGATTCCGATATCCCGATGACAATGCCGAAAACGCTGACCGCCCACACAGGGATGGACGCGCTGACCCATGCGATTGAAGCGTATGTTGCCTCCGCGCGTTCCGACTTTTCCGACGCGCTGGCGCTGAAGGCAATTTCAAGCATTTTTGACAATATTCTTGATTCCTACAATGGCGACGCGGAAGCACGCGGGAAAATGCATATTGCACAGTGCCTTGCCGGTATGGCGTTCTCAAATGCCCTGCTCGGTATTGCGCACAGCCTTGCGCATAAGACCGGCGCGGTATTCCACATTCCGCACGGCTGCTGCAACGCAATTCTGCTGCCGAATGTAATCCAGTACAACTCCAGAGTCTGCATGGAAAGATATGCGCAGATTGCCAGAGAAATCGGCCTTCCGGGCGCAACGGACAAGCAGCTTACCAACGCGCTGGTGGAAGCGATCCGCGAGCTGAACAAGAAGCTGAATATCGCTCAGACCTACAAGGACAACGGCGTAAAAGAAGAAGACTTTAAGGCGCACTGCCAGTCCATTGCGGAAAACGCTGTGGGCGATCCCTGCACGGCTTCCAACCCGAGAGAAACAAACGCCGAAAATATGCTTAAGGTACTTACCTGCGCATATTATGGGGAAGACGTTAACTTCTAAATTTTCTGTTTTTTTCGAATTCCATTTCTTAGAGGAAGCGCCCGGCATAAGCCGGGCGCTTTTTGCATATAGGGCCGTCCCGTACGATTTGTATGGGATGGCCTGTTTTTTGTAATTCCAAAACTTCCGGCTGCTGCGCTCTCTTCCGTGTCGCCCCCTTCCGCACCGAAATGCTTTCGGTTTTTACCTTGCTTTCCGTGCGTGCAGGGGGGGGATTATTTATAATCACGGAAATGAAAGTAAAGAAAATTACAGCATTCCATGGTATTAAAAAATTGCGGAACAAAAATATTTATAAAAAAATTAAAAAATTCACTTCTTTTAAATTTGTGACTGGGGCGTGACCGAAACATAATATAATCTTTTCAAAGAAGTTTACAAAATTATACAATTTTTTTAGTAATTTATGGAATACTATGTTTTCATACCGAAGGAAAAGGAGCGGTGGCTAAATGAACGCAATGAAAAAAATTCAGCTACGCACAACCTCGCTGGTTCTGGAATTAGCAATACTTGTGGGCTGCTTTTACTGTAAGGGAGGGTTGAATGCATTTGGTTCCGCTTTGGATTCCAAGCACGATTCCGGTCATCCGGCTCCAATTGTTTACGACACGGGCAAACCCGAACAGGTTACAATGCATAAAACCGTGGACAGCGCAGCGGATCGCGTTTTCGATATCCATCTGGGAGTGGAAGCAAGGAAACAGATTGTATCGGAAAAGATTCCCTGCGATATTGTATTAGTGCTTGACCGCTCCGGCAGTATGGAAGATCCGATGGATGCCGGAAAATTGAAGCCTGTAAGCGGCGTCCCGACAGATCACAGCAAAATGTATTACGTGAATGTGTCGCAAGAGCGTCATCTTGCGAAGTATGAAAATGGAGCATGGTACTATTATTCTCCGGAATATAATAATTCTTTCCGTTGGGTAAAGCTTAATAAGCCCAACCGCTATCAATTTTATGAAGGAGATTCGAAAATTGCTTCTTTGAAGTCGGCCGCGAAAACATTCGTCAGCCAGGTTGCCGCTTCTTCACCGGACAGCCGCATCGGAGTGGTTGCTTTTGGAAGCAACGCCGTTTTCGCTTCCAATCGGGGCAGCCGTTATCTGCTTAGAACGGGAGAGGAAAAGTCGCTGAAAGCGATTAATGACGGAATTGATAAAATTGAGATTGGCGGTGCGACCGCATCGGATTATGCCTTTTCTTATGCCCAGGATTTGTTGAAAAATGAAGCATGGTGGGAAGATGTTCCAACAGAGGATAACCGCAGAAAGATTGTGGTGTTTTTTACGGACGGCGAGCCGAATCATTCGAACGGTTTCGATCAGGATGTAGCGGATAAAACCATTTACGCGGCGGATCAGCTGAAAAGCGACTTCGATGCGATTATCTACTCGATCGGCGTATTTGGTGATCTTTCCGGTTCCCGTTTGAAGAAGGTAACGGGCTTTATGGAGGACGTTGCCTCTGAGGATAAAAATACGGGAGAAAAGCTGTATTACCCGGTTGTGGGCATGGAGACCATCGGGGATGCGTTTAACAAAGTCCAGGAAACGGTTGGCGGGCTTGCCGGCGTACAGGTTCGGGATTATATTGACAACCGTTTTTCGCTGGTTTTAAGTACCCTTCCAAAAGGCGCGACGGTTCATAAGGATGAGCATGGACAGTATATTTGCTGGTCCGGTTTGACAATTGACAATGACCACCTGTTTTCGAAAACCTTCCAGGTGCGTGCAAAGAATTCGACCGGTGGAAAGGACTATATCCCCACCAATCAGGCAGAATTCTCAGGGGTGTATTCCGACGGGGAGCTGTTGTATCAATTCCCGGAACCAAAGGTTCGTATTGATAAAGTACCGGCAACGGCCGGCCTGACCGCTACGAAAACCTCGAAGCTGAAGGATTGGGACGCGCGAAAATATCAAATCGACTTGACCGCGACGGCACAATCAGAAACAGAGGAGATCGAGAGCGACCCTTGTGACATTGTTATGGTTCTAGACTGCTCCGGAAGCATGGCATGGCATATGTATTCTCCGGAAAACGACCCGGATACTTCCAAGTCCTATTTCATTTACCGAAGCGGTGCAAATGCTACGGAATGTCATTATCAGCTTGTGCAATACTGCAAAAAAGGCTGGTACCAATATCAAGATTATTGGCGGTATCATGACCGGGATGGCTGGTATTATGATGACTATTCCGGCAACGTAAGGGTAACGCCGGCCGTCGACGGCGACGGGGCGCTCAATCAATATCAGTTCTTTACACAGGAATCGCAGACAAGAATAGAAGCCTTGAAATCCGCGGCAAATACTTTTGTCAGCAATGTCCTGAAGAAGTCGCCGGGCAGCCGTATTGCGGTGGTTTCCTATTCAAATGAGAAGGATACCAAGAACCTTACCGATGGTTTGGTTTTGGTTTCCGATACGGATTCGGATAAAATCGGAGCCGCGATAAACGGGCTGAGCGCCGGGGGCTCCACTTATTCCAACAAGGGCCTTGAGGAAGCAAGGAATATTTTTGATACCGACGAGGTTGCGTCAGACAATAAACGGATGGTTATTCTGTTTACCGACGGCGAGCCGGGTTACAGCGGGTTTGATTCTTATGACGGTTACAAAACGGCTGCCGCAACCATCGACCAGGCGGAAATCCTGAAAGGAAATAAAGGCGAGGAAATAATCAGCCACACGTATTTCAATGATTTTCAGAGTGATAAAGCGGCCAGCGGGCTCGGCTGTGGGGCAACGGTTTACACGATCGGCGTGTTTTCCGGAGTTACCGGGGGGAGAAAGGCTTTGGACGATGAATGTATGAGCCGGATCGCCTCTTATAAAGAAGGCTCCAAAACAGAAAAGCTCTATTATTCAGCAAGCAATACCGCCGCTTTGGAGAATATTTTCACCGTTATATCGCAGGAAATCGGAAATATCTCCAATGCTACGATTACCGATGTGCTTGACCCGCGGTTTGATTTATGCGACGAAGTAGGAAACGTGCTTTCCAGAAGCGGAAAGCATGCGGTATACGGCGCACAGGCTTCGTATGATGCAGACCAGGGTTGTTGGCAGATTACGTGGAGCGGCACTTCGATCGGAGTCGGCACATGGGAGAATAACAAATTAACCGCTCCCGGCTGGCAGCAGTCTATTCAGATTCAGGCAAAAAATGAGTTTATAGGCGGAAATGATATTCCGACCAATATCCCCTCCATGTCGAAAATAACAATCGATGGCGATTCAAAGCTCTTCGGAAAGAAATCGCCGACAGTCAATGTGAAGCCGGTTTTCTATGCGGGCAATGATCACACAATTATTTTCCGCGGGGAAAATGTACCGGATGTCCAAATCGATCCTTATAAAGTGCCCGGGCAGGATCTGTTCTGCGGCCAAGAGGAAACAGGGGCTTTCCGTTATCAATGGTATAAAGTGGCATGGGAGAATAATTCGTGGGTTCAGAAGGATGCCCTCGGCGTTTCTTCTGATTCACCCGCTTTCCCGTCTGGAATCACACCCGACGACAGCGCGGACTATATGCTTGCCGTGACCTTCTATCCTTCCAGTAACGGCGCGGATTCCAAGGAAAACTGTACGGATGTGGGCCATCCCAGCGGTCGGGTTGCGCAAAACACCCTGAATACGACGGTTTTGACCGATAAAACGGCACCCAACGGAATCTATGCTGTTCAGGTAGTGAAAGGGCAGCTTCAAATCAGCAAAACGGTCAATGACAAATATCCTGCTCCGGACAGCGTCAAAGCAAAGCAGAGCTTTGTATTCCGGGTTGAACGCCGGAACCATCTGGATGACCCGAAGCCGGCGGAGACCTTCTACGAAGTGATAACTCTGTCCGGTAATGACCTTTCTGCAAGCAAGACCATCACCGGATTGAAAAAGGGTTTCTATAAGGTAACGGAAGAAACCGGGGACGCATGGCGCTATACCCTGAGTTCTGTTGTGAACAACGATCCGGAGAGCAGGCAAAACAAAGATATGCTGTATATCGGCAGAGAGGAAGCTCCCCAGTCGTCGGCACAAAAGGCTTATTTCGGCGCCGCTCCCAATTCCTATGGGGTACCGGAAAAACAGGCGGAAATCGAGTTCTTCAATCATCTTAAAAACGGCAAATGGCTCGGTGATACAACCGTAAAGGTGAATACGGTTCATCCCGCCGGATAAATCTCCGCAGGGGTAAATCAAGGAAACGATTACGGAGGATAACGTGAAAAAAGCATCAAAGATATTCGATAAAATTTTCTCTGCCATTGCCCTGCTGATCGTGCTGGCTGCGGCTGTCATCGTCGCGGGCCCCAGAATCATCGGTTGGCAGCCGTTTGAAGTGCTCAGCGGGAGCATGGAGCCAACGTATCCCGTCGGCAGCGTCATTTATGTGAGCAAGGCCGACCCGCAAAGTGTGAAGGTAAACGATCCAATTACCTTTTATCTGAGCGACGGTACGACGGTTGTTACGCACCGTGTAATAAAAATTGACGCAGAAAACCAGTTGTTTTACACGAAGGGCGATGCCAATAAAGATGCGGACGCAGGGCCCACGCCCTACTCACGTCTGATTGGAAAACCGCGGTTTTTCATTCCGGGCATGGGATTTTTTACCTCTTATGTAAATACCCCAAGGGGCCGGATTATAACGGCAACGGCTTTGGTGTGCTTGGTCATCATCGCTTTCCTTCCCGGTCTGCTTATGAAGATCGGCCGTAAAGAAAGCAATACCAAAGCTGACAATCGGTCCAAGGAGGGATAATGATGAAATTTCGTATTAAAAAATTCACTTCGAAGATTTCTTCCCTTTCCATTGCGCTGGTTCTCGTTTGCACGATCGCCGCAGGCGGTACAACAGCCTATATGCTGGCGAAAACAGGTTCAAAGACCAATACGTTTATTAAAGGGGACGCGAATATCGAAGTCAGCGAACCGGGGGATGGGAACTATACCCTTGACTGGAACAACCGGATCGCCAAGGAAGTTTATGTTACAAATGACAACAAAACAACGACGAATGCGATTCCGGTTTACGTCCGCGTAAGGCTGGTGCCGATTGTCAGGGATGCGGATGGAAACGGAACCGGTGATTCGGTACAAGTGGAATATCCGGATCTGAACACGGCCAATTGGGAACAGCATGGCGATTATTATTACTATAAAGGTGTCCTGCAACCCGGAGAAACCACAAAGGCTTTGATCAAAACAGCATGGATTAAGGACGGAATCCCCTCCGGTAAAACGGTGGAGATTCAAGTAATCGCTGATTCGATTCAAACGGTTGGCGGCGTTTCGAAAGAAGCGTGGGGGTTGCTTTACGGCAACGGCACTTGGCACTCTTAATTTTGTTAGTCTGCTGAGCATTCAGCTTAATAAATATCCATTATAATTTTTAGGAGGATAATGAAAATGCAGAAGAAACTTGTAATCGGTTTAACATCCCTTGCTCTTACGGCGGCGGTTGCTGTAGGAGGAACCATGGCTTTGATGACAGCGAAAACAAATGAGGCGAACAACGTTTTCACCGTCGGCGGCGGGGCAAACGGCCTTACAGGCGAATTAAAGGAGCCTCTTTTCGACCACGTTAATTTCTCGGTAAACCCGGAAAAGATTCCCGACGGTCATGTGATGGGCTCCACCATGGCGACCAATTTTACAGCGGGCACGGTCATTGACAAAGATCCGGCTGTTTTGAACACAACCACCCCGGATACAACGCCGAATAAGCCCGATGATCAGAAATCTTCCACGGCATGGGTAGCAATTAAGCTCGAATATACCGGCGAAGCGAACTCCTATGCGGCAATCGACAAATTTGCAGAGATTGCATTCAATACGCAGGACTGGGTAGCAAAGGATTCCACCAATACCGTTTTCTTTTACAAGGTTCCTCTTGCTGCGGGTCAGAAAACAACTCCGCTGTTTAGCAATGTTACGATTGATAGAGACGCGATCGGCCAGAGCAACCAGGCTGCGGATCTTACCAAGCTTATGAAGAGCTTTAACATCAAGGCCACCGGTTATATGGTTCAGCGCGCAAATGTAGCGGATCTGGAAGCTGCCAAAACAGCATTCCATGATGCATACGGCATCTAAACACGGCGGATTTTGAACGGCGCGGGCGTCTGCCCCGCGCTCCCTGGGAGGGACGAGAATGAACAAAAAAATAGCCATTATGATGACCTCGGTCATAGTCGCGGGGGCAATGGCCGTCGGATCGACGCTCGCTTATTTTACCGACAAGGGTACGGCAACGAATATTGTAACGATGGGCGATGTACGTATCAAACTGACGGAAACGAAAAATGGAGATCCGGTGGAGTCGGGGTTAACATTTAATAATGTTATGCCCAAGGACGTTATTGCAAAGGATCCAACGATTAGCAATATCGGGGACCACGACGCGTATATCCGCTGCAAAATCAACATTAACCAAGGATCGGATAATGTGGCTGCGTTAACGGATGAACAAAAGCAGCAGGTGCTGGACGGCCTTAATATCGATAAGCAGTACCTCGACGGTGACCCTTCTAAGCCCGCATGGGTACTGAATCCAGCCGATGGCTATTACTATTATCAAAAAGTGTTGCCGAAAAAGACAGAACAGGGATCCGTTTCCGTGAATTTCTTCACACAGTTTACGGTACCGGAAAAATGGGGCAATGAAATGGCCGGTAAAACATTTACCATCGGCATTACCGCAGAAGCCATTCAGGCGGATAATTTCGCTCCGCATAAAACAGGCTCTGTGATAGACGGTTGGAAATATACCGATAGCACCGATGTTCCGGTTATGTCTGCGCCGGCCTCAAATCTTGTGTAACCCATAAAATGCAACGTGGAAAAGCGGAGAAACCGGCTGCCATGTTAAAGAGGGAATGCTGCAATGAATAGCAATATAATAAGAAAATGGAATCGGATTGCACTCATCTCAATAGCAGTTGCGGCCCTAACGGTCTGCAGCTCACTTACTGCTTTTGCCGCGGCTGCAACTTCGCCGATAAAGGTGATTTACAGCGGAAACAGTACGGCATCCCAGAGTGTTTCCGTAAATCCTACGGTTTTAAACACATTTACCGATCTGATGCCCGGTCAGACAACGGATCGGCAGGATATTCTCATTCAAAACAACAGCAGCCAGAAGATTCAGGTGTATTTTCACGCGGATCCTACAGCGAATATTTCCAATCAGGAGATCTCCAAGAAGCTTCTGGATACATTAATCTTGAAGATCACGTTTAAGCTGGATGATAACACAGCGGAGCAAACGCTGTATGAGGGTCCTGCCTCCGGAAAAACGGGTACGAAGGATATTGTCACCAACCCGATTGCACTAGGATATGTTTACGGAAATTCAACCTCCGGCGTTATTTCCGCAACATTAACGGTTCCCCAGACCATGGGGAATCAATTCCAAAAAGCCTTAGCGAAAATTGCATGGAACATTCAATTTGATGTTCCGTCGCCCAGCAGCAACACTCCAGGCGGTGGCGGCGGTGGTGGACACGGCGGTTACGGTGGCGGTGGAACGGAACCGGTCGCGGTGCCGGAAAATGAGAGCATTGACCCGGATTCTATTCCCCATACGGGTCCGGAATCCTCTTCCCCGTCATCGTCGGCGGTGGAGATAATCGGCAATGACGATATCCCGCTTTCCCACCCGCCAAAGACAGGAGAAAACGCTTTTTATCTTTGGCTGGTTGTGATTGCTGCACTAACTGCCGCGATGGTTTTTCTTATTACAAGAAGAAAGATAAAATCGCAAACCAAATAAAACGAGAAATAAGCCTCTGTTATGGATTCAATCCGTAACAGAGGTTTTTCTTGTATAACGAAAACTCCCAGATATGCCGGGAGTTCAAAAAAGCTTTCGCGGCGACCCAAAATGCGAGCTAAATCTTTTCCGCAATCCTCTTGTTTCGGTTTCAAAGCAAAAATAAGCATCTTCCACGAAACGAGAAGGGCTTTGGCAGGCAGCGGCGCAGCCCCCTCCCGTATGAATCCCCTTCCGCACCGAGGTGCTTTCGATTTTTACCTTGCTTTGTGTACGGGAGAAGGAGGTAGTAGGAGAGCAAGAATTGTTGCAAGTGTAAGCCCTCTAAGCGTCTTGAGACGCCGCCAGTAAAACAGGGCTTTGCTCGCATAGGAACCCCGGCTGTGTGGGGGTAACTCATCATTAATTTTAGCACTCTAAATCTTAGAGTGCTAAAATTAATAATTCTGTAATAAATCGTATAATAATTTTTCATAAACATAAGATATAGTATGAACTGTAAAAGGGAGCAAGGCTCCCGGACAGTAATTCAGTTTTTAGGAGGTTTTGATTATGTTTGATTTAATGCCGTTTGGACGTAGGGAAAACAGCTTATTCAATTACATTGATAATATGGAGAAAAACTTCTTTGGCGATTTCGCGCGGAGTTTTTCGACCTTCCGTACCGATGTAATTGATGAGGGCGACCGCTATGTGCTCAAAGCAGAGCTGCCGGGATTCAATAAAGAAGATATCAAGATTGATATTGAAGGCAGTTATTTGACAGTAAGCGCACAGCACAGCGACGATACCGAGGAGAAGAGAGAGAATTACGTACGCAGGGAACGCAGATACGGCTCATTCGCCCGCAGCTTTGATATTTCCGATATCAAGAGCAATGAGATTACAGCGGAATACACAAATGGGATCCTTTCACTCAATCTTCCGAAAAAGGAAGGAACTGTGCCGGAGAGCCGCAGAATCGAAATCAAGTAATCCATTCATCAATGAAAAGGACCGCTTGAATGAAAATTCAAGCGGTCCTTTTCATTGTACCGCGAAAACTCCCGGCTGCGCGGGAAGCGTTCTTTTAAACGGTTAAAATATTAAGCGCGCGGTTTTTATTTGTTATACGCACTTCGCGCAACGAACCCCCGAATTCGCCGTCGAGCGTCCATGGAATATCGGTTTCGGATACAATATGCAGTTTATCCGTTTTAAAGGTGTAAATAAAATTGCTGTCTGCTTCCTGATGAAGAAGGGAATTGATAATCATTTGGCGCTCAATCAGGTTTTTTGCGCTTTTCACCAGCGTAACTTCAAACAGACCGTCATCCATGAAAATATCCTTTTTATTGTTTATCTGGAACCCGCCCACCGAAGAAGAATTCGTAATCATACCGAATGTAAAATCGTCTTCAATTGAGCCCCCGGAGTGTTCGACGAGGATATGATACGATTTTATATTGGGGAGCTGTTTGATCCCTTCTAAAATATAGGCGATCCGACCCAATATATTTTTGGCCTGCTGCGGCGTTTGATAGGAAACTTCTGTAAAAGCGCCGAAAGCCGCGACATAGGTGAAATACTTCTCGTTAAACAAACCAATGTCACAGGCAAAGACAGAACCGTTCATAATTTCCTCCGCGGCTTCAAGGGGATTTCTTGAAAGACCGAGGCTTGCGGCAAAGTCATTTACCGTTCCGCCTGGAATATATCCGAAAAGCGGGCGGGATTTCAATTTCATATATTCGTTCACGGCTTGGTTCAGAGTGCCGTCCCCGCCGCAGCATACGATCAGATCATATTGTTCGTCGTCCTCCTTCAAATTATTTTCGGACGGGTGCGTTGTGCGGGTGGTGACAGAAAAACATTTTTTTGTAAATAAATCAATGATGTCCAGCAGGTAATTTCGGATTTCCGATTTTCCGGCATGCGGGTTAATAAGAAAGAGTATCTTTTTCTTCATTTCAATCACCTGTTCTCTCTGTTGCCCATTATTTTAGAGTCTGTTAACACAAAAAATTGCATCTATAATCATAGCGAAATAGATGAAACCACAGAACATAATATCAAGTTTATCATAACGCGTAAAAATTCTTCGAAAACGTTTTAGGCGAAGAAAATAACGTTCAATTTCATT
>NZ_JAJUFJ010000005.1:0-140343 GCF_029266045.1 Caproiciproducens galactitolivorans | reverse complement strand
TGAAATTGAACGTTATTTTCTTCGCCTAAAACGTTTTCGAAGAATTTTTACGCGTTATGATAAACTTGATATTATGTTCTGTGGTTTCATCTATTTCGCTATGATTATAGATGCAATTTTTTGTGTTAACAGACTCTAGCATTGCGATCAGCGCAAAGGATAATTTTACACAGGCAATCACTACCATGCGGAATGCGAATTCCTCGTTTAATAAAGATTTGACCGGAACACTCGAAAAACTGAATGAACTGAACCGGAACAAGATCACGTTAAAAGTTGATACGGACAGGGCAAAGTCGGAACTGAAGGCGGCGGAAAAGCAGTTTTTGGCAACCGGAAGTGCCGCCGACAAAATGGCAATGGAAATCGCTTCCGAAAAATACGAAAACGCACGCCGGAATCTTGACCTTGTATCGAAGAATGCGCGGCAGGCGGAAAGGGACATTCTGAACATGACCGACGCGGTTAGCAAGGCGGATAACCGGGCTGGTACCGGAAAAAGCACGGGAATTGCGGGGGCGGTCAGCGCGATTGCGCAGGCGGGGCTTACAAAAATGGTTGGTGATACCGTTTCCGTCATGGCGAATACGCTTGTAAGCAGCGCATATGGTTCCAATACAGGGACATTGTTTGAAAGCGCTTTGAGCGGCGCCGGTTCTGGGGCGGCAATAGGCAGCATGATAAGCCCGGGTGTTGGTACGGCAATCGGCGCGGCGGCGGGAACCGCAATCGGCGCGGTAAACGGGGCGGTTCAGAATTTTCAAAAAGAGGACGACGCCTTTAAATCTGTGGTTCAGGAAAGCTATAATACTATAAAGCAGAGCCAGTCTGAACTACTGGCTAGCGGAATAAATATTGCAGCTAAAAGGGAACAGGATATGGGATCCTTTACTACAATTCTAGGTGGTAGTGAAAAAGCAAAGAGTTTCCTTTCCTCAATTAGAGATTTTGGAAATAAAACTCCATTTGAATATGACCAGCTTACCGAATTAAGCAAAACAATGCTCAACTATGGTTATAAACAAAATGAAATAATTCCTCTGTTAGTAAAGGTGGGCGACACCGCTTCTGCAACAAAAATGAGCACCGAGGATATAAAATATGTAATAACAGCGCTCGGGCGAATGAAAATGACCGGGAAAACTACGATAGAATATCTGAATATGCTTCTTGACCGCCACATACCGGCTTTTGATTATCTTGCGGAGGCCTCCGGCAAAACTAAAGGGCAAATAGTTGAAATGGTATCCAAGGGACTGATTCCGGGAGAACAGGCTGCAAAAACAATAGCTGATTATATGGGAAAAGCGAACGAGGGTAGTATGGAATTGCAGTCGCATACATATAACGGTTTAAAAAGCAGTTTAGAAGATGCACAGGATGACCTAACAGCAGCACTAGGTCAAGGCTACATTGACGAAAGCAAAAAAGGCATTCAGGCACAAATCGACTGGCTGGGAGGAAAAACCGGAAGCGCGTTAAAAGAAGCTTATTCTATGCAGGGTAAATTCCAGGCCAGCCTTGAAAATATGCAAAAAGATTTAGAGCAAAGAGCTTTAACGGGCGTTGTATCAGGCGAAATAACCGGAAATTTCAGCGAAGAGAATAAAAGCCGCCTCAAGCAGTTAGCGGAAGATTATAAAAAATCTATGATGGAAGCGGCGAAAGGAAATGAACAAGCTGAAATTCAGGCGGCACAGGATGTAGAGGAAGCCAAAATTATCGCTGCCAATGAGTATAAAGCTACCAGAGGGTATCAATTGCAGCTAGAAGCTGATAAAAGCCTGATTGCCAGTATTCGGGAGGATACTGGGCTAAAATCGGAGTATTGGAACGCAGGATACACCATGCAGCAGGAATTTACAAAAGGATTAGGCTATAAGGCGAAAGATAAGATCGTTGGAATGCTGGGAATATCAAATGCAATAAAATCGCCCGGTTATTCCGGAATGGTCGGAGGAACGGGCAGCGCGCACTCTTCCGGCTATGTGGGGATGGTCGGCAGTTCACATGCAACCGGTTTGTTCCGCGTTCCGTATAACAATTTCCCCGCCCTGCTTCACGAAGGCGAAATGGTCAGCACCGCGGTAGAAGCGCGGTCCGCAAAAAAAAATCCGAGCGTTGTAATTTCCGGTAATTCTTTTGTTGTACGCGAGGAAGCAGACGTAGACAAAATTGCACGAGCGCTGGTGGAAAAGATTCAAAAGGCGGAAATGATAACTTGACGTTGCTTTATTTTTTTATTATGATATAATAGAAAATAATGGTATGGAGGGGGATTTATGAAAAAAGTAGTTGCTTTGCTATTATCTTTTATCTTGGTGCTTTCATTGACATCATGCAATACGTCTGGCTCAACATCCTCATTGACTTTATCTTCAAAGGAAACGTTATCTTCAGAAACATTAAGTAACTCAGAATCGAACAGTACAGAATTGGATACACCAAAAGGAATATCAGGTTCGAACTATATAGATGTTAAAGTGTCTCTTCAAAATCGCGGGTTTAAAGTAGTTCATCCTAAAGTATCAGAAGTTGGTAACATGCAAATTTATAATAATGAATGGGTCGATCCTGATACTGGAATTAATTTGTTCTGTGGTATGACAATTAACGCAAATAAGGAAGTTGTGAGCGCTTCTTTTGGGGCAGAAAACATATCGGGAAAAGATAAAAAAACGTTTGAAACTGTCGCGAATAGCTACCTAAAATTCTGTTCAACCATGCCATACAATGAATCAAAGCCAGAAGAAATAAAAGCTTGGGTGGAAAAGAATATATCGGTAGCAGAATCAAAGCCGCAAAAACAAATTGGGGATGCTGAATTTCAACTCAGCAGGTCTACCGGAGCAATTATATTAACAATTACAAAGAGTCAAAATAACGAATCAAATAATGCAAACTCAAGCGAAGAAGTCTTCGAATATATCAATCCACCGAAAGATTAATAGACGGGATTAGCGACTGCCAAACGGCGGCCGCTTTCTTTATGCCATTTTTTTGAAGGGGGGGGGTTGTATGCTTCGCCGGATTATTATAAAAAACACGGAACTGAACAGCGAAATGGCACTTCCGGTCACGCCGGAGAAATTCCAGATCAGCCATGGGATAAAAGTGGAAACTATTAATATCCATACCGTCGGTGACGTGAATATTGCCGGATACCCTACGCTGGCGACGATTAAAATCGATTGTATGTTCCCGGCGCGGGCATACCCGTTTTGCAATTTTACCAATATGATATCTCCATATGACTATGTAAAGATCTTCCTGAATTATTGCGACTATCATCCGCTGCTGCGATTCGTGGTTTCCGGAACGCCAATTAATATACCGGTTATAATGGAATCCATCGATTACGGAGAGCGGGATGGCTCAAACGATGTGTACGCTACGCTGACGTTTCGTGAAAAAAGAATCCTGACAGCGGTGCAGTCCGGAACAACCACAAAAAGCGGGAATTTGAGCCGGAGTTACAGCGCGGGCGCAACACAGAGCAAGACAAGCAGTTGCAAAGTCGTGAAAGGCGACACGCTCAGCGCAATTTGCCGGAAATATTACGGCGATTCCAGCCTTTACGCCAAGCTTGCAAAGTACAACGGGATTAAAAACCCGAACCTAATTCGCATCGGGCAGATTATTAAGCTGCCGCCTGCCGCGCAGCTTTAATTTCGGACGGTTTTGGGGGTGATACAAATACCAAAGCTATTGCTTACAAATTCAAGCGGCACCATGGATATAACAGAGCTGGCGCCTACGATCACATGGTCCGGGGATTATCAGCAGCGTGCCCGCAGCCTTGATTTCGGCCTGCTTTCTTCTGCTACGGATAAAAGCATTCCGACGGTCAAATGCGAACTCGGGAACGCGGTTACGCTGATGGAAGGAAACACTACCCTGTTTGAAGGATATGTCTTTACCCGCCAGAAGGGAACGGAGAGCAGCATTATTGATATCGGGTGCTTCGACCGCGGATTCTATTTAAAAAGCAAAGCGTCCTACAAATTTACGAACGTAACGCCGGAAGCAATCACACGCCGCATTTGTACGGACTTCGGGATATCCGCGGGCGAAATCGTTTCCACCGGTTTTAAACTGAGCCGCAATTTTTTGGGGTGCAGCCTGTACGATATTGTCCAGACAGCCTACACTTTGGCTTCCGCACAGACAAAGAAAAAATACCACTTGGTGTTCCGAGGGAAACAGCTCTGCGTTGTGGAGAAAAAGGCCAATGAGAATACGCTGGTGATTGAGGGCGGGTCAAACCTGATGGACGCGACCGTATCCGAAAGCATTGAAAATATGGTGAATCAGGTTGTTATTTACAACAAGGAAGACAAGCTGATTAAAACCATGAAGAACGCGGAGGCAATCAAACTGTACGGCGTAATGCAGGATTACCTGAAACAATCGGATAAAGAGGACGTGACCGCGCAGGCGCAGAAACTGCTGAATGATAACGGGGTGGAACAAAAAATCACGTTAAATAACCTTGGGAATATCGCGAACGTCACCGGCGGGACGGTGGTTGTCCGCGAACCGTACACAGGCCTTTACGGCCTGTTTTTTATTGATTCCGACGTTCACACTTGGAAAAACGGTCTGTATCTGAATAAGCTGGTAGTCAATTTTAAAAACATAATGGACGAGAAAGACGTGGGTTCATTGCCAAATAAAACCGGAAAGAAAACGGCTTCAAAATCAAAGAAAAACAAGAAGAAAACGACTTCCGGGGAAACTTGGCAGTATATTAATCCTCCGGGGTGATTTAGTTGGAAGATAATCCGTATGTGAAAATAGTACAGCTTGTCCGGAATCAGGCGGATAGGCAGATCCCCACGCTCTTCCGGCTGGGGACGGTCATCAGCCCGAATCCGCTGAAAATCGATGTGAGCAGTACGGTTCAGGATGAAGGCGCACTATTCAAAAACGCGGCATTGGGGGAATTGGAATCAGGGGATTCCGTATTGCTGGTTACTTTGGACGGTGACCAGCATTTCATTATTCTTTGCAAGGTGGTGGGAGTATGAGCCTGTTTCCGATCATACAGCCGCAGGCGGCGGACGTGGATACAGAATTACCGTTCTACCGCGAGGTAGCCTGGGACTATGAAAAGAACGCGCCGATCTGGAAAAACGGGAATCCCGTCATGCTGGAAGGGAAAGAAGCCGTATATGTCTGGGCGTGGAATGCCCTGCATACGCCGCGCTTCCGGTATGAAATTTATACATGGGCATATGGGAACGAGGCGGAATCCTTAATCGGCCAGAATTATTCCGACGAGTTAAAGCAGGCGGAGGGAATCCGGTACGTGCGGGAATGCCTGTTAATTAATCCGTACATCACCGATGTTCAAAACACCTCGGTTTCCTTTGCGGACGGAATACTTACCATTGCCTGTACGCTGGTTACCGTGTACGGGGAGATTGACTTAAATGGGGATGTGAATATCAATGTATGAAGAAATTACGCCGGAAAGCATAAAAGAAGAGATCCTCTCGAATATCACCACAGTAGACACGCGCGAAGGCAGCTATACCAATAATCTGATCAGCCCGGTTGCGCTGCAAATTTGGAAAGTGTATCAGGGCATGAACGCCCTGCTTCCGATTGCCTATGTGGACGAAACGTCCGGGGAATACATCGATAAGCGGGCAGGAGAACACGGAATCACGCGGAAGCCGGGAACAAAGGCACACGCGAAGCTGACGTTCACCGGGTCGGACGGTACTGCTATCCCGGCCGGGACGGTGTTTTTAACGCCCGATGGGTTAGAATACATTACCTCGGACGACGTTACAATTACAGAAGGAAGCGCAACTGCAACGGCCGCCGCAGCAGAGGTTGGAGAAGCCTATAACGTCCCTGCGGGAAGTATTGTAAACCAGTACAACAGTATCAGCGGATTAACGTCGGTCACGAACGTGGAGGCCGCGACTGGGGGAACTGACCCGGAGAGCGATAAAAGCCTTGTTACCCGGTACTATAATTACCTGCAAAAACCGGTGACCAGCGGGAATACGCACCACTACGAACAATGGGCGCTGGAAGTAAACGGTGTGGGCGCGGTTAAGGTTACGCCGTTAGCAAACGGACCTGGTACTGTGGGAGTTATGATTGTAGGGCCGGAAAAGCAGCCGGTTTCCGCAGAGGTTGTTTCCGCATGCGCCGCACACATTGAAGAACAACGCCCCATCGGCCCGCTTGTCATAGTGGAAAGCGCTTCTGCATTGAACATTGACGTATCCGTTACCGTAACGACGGATACCAGCACGACGGCGGCACAGGTGCAGAAAGACTTTTCAGCGAAGCTGGATACTTACCTGAAAAGCATTGCGTTTGTAAAGTATCAGGTGCTGATCAACCAGATCATCTATATTTTAATGGGAGTTGACGGGGTGACGGACTTCTCCAGTCTGACAGTAAACGGAGGCGCAGAGAATATCACGATAGCTGCAAATCAAGTACCCGTGCTCGGAACGGTGGTGGTTAACTGATGGCGTTGATTGATCTGCTTCCGCCAAATTACAAAGGGAGCGAGCCGGACGTTCAAATTCAAGCCGCGCTGAATGCGCAGGTGCAAAAACTGATGGACGCAAAGGATGACCTGCTGTTGCAACTGAACGTCCAGACGGCCACGTGGGGCCTTGATTTGTGGGAAAAGGTACTGGGATTGGCAACCGACGTTTCAAAGCCGTTTAGCTTCCGCCGAAGCCGGATTGAAAGCAAGCTGCGATCGCAGGGTGTTACTACAAAGCTTATGATTCAAAACGTAGCGGAGAGTTTTTCAAACGGTATTGTCGAAATCATCGAACATCCTGCGCTGTATTCGTTTGACGTTAAATTCATCGGTACGCTTGGAATCCCGCCGAACATGGATGACCTGATAGCGGCTATTGAGGAAATCAAACCGGCGCACCTTGCCTACTCGTTTATTTATACTTTCATCACATGGGATAAGGTAGAAGCGTATAGCCATACGTGGGATGAATGGGACGCCTTAGGCCTTACATGGGATGCATTTGAAACATATAAGGAGGATACATAATGCCAAGTGCGAACAAAACACCAAATTACGGCCTGAACCAATGGCAAGGGAATGAATATCCAAAGCGGACTGATTTTGTAGAGGACAACGCGATCATAGATCAAAAATTAAAAGAAATAGACGGCAAAGCTTCTTCCGCCATCCAAGGCGCCACTATCGCAGGTAAGCCGATCATAAAAGACGGGGCAACATTAAAAATAGACGCCCTACCAATCTATAACCACGGTTATACGCCAACGGACGCGGATACGTGCTTTGAAATTGGAATCCATAAATGTGCTAGTTGGACAAACGTGCCTATAGTGCAGGATTCTCAAGGTACACTAATTGTGCTACCATATGCGCCGTGGCCAACGAGCAGCGCAGAAGGATGGCAAGAACAGATATACTTGCCTATTAATGGTGTGGGTGGATTACCTGGTACAATTTACAAACGCAAACAAAACCAGTCAAGCTATAGTTCGTGGATTAATATTGCCGATGGCGGTCATGCCGCAAGCGCAGATTTTGCCTCCGGCTCTACAACGCAGGATAGTAACCCGGTCAAAATCCAAGAAACTGCCCCGTCCGATACAACCGCATTATGGGTTTGGTAGGTGATGCGCTATGTTAAGACGTAATGGCTCAATCGACGTACTAAATAATAAACGCTGGAATGGTTCAGCATGGCAAGACTGCGAGTTTATACGGCGCTGGAATGGTTCAGCATGGGTTGATGTATGGGTAGGAACACACTTTGGCAAAGCGCCATTTGATATTGGTACATATACATCCACTATTTCAAATGGTACATGGAATGGCTACATACCATCAGATTCAAGCAGTTATGTTGAAACGGTTTCTTTGATTTTATATCCATACACAAATTATAGTGTCCCTTTAACATTGGAGATAGATTGTGATTGTACCGTTATCGGGGATGGCGCATTGTATATAGGCTCATTTCAGGAGAATCTCGGATTAGCTGATGCTGCTACTTATAATTCGTTTCCAAGAACAACAATTACAAAAACCGTAAATACAGCTAGTGCTTATTTAGGTATATCAGCACAGACGAATCATCGCGGCGGTATAACGTGCCATGTGTATGGGATTAAGATTAATAGGGTTTCGATTCCTATTAGATAATAAGGAGGTTAATAATTATGTCAGTAAAAACAATCACAGTTGGAGAAAAATCGTTGACGGTACAGCAAGTTTACCCTTATCAATATAACTTCGGAGAAGGTAAGGAAGTATTAAGGATCGATATTCTTAAATCCAACCATGATTATGCAGCCATTTCCGCAGCACTTGAAAATCCAACAACGGACACCATTACATACTGCGAGGATGGTGTTGAAGTGTGCCTTTACAAGGGATACATGCGAGATTTCAGGTGCGCCTATGCGGACGGTATGTTTTCTGTGGAAATTACGCGCATAACACAATCGGAGCTGGACATTGCGTCCCTCAAAGAGCAGATTGCTTCTTTGCAGGAAATGGTTCATCAGGTGCTCTCTGAGGAGGTGCAAAAATGATCAAAGGCATCGACATATCCCATTATCAAAAAAATCCGGATTTCAAGCGCGTAAAAGCCGCAGGAATCCAATTTGTGATGCTTAAAGCGACCGAGGGTGTAAATTACATAGACCCATGTTTTAAAGCAAACGCAGCGGCGGCGATTGCAGCCGGTTTGCCGATCGGCGTATATCACTTCCTACGTGCGGGAAGCAGCGTTGAGAATCAAGTTAAGGATTGTCTGGCAGCGATTAAGCCGTATAAAATCACATGGCCGGTTGCGGTGGATGTGGAACATAACGAGCTGCTTACAATGAACCGGGACAAGCTGACAAGCATGGTACTGGATTTCTGCGCGCGTATTAAAGCAGCCGGATACCAGCCGATGGTATATAGCAATTACAATTGGTTTTATTCCGCGAAACACCTTGACGTTGCCCGGATAAAAGCCTCCGGAATCCCTATTTGGATGGCGTGGTACAGCAATGCGAAACCGGAGAATACCAACCGCTCAAACTTGTGCGATATGTGGCAATATGCATCCGACGGTAAGGTCGATGGCATTACGAGCAGCGGACTGGATATGAACGTGTCTTACAAAGATTTCGGGCCGGAATTTATCAGCGACACAACGTGCAATATGGCTATTAAGCATGGCGCGTTTTATCAAATGAAAGTTACCGTATCCGGCAACACTCCGCCGAAAGTTACCACAGGCACTCCCGACGTTGTAACCATCCTACCGCGGTATGTGGTTGGCAATGACCATTACTTTTACCTGTGCGCTGTGGGCGCGCCAAAGAGCGGTACCGGAATTTACGTAAACGGGAAAAAGCAGTTTGTGGTGAATGTTAAGTAAGGAGGCAGGGGCGAATGGATAAAGCCAGAGCATTATATTTTTCGGTGCTTACCGCTTGTTCGGCGGCGGGAGCGGTGCTTGCAAAGGCGCTTGGAGGGTGGGACGAATCGTTACAAGTGTTAATTACATTCATGGCGGTCGATTATGTCCTTGGGATTATTATTGCTCTTGTCTGGAAAAGCTCCCCAAAGACGGAAGATGGATCCTTCGAAAGCAATGCCAGCCTGAAAGGACTGTTCCGGAAGGGCGGCATATTGGCAATCGTTTATATGGCCGTCCAGATTGACATGCTGGCCGGGAACAGCAGCTACATACGCAATACGGTAATTCTGTTTTTCATTGCGAACGAAGGGTTTTCGATTATAGAGAATTTAGGTATTATGGGGCTGCCGATGCCAGAAGTCATTAAAAATGCATTTGCCGCCATAAAAAAGCAGTCTGAGCAAAAATAAAATAGCCGGATATCCGGCAGAAAGAAGGGTACATATGAATATTACACAGAAACTTACATCCCGTAAATTTTGGATGGCCGTAGCGGCATTTGTCGTCGGTGTGCTGGCGCTCTTTAACGTGGACGCAAACACCACCCAGCAGATCAGCGGCGTAATCATGTCGCTGGGTGCAGTAATCGCGTACATAGTAGGCGAGGGGCTTGTGGATTCCGCAGCAGCCGGAGCAAGCAATACGCCGGATGAAGTAACAAAGCAGGAATAACGAAGAAATCCCCGCTTTCTTTTCGGAGAGCGGGGATTTTTTGTTTACTGGATTAATTTCTGTGTGATTTTGATTTAATTATTTTTGGTTGTTTTATCAAGTTGTTCTGATGCCGCTTTTGGTTTTGCTTGTTTCTCTTCTTTTATTTTTTCTTTTATAAATTCAATTATATTAATCATTGGCAAAAGAAGTTTACCAGATTCGTAAATATTAGCTGATATATTGCAAATAAATGATCGAGCCATAGAATATAAAGCACTACCGCCATTTATATATAGCATAGCTTTGAATTTATCTTCCGATAACTCTGGATTTGTTGAGGAAAAGCATCCTTGTATTAATATATCGATTTTTGTTTTTTTATTATTTTTTTTATCTTTTACATTTACAATAATACCTAAATTAACTATTCCAATCAATGCAAGGCTTTCGTTCCGTTCTATTTCGGGAACATCGATGTCTATACCAAATTCTCGTACAGCATCATCATCAAGGCGAATAATATTATTTGAAATTTTAGTTCTTTGAATGCAACTTCCAATAAATTGAATGTCTGCAGTTATTTGATTATTAATTTTCATTAAGCAATCGCGCTCTCTTTTTCTAGAAATTCTTCTGATAGAATATTTCTAACATCTTCTGATGGTATTGTTTTTGTTTTCTGTGGCATTGTAAATCTAAATGAAGAAATACTATTTTGCATATATTGGTTTTGCGGATTAAAGACTATATCAATATCAATACCTAGTTTATTAAATATTTTGATTACTTGCAAAAAAGTGAAGTTATTGTCGCCACTTTCCCATTTGGATATTAAAGACTGTTTAACGCCAAGTTTTTTTGCCAAATCTTCTTGTGATAAATGATTTTTAGTACGCTCTAAAATTATTTTGCCTGCTATTTTTCCCATTAATTTTCCATAAGCGATATCTACTTCTGATAGCTCACTAAAAAAATTATTTTCAACAGGGACTTTAGCTAATTTTTCTTCCAAAGTCATAAATCAAATTCCTCCCTAATCATGACTATTCTGTTTCTGGAGATACGTTTAGGAGAATCATAATCTGAAGAATTTTGTTCTAAAAACGCGGTTAATAATATTACATTTTGTTCACCTAAACAAAATGTAAAGATTACTCGTGGATTGTGCTTACTTTCAGGAAGACGTATAGAATAAATGTCTTGATCAATATACTCAAAAGATTGCCCATTAATGCAAGCAGTTCCTTTTGATTCCAACATGCCTAATCGTCGGGTTAGCCATTTTTGATACCTTTTTAAAGAGGCTTTGTCGTTTTTGAAAAGTCGACAGAATTCATCACTAAAAGACTTGTAAGCATATATGTGGTTATATCCTGGTACTCTATGTATTATATCCATATTTGCGCTTCCTAATCATATAATATAACTTATAGGTTATATTTGCAATGATTTTTTTAAAAATATTTTATTATTAATTTTGAAATTACCTATATAAATTTTATACCTATTATATAATATATTTCGATAAATTCAAATATAAAGCAATAAAATTTTCAAAGAACAAAACCATCCCCCGTTGGCTGATTGGCTGGCGGGGGGAATATTTTTATAGGGGATTGAAACTGAATATAGCCTTTTCGCTTGTCTACTTCTCCGGTGGGGCAGAGAGTAAAGGGTGCTACTTTATATTTTAAACCATATTCCAAATCCATTTCCAATCTTGAATAATTTCGGATATAGTGGTGCCGTGTCACCCGCACCATTGGAAAAAGCAGTTCAACCTTGGCGGTTGGGCTGCTTTTTTATTACGCGAGACGGGATTTGAACCCGTTAACATCCTGTTATTACCCGTATAGGCGGCGAGATGCCGCGAACAAGCCCCGCTTATTAGCCTTTTTGACAATATCTGTGCAATGAGCGAAGCGGGTTTTACAAGTGATTATCGGAAATGGGCAAAAGGAAAGGGATACCATCCCAGTAAGGCAGAAGCGGCTGCAATTTACGCTCTTGCCAAGGACGGTGTCCCTACGCTGGCCTTCCAATACCCCATCATCGGGGACATCTGCCGATTCCATAGCAGGAAAGCTCGGATTGTTTTTGCGGGTATTGATGCTCTGCCTTACAATCTGGGCAATTTACCGGAGTGAACCGGCATATCCCGGATTTTTATATACGGGATGGGATTTAGTCGGTTACAAAATGTATTATTGTTTATATAGCCTTACATCATCAATATGAACGATTGTCCCACCGGGCGAGTCACAGTAAAAACCAACATCTACATGTCCGTTGGTAACTTGCACATTTGATACAACAATTTTTTTCCATCCGCTTCCAGATGAAGGAAGATTCGTAAAAATATTGTTCCCTCCATAATTTGTTATTTCCATACGGCATATGGTAGGCGCAGTATTTATAACTTTTGCCCATGCTTCCACCGTATAGGTGCCGTTTGCTACGGATACATTTTGATGTATGCTTTGCTTAAAATTGCTTCCGCTGTAAAAATATGCTCTCTTATCACCTTCATGCGGAGAAGCAGGTGGATTCGAATCTGAACCGGAGTTGATGCCATAAGCAACGGACTGTCCATCTGGATGCCATTCGGTCCATTTGCTACTGTAACCAGTCGGCCTTTCAAAATTACCATTATCCAATAAATTGATTGGCGCAGTAACTTCGGAAGATAACGGAAGTGTTAGTTTATCCAGATTTACATTGCCGGAATTACCACTATCGAATTTTAGCTTAATAGTGTTTTTTCCAGAAATCAACGATAGTGTAACCTTGACGTCCTGCCATAGATCCCAATTGCCCCCATTGCTCGGTAAATCGACTGCGGAAACAAAGTTGTCATTCACATATAAGCTTAGATTTTTTGCAGTTTGTGTGCCATTGCAGAAACGCAGAATGGCGTTATAGGTACCCGATTGCGGCAATACAGCGGTAAATTCCGCTGCGTCACCTACAGATGTTAAAGTATCCACGAAACCTGTTCCACTGTAGAAATGATGATCATAATTGACTTTTGCCGAACCATAAAGCGCGGCAGACTCTGCTTCCATTTGAATATGAGTGGGATAAAATGGTACTTTAATATAGTCTAGGCTGATATTTCCACTATCCCCGCCAGCATAATCATTCTCTATGGAAATGCTGTTGTTGCCTGCAGCAAGAGGGATTGAAACATTAAAGTCTGACCAAGTATCCCAGTTTACAGTCGGAGGCAAAACCACTTTGCAGGCATATTTCCCATTTACATAAATCGACTTGCTTTTCGAAGAAGAATTTCCATTGGAATAGCGAAGTGAAACCTTGTAATCCCCGGGATTGGTTACTTTCGTGTAAAATGTAACGGCAGCTTGATCGGTTTCAAACCGATCCACAAAACCTGTTCCGGAATACCCGCCATGATTATTATTTACAGAAGTTTTTGTCTCGGTTGAGTTCCCTGAAAGGGAAGCGTCTTCCGCCTCGTATTTTTGACTTGTGTCGGATACAGCTGCGATTCCGTTTAATACGATACTCTTTGCAACTTCTGAGCCGGCAGAAGTTTTTATATAGGTTACAGCGCCATAAACATCTTTTCCTACAGCATATGCGGGGCCATTTGTTGCCAAGAGTGTATTGTAGTCCGTACATTTCGGTAGAATGGTTTTGTTTTCCGTTACAGAAGATGCAGGTGTTCCATGAACCGCTAAATAGTAGTATTGAACGCCATTGCTATATGTACCCGCTTTAGGTGAAATGTTTAGTGTCAAGTTTTCTGTTCCTTTTTGTGCAGAAACAGTTTGTCGGAAATAGCTGTTTCCTTCGTATTGATAAGTCTCCCCATCATCGTCATAATAATTAAAACTGGTCGTTTGGGTGGATGGGAAAATATCAAATTTGACTTTACGAATTGTTTTTTGACCAATATAATCGACGACATCCTGTGAAGGTATAATAGCACCTTCTTTAATAAACATCGGCAAATCTGTCCATGAATCGCTGTTGAGCATATACGGGATATACTGTCCACCGGTATAGGTTACGCCTCGATTATAATCAGTCCAAGTCCCTTTCGGAAGATAAATCCATTTACAGGCCTGGTTCCGTTCAGTGACGGGTGCTGTCAAGAGCCAGTCGCCTAACATCCATGCGTCAGAGTAATTTGCTACATTCGTATCAGCCGGGTAATCAAACAAAAGGGGGCGTACAATTCCTAAGCCCGTGTCATAAGCTTCTCTTTCATAAGAATAAAGATATGGCAATAATGAGTAGCGAAGGTGGATCGCGGCTTTTGTTACTGCTTCCGCTGTCTTGCCGAAATACCACGGCTGGCGTTGGTGATTGTATGTTCCGTGTACACGGAATTTAGGTGCTACAGAAGCAAGCTGAAGCCAACGAGTATAAAGTTCCGGGCTTGGGTTTTCGATCGTACCCGAATTTTGATTAAAACCACCGCCATCACAGCCCCACTTGGGCTGGCCATTGTTGATTGTTGACAGTAAACTTGCCTTTTGCTCATTCAGGCCTGCAGCCCAGTTCACACGTTCCCCTTTGTAAAACTGTGTGGCAACATCGCCCGACCAGAGGCTGGTGCTGTAACGTTGTGTGCCTGGGTAGTAGTTTCTTGCGGTTTGCCAGACACGCATTTGGCCATTCGTAAATGATCTTTGCCCTTCATACATCCCCTGTGAAAGATGTAGGGTAGTAAAATTGCCAAACCAGTAGGACGCTGTGTTAGTCGACACTTTATCGGTTTCATCGTTCCACCAGCCAACAATTCCTTTGTTAAAAGCATCTATGGAATGCTGCCAATACCATGCACGTTCATTTTGGTTATACGGATCAATGCTTTGGACGGTCACCGGATAAAAATAATCCGTATATTCATTGTGACCGGGGTAAAAATAGCCGCCGTTTTTCGCCGCTTTTCCTTGTGCTGTTTGCGTACCATCTGAAAGTTTTGTTACAATTCGTGGTTTTGTAATTCCAATTAATTTTATGCCTTTGGAACGCATGGCATTTTTTAGCGATGTTGTGGAAGCGGAAGGGAAATTTGCCGTATTCCACGTAAATTCACCGTAATCGTCAGCGCCATACTTTTTCCAGTCATAGTCAAGGCCATACGAGTCCAAAGGAATATTCTTTGCCCGATAAGTGTCTACCATGTTATTCAGCTCAGTTTCATTTATACCCCATTCGAAATTTGAAAACCCCAAAGACCATTTTGGCATCATCGGTGATGTACCTGTTATTTTTGAATAGTCTTTCATGATTTGTTTGGGATCACCCAACATTATATAGTACTCTACGTCGGTTTTATTATATCGGCGGCCTTCTCTTGGGGTATCGCCATAATAGAATTCCATTTTTTTGTTTGTCGAGTTAATGTAAGGATACCCGCCGTCCGAATCAATCAAAAGCCCATATCCCGCTGTGGACCACATAAAGGGTCCACCGGAATCACCTTGCTGCCCAGCAGTGGCTTGACCGCTGGTATCATTTCTAAGGAGTTGACCATTTTCAGAAAAGCAATCATATCCATGAATGCCATACATATTTGTTGCAGCAGCACGTACAAAGCGAATTCCGCCGTTATAGACGCCCCCTGAAGGGGGTTCCCAGAACAATGTGGTACCATCAGCCTTTTTTACTGTCATACGGCAGGGCCTTTTTGCTATTTCAATAATCATTGCATCCGTTTTTATGGTAATAGGATCATTTGCGGTGTTGATTGCCGCTGTGGTTGCATTCCATGAAAGGTTTGGGTCTATCATTGGCGTATCGGGACTAGGCCCTTCGGAGTTTGGCTGATAGTCTACACGCAAGATGTTTGATTTACAGACTTCCAATGTCAACTTATCATCTGAAGGTTCCGAGCCGTTATCGATTGTCAGAATGATCTTGTTATCCTGTGTCGTGGTACTGATTACATTTCCTAAAGCGGATGCGTAGGCATAGGCTGTAATTCGAAAATTTCCTGAAAAGACTGTGAAAGATAAGACCAGTACCATGAATACTGCGGCTGATTTAATGTATAACTTTTTATATGAAGCCTTTAACATTTGATTTCCTCCCATAAATTAAAATTGTGCAGCAGTGCGAGGATCTCAATACTTGCATTGCTGCACTTTTTCGTAAAACCGGCTAATCTAGGCGAAGACAATCAAGATTAATACTAGCGTAGTCAGAAGTGGTATATGCCACGCGGATGGTATTTTTCCCGGAATTCAGATTTACTGTAACCGGTACTTCGGCCCAGGAATTCCAGTCCGATGTTTTTGGGAACAGCACAGTACGGTTTGCTCCTCCGTTTACAGAGAAACTTCTTTGTGCGGCTTCAGTTCCTGCTGAATACCTCAGCTTAAGCGTTGCTGTACCTGATTTAGAAGCGTATACAGTAAATTCTACAGAATCTCCATTTTTGTCAAACTGATTTACAAATCCGTCACCATAGTACCCTGTATGATCTGTATTGGTGCTTACATTGTTAAGAGCAGCGTGCTCAGCCTCATATGGAGCTTTTTTGATACCATTCAGAACAATGGTATGTTCTGTAGATGCCGCGGCCGTCTTCACATAAGTTAGTTTTTCAGACATATTATAATAGTAACCGTTGGTAGCCTGAGAAAGCGACGTTAATGAATCATATTTGGTCAACGCAGTTCCATCTAAGGTAACACCGGACGGCTGTGTGCCAAATACTTGCGTTGTAACCGGAATATTGGTTGCGGGCAAAGTGACCTTTACCGTGCCGTTTGCAAAATTTTCAGACGCGCGCACTGTCATTGTGGTTTTGTCATTATTCGTTAGGGTATAGTTGGATTCGCCTGACGGATAAATTCGGAAGGTAAGGTGATCATAAGTGTCAACATTGTTGCCAATATTTCCACCTAACGCATAGCTGCTGTTGAAATTCATTGGAAGAATGCTTCCGTTTTTCACATAAACAGGTATGGTGTCAACACCCGCATAATACGATTTGTGACCGCCGCCGCACGTGAGTGCATTGTGAAAGAAATCGACCCATTCACCCTGGGGAAGATATACATCTTTTGTTGTTTTGCCCTCCTCTAAGACAGGGGCTACCAAGATATTTCTTCCGAACATGTATTGTTCATCAAGGGAATATGTGTTTGCGTCATCAGGATAGTCAAGCATCATGGCCCTCATCATTGGCGTACCATTTACTGCGCTGTTTTGTGCTTCACTATAGATATATGGGAGTAAATTCATGCGCGTGTTTATATACTTTCGAAATGTTGGGATTATAGTAGGATCTCCCGTGCGGCTTTGTACGTTCCAAGGTGTTCTTTCTTCACTTGGGGTTGGATTGGACTTTTCAGAATGGAACTGCATGATAGGGCAAAAGGCCGCCATTTCTGTGCTGCGTTTATATAGTTCCGCCGTAGGAAAGTTGCCGGTAAATCCGGCAAGATCCCAACTCCAAAACGGAACCCCTGAGATTCCTGCGCTAAGTCCGGCACGCACAGCGTCCTTGAATGCCGAAAAACTTGACGCCTGGTCCCCTGACCAATAGATGCCTTTAACTTGCGAACCGGCAGTTCCGGAACGGCTAAAGGTAATTCCATTCCCTGTCTTCTGTTTTATAAAATCGTTGTAGCTTTTGATATAATGCAATGGATATTCATTGCGCATTTCCGATTCGGTCTTACCGTTATAGAAAGAAGTGTTTTTGCCCCAAACCATTTCACCCCCGTCTGTTTTGAAACCATCAATTCCAATATCGTCGACAAGGTATGACCGTTTGGACATCCACCAGTTTACTGCTAAAGGATTTGTGAAATCAAGGAGCAGACTGTTTCCGAACCAGCCGGATGAAGGAATGCGATACTGGCCGCCCTTTCCATTGCGAACGGCATACCCCTCTTTGATCATATATTGCTCATCATTATCCTTTTGCTGGTAAGCATAAGAAGTGTATTTTTGAACCGGAACCTGCCAAAGAACCACTTTCAATCCGTTATTATGTAGCGTGTTAACCATTTCTTTTGGGTTAGGCCACTTAGCGCCATAAGTAAAATCCGAATTTAAAAAAACTTTATCGCCGGATTTTGGTGTATAGGTGGAGTCGTTCCAAATATAGAAAGTGTTTTCATCACTCCATTGCTCCAAAACCATAACGGTTGCCGGAACATTATTATTATTTGCTTGCGCCATCGCATTCATTACTTCCGACTGTCTGTCCCATTCATTTGCAGACATCCACAACCCGAATGCCCATTTCGGTAATTCTTGAGGAAGCCCTGACAATTTGCTATACTCACTAATTACATCTAAGGGATTGCCAGCTATAAAGTAATAATCAAGAAGGGCGTTCGGTTTCCCATCGGTGTCCACCGCAAATGAATATTGGCTTGTATTGCTTGATGCCATATCGAATTTTGAATAAGCGGTTGAATTGAGGTACAGCCCATAGCCATTATTGGAACAGAAGAAAGGAACCGTATAATATGTTTTGTCGCCTTGGTTTAGGTATTGGTTATAAACATACGTGTCAATCGTTTTCCCTCTCTGCTGATAGGTGCTGTAATGTTCCCCAAAGCCATAGAATTGTTCCGTCGACGGTGAATTATAGCCGTCCTGTACTTTCTCAATGATACTTGAACCATCCGTCAACCAGGACATCTCATTCCCCAAACCACCGCTTGTCGAAAGGACTTTGGCCTTTTTTATATCATAAATTTGCATGGAATACGGCTGCTTTGTAACGGTAACCCTTAACTTTGTGGTGGTAATTATAATGGATGACGAATTTTCGGTTACCTGAAAATCAGGTATTCCGGAATGAAACGTAGCGTTCCCCTTCGGAGAAAGTTGAAACTCGACGGTGGATTCCGTAGGGAAGCTTAAGCACATTTTGGGGGAGAAGGATCCTACATTCGGTGTGGCGTTCAAAATGATTTTGCCATTTGTCTTGGATGCCAAAGAAACAGATTTGACATGTTCCCAATCGGTTACGTGAAATTCAAACGGACCTATGGTTTTTTCGTTTTGTCCGTCTTTATTCGCATGAACAGTATATTCAACTACATCGCCTTTTCGAAAACTTCCCAAATTGGCTTCCCAATAAGAATTGTTTCCGTTGTTGTATTTCCATGCCGCACCAATTGCTTGCTGTTGTACTCCATTTTTTTTGTAGGTAATCCATACTGTTTGTCCAAATTCAATGGGCCATGTCGTACTGCGTACCAAAACATTTTCCCCTGCGACCGGATTTCGTGGCAACCTTTCATCTGGTTGAATATCATAGATGCAGTTTAAACCATAGGGGTCATGCCATACTCCATCCAATGCAAACGCGGGGGTTGATATCGCTGGAGAACATAAAATTAGTGCTATAAAAACGCCTAAAAACCTTTTCATGAATACACCTCCTAATCATAATAAAAATTCGTTCGCTTAACAGTTGGGAAATTATTACACCTCCATTTTTTCCGTGAATTTACTGTATATAAACGAACGATTCCATACAAGTCAGGAGCAATAACCAAACGCCGGTTCCTTTGCACGGCCTGTTTCAATTTATTAAAATATTTGAAATTGTTAATTCTGTCTTGCTGACTCATTTCCTATTTCCGGTAATTATATCAATTAATTCGTCAAATTGAATCAGGTGATATTTGGCGAATGGGGATACCCGGGCATCGCCCAGGCCGGCAGCATCAAAACCGCCGCGTACGGCCGCTTCAATTCCTGCCGCTGCGTCTTCCACTACAAGGCAGGAGCTTGAAACAATTCCCAATCGTTGCGCCGCAAGCAGAAAAACTTCCGGATCCGGCTTTGAATGTTGAATTTCATTACCGTCTACAACAGCGTCAAAGTAATGCCCCAGGCCAATTCGTTCTAATATGTACCTGGCATTTTTACTGGACGAGCCGATTGCAAGTTTACAGCCGATTTTCCGTAGAATGTCCAGCGTGTTCTTTACATCGGCAGAAAGATCAGCAGGCGACATTTGCACCAGTAACTGACGGTAATATTCATTTTTTTCCTCTGCGAATTCGTGTTTTTCAGCATCGGTATAAACATTTTTACTGTTTTCCAGTATGATATCCAGACTTTCCATGCGGCTTATTCCACGTAGACGGTTATTGATCTGTTTGTCAAAGTAAACGCCAAGACGATCCGCAAGCTTTTTCCAAGCTAAATAGTGATAAGCGTCCGTATGGCAAATGACACCGTCCAAGTCAAAAATAATACCCTGATAGTGTTTCAAGTTACTCCACCACTTTTGAAAATGTGATTACGGATTTGCACCGTATTCGCGATCTGATTATCTTTCATTCAAATTGGATGCAGTCTGCAATGAATATTCCAAGAACTGTTAATGAATTATCCGAACGGTAAATGGGCAAATGCTGCACCCGGATTTTTTCCAGCCTGTTGTGTCCCATGTAAGCGTAAAATCATTGCCGAGGTTGTCATGAAAATGAAAAGAACCGGTATCGCCCGCAAGGAAAAAAATCAAATGGTGATATGAATCTACTCCATTCCCAACGCTGCTTCCCAACTTTTGTGAATCGTCCAGATTCAATGCGATGCCGTATCCTGCGCGTAAATAGACCGGCAATAAGTGCAGAGTACAGACAGACTCAACGGTTCGCCCTCCTAAAATTTTCTCGCCCGTAAACAAGTTGTACCATATACCGTCCGGCAAATACACAAAGCGGCATTGTGCGTTTTCTTCCAATATGGGGGCTACTAAAAGGCTTTCTCCTAGAAGAAATTCATCCTCAATACCCAACGCTGCCTGTTCATTGGGAAAAGCATAGGCCAACGGACGAATCATGGGGCGGTACTGCTTCACACAGTCAAGTGCCGTGTTATATAGGTATGGCAGCAGATTCATCCGTAAGTTATGCCAAAACCGCATTTCATTGACAAAATCCGGTGCCCCGTACACTTCTGCCAAGTTCCATGGACTGCGCTCGTTATTATTGTCGGATCCCGTTGGCATCAGGTCTCGGAATTGTCCGCCATCCGGTTCGGAATGCCACTGCATCACCGGGCAGAAACAGGCAAGCTGTGTAGCACGGCGGTAAAGGTCAAGTGTGGGTAGGGGGCCTGAAAAGCCCGCAATGTCGAAACCCCAAAATGGGATCCCTGTCATAGCTGCGGACAGCCCCGCGCGCAAAACACTTTTCAGTTCATTGTTTTCGCTTTGCTGGTCGCCCGCCCAAAGTATGGGAGTGGTATGCTGCCCAGCATATCCGGCACGGCTAAACAGCACATGATCCTCCCCGATAAATTCTGTGTATGCGCTTGTATAACTTTGAGAATACCGATTTTTCATTTGTGTGCCGGTGGACCCATCTTTGAAATGGAGATCCGTGCGGTATATGAATTCGCCGCCATCTGTTTTAAATCCATCCACGCCGATATCAAGCAGATACTGGCGCTTTGAAAACCAAATGCGCCTTGTTTCCGAATTTGTAAAGTCGGGGATCATGGAGCCCGAGAACCAGTGGCCTTTGGGAATCTCATAAGGCAGCCCTTTGTCTGTATGCACGCATAACCGATTTTCCACAGCAAAGGCACGGTCGTTCTCGCTTTGCGTATTGACCGGTTCATCCGGGTTCTGCTTTTTATAGACCGGAATTTGCCATAGGATCAGATGGATCCCACTATTATGAAGATTCTCAATCATGCTGCGGGGATCCGGCCATGGGCTGTCAGAAAAATCAAAATCAAAATAATTGAACGCTTCGCTTCCGCTGACAGGAGTATATTTTGCACCATTAAAAATATAAAAAGTGGATTCATCGCTCCAAGCTTCCAATACCAGTACGGTGGTTGGAAAATGATAACGATTTAGTTTTGCGATCTGTTCTTCCACTTTCTCCTGCGTATCCCAGTGATTGGCGGAAATCCAAGGCCCCAAAACCCATTTTGGCGGTAGTTTGGCAGGACCGAAGAGAGACATATACTCTGAAATAATCGTTTCCGGCGTACCAGAGAAAAGTATGACAGCAGCGTCGGTGGGCATGGAAATTACGATTTGCTCACCAAAATCGAATATGGTTTTACAATCTGTTTCGATATATAGCCCAAATCCTGTGTTTGTTAAGAAAAACGGAGCAGAACAGTATGTTTTATCTTCCTGGTGGCAAAACTGCTCTTCAATACAGTTCACCACATGGTGGCCTTTTTGATTGAGAAAATTGTATTTTTCTCCCATTCCGTAGGCGGCATCATAGGGCAGAGAAATGATGAGAATACCATCTTCGTTTTCTGAACTCCACTGGAGTTGAGCGCTGTGGCCACAGAATGGAAAAGACAGACAGGCCTTCTTTTTAGAAAATGTAATTCTTTCCATCGCTGGTTTTCCTGGTCAGCCTTTTACACCGCCGACCGTCAATCCTTCCTTAAAGTATTTTTGCGCGCAGATATACACGATCAAGATCGGAATGATCGAAATAAGGCTTCCCGCCATCATCAGATTGTACTGGTTGCTGTACTGACCCTGCATGGAATTTAAAATAAGCGGAAGTGTATATTTTGTGCGGTCAGTAAGAAGAACCAGAGGCAGTAAATAATCATTCCATAAATCCATAAATGACAAAATTGTAAGTATGGCCAGGGTACCGGAGCACAGGGGAAGAATGATCTGAAAAAATACGCGCCACATACTGGCACCGTCAATCGTTGCCGCTTCAATATAAGCATCGTTGATGGTCAACATCTTTTGTCGTAACATGAAAATCGCAAATGCGTTAAACATCTGTAAAAGCAAAAACGCATTGAGGTTATTCAATAGATTCAGTTTATTCATTATAATAAACAGCGGAATAAACGTGGTTTGCGCGGGAATCATCAAGGCGGTAATATACAGACCAAAAATCACCCCTCTTCCATGAAACTTGATTTTTGTCAGAGCAAAAGCCGCCATGGCTGCGCACAGCAAACGCAACGCAGTACAAACGATCGCGATATAAAAGCTGTTCATGATTGAAGTTCCGAAATTTGGGATAGTAAATAATTTATAGTACGCCTCTAGTGTGGGATTTTGAGGGATCCATTCTACTGGCAAAAGCATCAAAGCCCCTCGGCTTTTTAAAGAAGTCACGATCATCCAGAAGAATGGAATGCATACCACAACAGCAATCAATAACGCAAATAGATAATACAATATTCTAAAGGCTATCCGTTTTTTCCTTATTGAGTTAGTCATCATAGTTCACCCACTTGTTTTGTAATTTCATTTGTACGAAAGTCAAAACCATAATAATAACAAACAAGATCCAGCTTAAAGCAGATGCGATGCCCATTTCGTAATAGGTAAAACCGTGCTTGTAAATGCGTTCTACCATAACCATCGTAGAACCGCCCGGTCCACCGTCCGGCGTCATAATCATGACCTGGGGGAAAATCTGAAAAGAATTAATTAGGCTGATAATTAGTACGAAGAAAATTGTCGGCGTTAAAAGCGGTAATGTAATTTTAAAAAAACGTACAACATTATTGGCGCCATCAATCGCCGCCGCTTCGTAATATTCGTGATTAATTCCCTGTAGGCCAGATAGCAGCATTAAGCCGAAATAGCCCATATCTTTCCATATGGAAGCCAATACAATTGCCGGCATGGCCCATTGAGGACTTTGTAACCATTGAGGGCCGTGTATACCCAGGGACGACAACATGGAATTTAAAATCCCGTATTGAGGGTTCAGTACCCATTTCCAAATTAAAGAACCCGCCACCCATGAGGTAATTACGGGGATATAATAAACCACACGGAAAAAACCTACCCCATGTGCTTTACTGTTCAAAATACCAGCAACGCAGAGTGATACCAAAAGCATAAGCGGAATATAAAGTACCACAAACTTTAGAGTGTTCGACAACACCTGATAAAGCTCAGCGTTACTGAAAATTTCTTTATAATTTTGCAAACCAACAAAATAATCTTTCATGAAACCCTGAAAATCACTTGCTAATGTCAACTGGCTTAGACCGTCCCAGTTTGTCATGCTGATAAACAAAGTGGCGATTATCGGTAGAACGCTGAAACCCAAAAATCCTACGAGGCTGGGAAGCAGGAACGGTAATGCCACGCGAAATCCGGATGTACGCGAATGCTTCATAACAATTTCTCCTAAGCCTTTTGAATTATGTCGTGCTTTCTTCATTGCACTAAACTTCCCGAAGCGAATTGTGATCCTGCCTAAGATCAGCTTCATACTGCTTACCGCGGTAAAAAAAGCGAAACCGCATGCTTTTCCAGTCCGGCGGTAAGTGAGGCTTTAATTCGGGCACCCCGTTTTGAAAAGTCAAACCGCCAAAACCAATGACCGCCGCTTGCCAAGTTTCCCCAAGGCAGGCAAGATGCAGCCCCTCTGTCCCTGTATTTTCCATTACATCACGAAGATCCAGAAAAGCGGCTTTCTTGAAGTAGTACTGTGCTGCGTCCATAAGGCCGTTCTGCGCCGCAAACAGCGCGTGCGAGGCAAAGCTCAGCGTTGAATCATGGAGGCACAACGGTTCAAAGTCCTTCCACGCGGCCAGTTTTTCTTCGGATGTAAACATGTTTGGCAGACGGGTCATCAACAGCAACACATCTGCTTGCTTGATGACCCGATATCGTTGAAGGCGATCAAAGCAAACACAGTTGTAACTGGCTGTATCCCCCTGCTTTAAATCGGAAATTCGAATTGGCTCCAGCAGATGGAAGGTGTCGTCCTGCCGCCAATGTCCTGAAACCGGGTCTTTGGGTAACTTGATGGAATGTTCCAGCGTGCTCCAACATTCCACTTCTTCCGCCGTGATTCCAAGGCGAAGATAGGCGGGCCTGTCATATTGGTAAAGATAATCCGCTGCATCCTGGGCAAGTTTCAAATTTTCTTTTACAAGCACGTTGGTATACAGATTGTTGCTGGTGATGCCGCAGTATTCGTCTGGCCCTTTACAGAAAAGTAAGTTGACTTTTTCGGTCCCGGGTTCCGGCGTATAACGGCTCTGCCAGAATCGCGCCGCCTCAATATAAACTTTTGCCGCTTCATGTAGGTAAAATTCCTCATCTCCTGTCGTTTGCACATATTGGTTGAGCGCGTGTACGACATCTGCCGTCACATGAAGCTCCGAAGCGCCAATATCCCAACTCTCGCATTGTTCACTTCCATCATAAGAGGCCATCCAAGGGTAACGCGCCCCAAGGCAGTTCATCTCTTGAGCATGCTTTTTCGCCTGTGGCAGCGCATCCGTGCGGTACTGCATTAGATTTCGAGCCGCTTCTGGAGCCGTATAAAGGTAGAACGGCATTATAAATATCTCGGTGTCCCAAAAATAGCATCCCTTGTACCGGGTATGGGTCAGGCCGCGGGCGCCGATACTTACCGAAGAGTCTTTTGCTGAATTGTTGGCAATCAATTCAAAGACTGTATAACGCAAAGCGGAGTCTGCTTGCCTGTCACCCTCGATTTGAATATTTGCTGATTGCCAGCGCTGCGACCATGCCGATTCACTCTCCCGTAAAAGCGTATCAAAATTCCAATTTGAGCCTACTTCATGTATACGAGGGTCTTTGTCACGACTGGTCGGCAAAAATACGCATTGCTCTATCACAAAAGGTGCGGATCCCGATCCGGCAAAAACGAACCCTGTACCTATATCATTTTCAAAAGTACCGCGGCACCGTAGATTCTCCATATGATATGTAATGTTTTCGCTGATTTTAATTTCAGTACCATTGGTAACCAAATGTACCGTAAAGCCATTATCAGAAAAACTCTTTTGCCTTACTTCCGTTAGCTGTACGGTTTGCGTGTTTTTTTGTGTCTGGTCATCTGGAACTGGAAGGTTGCAGCAATCCGTATGGACTCCGCAGAAAAGTTCCAAATCCATTTCTTCACATGGCGTCAATGTGACCCTCTGTACCAGTAATCCTGTATTGGATAGCGAAAAAAAACGTTCTTCGCGTATTTGAAGAGATTTCCCGGCACAATGGAGTATGTATTCCCCCGTAAACAGTCCATTGTGTAAATTAAGCGTGCGATAGACATACACATCATCCTCGCCTGCTCTGTGTCCGTCTATGTTTACCCACGCGTAAAGCGGAGTGGGCAAATTCACAAAATCCGTAATCCCTAATTTCAATTCACCAAATATTCCGGCAATAAACAGCCCGGTTTTTTCCGGCCGCGGATAAGGCTCAAAGGTAAGATAGCCGCGTGCACCCATTCGGCCATTTCCGGTAAAAAAAACGCTTTCCAGAAAATCATCCGCCCAGCCTTTGCTTTCCGCTGATATGCTCCATTTGTCAAGCTTCACATCACTCCTCATAGACCTGATCCAATCCTTCCTTACTTTCCTTCATGGCATGACATAAAAATCCCGCGCATGTTGCAAAGGCTGCGCCAGTTGTGCATTTGCCGGTATTTTCATCCACACTTTCACAAGCGATCAAATCGTCCATTTGGGCATCATGCAGAAATTTTGCGCAGTGTTCTACACGTCCACATAGAAGACTGTTCGCGACGCTGAGAATCCACGGGTGCGGCGCATGAGGGCATCCTATTTCCGCAAACCGGCTTTCAGAAAAGCTGTACGGATATTGGGGAGAGCGTATCATGCGGATGGTATTCCGATAAACTTCATCGTTTACCGCACAGAATCCGATATACGGAAGGAGCTGCAAACTGCCCGGCGGTTCATCATAGATGTCATAATTGCCGTTTAGATCTACCGACCACGCATAAAAACGTTTTCCGTTTTCCTCTTTGACACAATGCGTCTCAATTGCCGATTTGATTTTCTGGGCAGTTTGTTCCAACTCGCTATATTCGGGATACAAGTGTGCTAACGCGCGTAATCCTTTCCAAACCAAAACATTGTCATATGTGAGATATGGATAGACATGTTCGTCATCCGTAGGTTGCAGAAACGTATTGTACAAAGCCACGGCTGTATGCCGGTGCTTTTTCAGACAATTTAGAATTCTGCTGACTCCATCTCTTACATCGTGTTCGTTTAATAAGCTCTGGTCACCTGTCGAATCCACATACCGTTCGAGCGCAAGTACTGGTGCCATCAGCTCATCGAGTTCAAAGCCGGGTTCCAGCATAGTGCCGTCTATGTATCGTGAATGGATCCCAAAATTTTTTCGCTGGCGGCCAAAAACATATAATAGCATGTCGTGCGCCAGGTTGTGGTCGGCGTCCAAAATTGCGGGAAAACTCCACAATAGGCTGTCGCGATCCCAATAGGCCGCACTTACGTAATAGCGTGGGCTACGGCTAGTGACAAGCACCAATTCTTCTGTATCTAACGTAATGCCTGTAGAAAAGAAAATACAAAAAAACAAGTTTATGTTGTATAGTCTGGTAAGTTTTTCGTCTTTAAACTTCAATGCGCGTTCATCAAGCCAGTTTAGAGTCCGGCTTAATTCGTAATCATAGCCCTGACGCAACATTTCTTTCGCGCTGGTTACAGCGGCCACTTCCTCAAAGCCGAGTCCCCAATATACTGTCAATGAACAATTTTGCCCCGGCGCTAGTGATTCCGATCGAGCCAAACGGTAATCGACGATGTCTTTCGTTGTTTCAAAGGTTAATCTGCACTTTTTATCCGCCATAGGCGCAAAAGCAAACATTGGCGTTCCACAACGCATATCAAATACAATGCCATTATTCCACTTGCTTTGATAACAATGTTTTTCTCCGCTAAGCATTTTGTCCTCATTAACGCAGTGCCAGCTTGACGCCCATCGCCCGCATAAACCATATGTAAAATTTACTGATTCTGACGAACAATTGGTAATTTCAAGCCTTACTAAAAAGCCGCGCTCTTCCACGGGCGTGAGAATAATTCCGCGTAAAGTCAACCCCTTTGTCTGGAAAGTAAAACATGGAATCCAATTTCCCAACCGGTTCCACACAAGGGACGTAAATGGAATTTGCGTATTGCCTATCTGTAAAAAAGGATGGATAAGTGGCTCGTTTTCATCCCCTCGAATATCAATCAAGCCCTTGTATCCCATGTGTAAAAAGGTCAAATCCTGTATTCCGGCTGTTGTTCCCTGAATCTGTGGTAGAGAAACCATTTGATTCCCGACGGTCATATTCTTTTCATGCATCAGATCGAATCCTTTCTTATTTGTTTAATCGTTTCAAATGAATTGCACATAAAATATATCTCTAAAATAATAATATGTCAATAGTTTTTACGTGTGTTGAATTTTTTTATAATAAATTACTTGACTTTGCCTGTTTTAGCGACTATTATAGAATTATTAAATGTTTAATCGATTAAACGGAGCGAATGAATTTATGAAAAAAAAAGTAACAATTAAAGAAGTGGCCCGAAAAGCGGGGGTCTCTCCCGCTACAGTATCCTATGTACTTAACAATAAAAAATCCATTTCCGAGGACACAAAACAACGTGTTTGGAGTGTAATCTCTGAACTTGACTATGTGCCTGATTTATCCGCTCGCAGCCTGATTGCCGGTGATTCGAAACTGATTGGTGTGGTAGTACCACAGACGGAAAAAGGCGACCGTCTGATGTTTGAGAATAATTTTTATAGTGAAATTTTAGGCAGTATCGAGTACCGTGCGCGATTGCAGGGCTATCATGTCTTGATTTCAGCGTCAGATACCAACGAAAACTATTTGACGCTTGCCAAAGAGCGCAATCTTGATGGTATCATCGTAATTGGGATATATCCTAACAGTTTTTATCAGGAAATGAAGAAGTCCCAAATTCCAATTGTGTTGGTCGATAGTTACTGCAATGACCATTATTACCACAGTATTCGTATTGACGATGCCTATGGCAGTTATCTCGCTACAAAATATATGATTGACCATGGTCACCGCAATATTGCATTTTTTTGCGGTGAGATAAAAGAAAACGGTGTTATGAAGCAGCGCTTGCAAGGTTATCGTGAGGCGTTAGAGGAGTATGGGCTTACCTTTAGCGACCGAAATGTATTTGAAGGAAAAATCGACTATGAAGATGGTGTGAAACTTGCGGAAGCATTATGTAAGTCGAATATAAAAGCTACGGCTGTGGTAGCAACAGCTGATATTCTCGCAATTAGTGCAATGAAAGCCTTTTATGAACATGGGATTCATGTACCGGACGATATTTCTATCATCGGATTCGATGATCTGCAAATTACAAAGTATTTGACGCCTGGGTTAACCACCGTACATCAAGATATATCCCGTAAGGGTGAGCGGGCTATGGAGTTACTGTTTAACAGTATTCAAAATCCAAAACTTACAAAGCAAGAGGAAATCATGCCGGTGAACATCGTAGAACGTGGTTCCGTAAAGTTTTTGAACAGCCCTGCGGAGAAGGAGGCAATATAAAAAGGTTACAGCGCCGGCAAAGCATGTGTAACCTTTTTGAAAGCGCAAACAGCGATTGCCGCCCCTTTCAATTATTATATATTGCAAATTAAGGCACCTAAAAATTAACATAAATAAGATTGGGAGGAATTACCATGAAAAAACGATTATCCATTGTGAGCCTTATTTTGATCATGATGCTTACTGTCAGTGCTTGCTCTACCACGCCCGCTTCCAATACGACGGCGCAGTCAGGTACCGCACCGAACAGCGCAGATTCCGCATCCACCAAACCGGTTCTCATTACATTTGACCAATTTTCCGGATCTGGTGACAATGAAAAGTATCTGCAAAAAATGATTGACGCCTACAAAAAGATACATCCGAATGTCACCATCAAAATGCAGTCCTATGGCTATAATGACTATTTCACCCAACTGACAACCAAGGTGGCAGGCGGAAAGGCTGCGGATGTGTTTGAACTGAATTATGAAAATTTTGTTCCTTATGCGAAAAAAGGCGCTTTGATGCCGCTTGACGACATCATTAAGTCACAGGGCATTGATACTTCCGCATATAACCAGACAGCCCTGAAAGCATTCAACGCTGACGGTAAACAATACGGCGTTCCGGACAGCTTTTCCACCGTGTTGCTGATCTATAATAAGGATTTGTTTGACAAAGCGAAAGTAGCCTATCCAACCGATGATTGGACATGGGAAGATGCCATGAATGCCGCAAAAAAAATACGCGCGCTTGGGAAAGATATTTATGGCTATTATCATCCGCTTTCCTACAACGAATTTTACAAAGTTTCCAAACAAAACGGCGGGAGCTTGATCAGCGCTGACGGAAAATCGTTCACAATGGATACTCCGGCTAATGTGGAAGCTTTGCAGTATATGGTAGACATGCAGAACAAAAGTAACGTAATGCCTACTCCTACACAACTTGAGCGCGTGCCTAACGCTGATTGGGATCTTTTTAAATCCGGACGTCTGGGCATGATTGTTACCGGCTGTTGGGTTTTCCCGGATTTCGTACGCGATTGTAATTTTAATTGGGATGTTGCCGTAGAACCGGGCCATAAACAAAAAGCCACGCACTTTTTTTCGAACGGTTATGTTATAAAAAAAGATAGTAAGGTAGCTGATGAGGCTGCAAAATTTATTGCCTTTATTTCATCAAGCAAAGAGGCTACTCAGATACGTTTAGATGCAGGGTGGGAATTGCCGCCCATCAATGACAAATCCATCATTGCACAATATACATCCAAAACACCTCCGGCAAATCGTCAAGCTGTTTTTAAAAGCCTGGATTATCTTGTAACGCCTCCAGTTATTTCGCAATATGCGGAACTTCAGGATATTGTCGGAAAACATTTAAATGCTGCTGCAGCGGGTACTGTAACGCCAGCACAGGCACTAAAAGATATGCAGGCCGAGTGTCAAAATACGATTAATTTATCGAAATAAGTTTCTATCGAATTTTCAGAATATTTCTTCAATCAGGAACAATTGAAGCGGTTCTTGAGCACATTCTCAAAAATTCTCATTACATATGGGAGTCACTTCCAAGTGTGGTAACTCGTTTACATAACCTTGGTAATCAGTTGCTTTTTGACAGTTTTTTAAAAAAGCATAAGTACCCCTTGCTTTCTTTTTTGCAAAAAATCACTACATAGGGGTTTAAGTCCAGTTACCCGCATTCCTTAACAAAGCCGCCCGGATCGAACATCCGGGCGGCCCGCTTTTTTATGCTTCTTTTCGGTTTTTCGCGCACAGTTCGTTTATCAGCGAGAAAATGTTTTTCCCTGATTCGGATTTGTCGAAGCTTTCGCAAGAAGAACGCATTTCTTCCAAACGCTTGTTGTCTTCCAGAAGCGAAAGGATGGTTTTGCCCGGGTCGACACCCTTTTCCAGTTTGACCGCCATACCGTGGGAAAGCAAGAAATTCGCGTTGTCCTCCTCCTGCCCCGGGATCGCGTCGAACACCGCGAGCGGAATGTTGCACGCGAGCGCCTCCGATACGGTCAGGCCGCCCGGCTTTGTAATAATCAAATCTGACGCGTGCATATAATTTTCTACCTCATCGGTAAAATAGACCAGCTTGGTTTTCTTGGGACTTTGGCCTACAACCGGGGTAAACGCTTCAAACAGCTTCTGGTTTTTCCCGGTGATTACGATGACCTGAAAATCGATTGGAAGCTCAATCAAGGTTTTATATATTTTCATTATATTGGTAACGCCGAAGCTTCCCGCCATAATCAGGATGGTCGGAACGCCCACGTCCATGCCGAATTTTTTCAGGAGCGCGGGTTTGTCCCCTTTGCTGTAAAACACATCGCCCACCGGGATGCCAAAAGGATAAATTTTTTCCGTCGGAACGCCCATCGCGTTCATTTCGGGGATCATATCCTTTGTTGAAACAATATATGCGTCGACATGGTCGGCAATCCATGCGCGGTGCGGGCCGTAGTCCGTCATAAGACAGATCAGCGGGACAGTTACGATTCCCTTTTTCTTTAAATGGGAGATCATCTCTGTTGCGAACGGGTGGGTGGAAAGAACGATATCTGGATTCTGCTCCTCCATAAGGGGAACCAGTTTTTGGCTGAATACACTAGTAAACCTTGTAACCAGATTGGAAAGCAGGCTTTCCTCGTTGGATTTCCGGTATAGCTGCCCGAAAACCTTCGGCGTTTTGGTGGCAAGGAAATGGTAGCCCTCGCAAACGGTTTTGTCCAATACGGCGTTGATGCTTTTCAAGGCATCCACCACAACAACCTCGTTGCCGGTTGAATTTTCGGTAATGTATTTTTCAATGGCGTGGGAAGCCCGAAGGTGCCCGCCGCCCGTCGCGGCCGAAAGAATTAATATCTTCACGCCCATCCTCCTTAAATCAGAGTTTTTTTGGCAATTATAATACTTAATATTGTGTATTATAACATATAATTAAAAAAGATACTATAGAAAATTCCAAAGGGGAAAGCGTGAGGTTCCGCGCGGCCGCGCATTCCTTTTCAAAGCTGTAACTTTACTTTTCCCTTATTGAGATATATAATATACCAGAATCTCATACCAATTATTATACGAATACACTATTATTTGGGAGGCTCCTGTATGACCGAAGCAAAAATGAGCGAGATCTCCTCCAGAGCGCCGAAACGGAAGAAACATATTGCCGCTATGGCGATCACCGCCGTAATCCTGTTGGGCGCGGGAGGAGCTTTGTTCGGCAAACAGCTATATAATGAGTATCAGCATCAAAAGCAAATCGCTTCGGTAATTGACATTGACACTTTTTACCATGGAATCCGCGTTGCCGGAGTTGCTTTAGGCGGAAAAACCATGGAGCAGGCAAAAGCAGCCGTGCAGGCGGCGGAGCCGAATCTGCGCCCAAAATATAATATTGAACTAACTTACGGCGGGAAATCTTGGAATCTGACGGAAAAAGACCTGAAATTCCAATTTAATGCGGATTCCGTGCTGAAAGAGGCCTATTCCTACGCCCGTTCCGGAGATCGGGAGGAACGCTATCAGCAGGTTCTTGCGCTGCAAAAAAAACCGAAGGATTTTCAATTGGACAGTATGCTGGACAGCAGCAGCCTGAAAACAAAGCTGCAGGAAATAGCGGGCAAGATAAACCGCGATCCGGCCGACCCAACGATTGTTTCCTTTAATGCGGTCACAGAGCAGTTCCGTTTCGCCGATGGAAATGAAGGAATTTCCGTGGATATGGATCAACTGTATTCCGATGTGCTGAAAATTGCGGAAAGCTCCGGATCGGGAACAGTTCAGGTGCCGGTAAAAAAGATTCCGTTTAAGAAATCGATTGAGGATATAAAAAGCCATCTGCAGAAACTGGGTACATACAGCACCGTTTCCACTAATAACGCAGCGGGAACGCATAATATGAAGCTTGCGCTTTCCAAAATAAACGGGACCTGTATTCCGGCGCACGGCACATTTTCATTCCATCGCGTTGTGGGAAATTCCAATAAAGCCAACGGCTTTCTGGAAGCCGGCGCGATTTTAAACGGCCGCTTTGTAAAAGCCTACGGCGGCGGAATCTGCCAGGCGTCCACAACCGTTTATGGTGCCGCGATCCGCTCCAACATGAAGATTACCCAGCGTTCGAACCATACAATTCAGTCAACGTACTGCCCTATTGGGCAAGACGCCGCGGTAAGCTACCCCGATCTGGATTTTAAATTTCAGAACCCGACGGATTATCCGGTTTATATCGTTACCAGCAGCAAGGGCAAAGTGCTGACCGTAACTTTTTACGGGTACCAGTCCCCGGACTACGACCGGATTGAGGTTGTTTCGCAAAAGACAGAAACGATTCCCGCCCCCGCTGCGCCGAAATATACGGTTGACAAAACACTAGCGAAAGGCCAGATTCGGCTGGATTCCAAAGCCCGCGATGGCGCGCGCGCGATAGCAAAGAGGGTTTTCTATAAAAACGGCGTTGTTGTGAAAACAGAAAACCTGCCGTCTTCTTATTATAAGGCGCTGCCCGCATTCTATTCCATCGGGCCGGGAACGTCCGTCAACGGAATCGTGTCGTCGGCCGGAAACTCCAGTTCGTCCGCAAAGCCGTCCTCTAAACCGCAGGAAAATAGCTCCAAGCCTTCTTCGTCCAGTCCGGACGGTTCGTCTTCCAAGCCCGGAAGCCAGACGTCGGCCGGAGACTCGAGTTCTCAGCAGAGTGACACAGCCGGTCAGCCCGATCCCGGAAATTCCAATTCCGATGAAAACAATGTGGTTATTCCCGATTAAATAATACGAGGGTGCGGCTAAAGCTGCACCCTGTTTTAAATTGGACTTGACTTTTTGTCTTATATCTGCAAAAATGAAATAAATGCGGCGGGGCATCTTTAGGACCCGGTATTTTTAAACTTCGCCGCTTTCTTTTTTTAGAAACGATGCAATAAAACATGGCGGCTCTTTCATTTGGCCGCTGACCAGGAAAGGATGAGCTATTTGGCTGCAAATGAAAATGCCCCAAAGATCAGCATAATCATACCGGTCTATAATGTGGAAAAATACATCGGAAAGTGTCTTGCCTCTTTGATTAGCCAAACATTTACGGATTTTGAAATTATTGCTGTGAACGATGGTTCCAAGGACGATTCCCTTTCCATTCTTCTTCATTTTCAGGAAAGATATAGTAATATAACGGTGATTAACCAGAAAAACTGCGGCATGTCCCAGGCGCGCAACGCGGGCTTGGCGGTTGCGCGCGGGGAATATATTTGTTTTGTTGACAGCGACGATTATGTGGCGCCCACCTATTTGGAGGAGCTTTACAATGCCTGTGTGGAAACGGGCAGCGACATCGCCTGCTGCTATTATTATTTCCATTTCGTGGAAAATGATTTCCTATTTGAATATCCGTTCCGCTGCCACGGCGTTTTCGACCGCACGAAGGCGATGAACAAGTTGCTGCGCGATGTTCAGATTCAAAGCCTGATGTGGAACAAAATTTACAAGCGCAGGCTGTTTACGGATTACGATATTAAATTTCCGACCATGTGCTTTGAGGATATGGCGATTGCGCATAAGATCTTTGCCCACGCCGACCGCGTGGCGGTAATCGACCGCCCTCTTTATTATTATAACCAACATCCCGCAAGTACGCTTGCAACCATGAATGCGGACAAAATCAACGACTTTATCCGGGCGGTTGCCATGGTCCGCATTTCGCTTGAGCGAAACGGTCTGTACGAAAAATATAAGAAGAGTTACCTTGCCCTTACAAGAAAAACATGCGCCTGCTGCTATTTGTATGTATTAAAGCTGCATAATGAGAAAAAATGTATGCGAGGGTGCATGACAAATATGAAGCGCGTGTCGCGCGCGATTAAACACTATTCTGCGGATGAGTTCAGCCCGACGACCATGTTCAGCGAGCTGCCCGACGTAGTGAATGCGCCTGAAAAGCTTGAAAAGGATTACTCAACCCGTTAGGCGCATAGGAGATAGGGCTTATGAACGAACAGAAAAGCAGGAAATCAAAGATGATTCATATTGTGCTGTTTGCACTTACCCTTGGATTGCTTGTTTATTTTTGTATTTCGGATCATAACCTAATGATTCTCCTCAACAGCCTTCATGGCCTGAATTTTTTCTGGCTGTCCATGGGTGCGGGATGCGTTGTACTTTCCTGGCTGATGGACAGTCTTGTTACAAGATGCCTGATTTGCGCGGCATATGAAGCGGATTATGAATTCCGCCATGCTTTCAAGGTTACCATGGTGGGACAGTACTTCAATTCGATTACGCCCTTTGCGGTTGCGGGCCAGCCGATGCAGTTTTTAACCCTGACTAGGCAGGGGGTGTCCACCGGGATCGCTCTTTCCGCCCTTGTCCGGAAATATCTGGTTTACCAAACCGCGATTGCAGGCTATTCCCTGTTTGTTATTCTTATAAAATATTCCTTTTTCCGTAGCCGGATGAAGGGCTTTATGGCGCTGGCTGTTGTCGGGTTTCTTTATCAGTCGGCTGTGGTTGTGTTGCTGTTTTTATTTGCGCACAGCCCCCGTTTTACGACGAAATTGATCGAAGGCTGCGTAAAGCTGCTGACGAAGCTCCGTATCGTAAAAAAGCCGGAAGAAACCGGTGAAAAGGTAAAGGATCAACTAGCGTTCTATTTGAAAAATAATAAGCTTATGCAGGGAGACCGGCTGATGAAAGCCCGGATTTACGGTTACACCGTAACGGAGCTCACTGCCGTCTTTGCCGTGCCTTTTTTTATTTACAAGGCGTTTCATAATCCGGGAGCTCCGTTTGTGGATATGGTCGCGGCGCAGAGCTTCGTCACCATGATTTCCGCGTATACGCCGCTTCCCGGCGCGGCCGGCGCGGCGGAAGGCAGTTTCCTTATGCTGTTCCAGATCTTTTTCCAGCCGAATGTGATTCGCCAGGCCATGCTGCTTTGGCGCTTCATCACGTATTATTCGTGTATTATCGTCGGTTCGTATTTCGCCCTTCTGGAACACAAGGCGCAGAAACGGCATCCGGGCTTCCGGCTAAGCGCCATGAAGCCGTGGGGCTGAAAACGCCGGTATGGGCTATGCAGCCGGATTGAAACCAAATGAACGGGAGGGGGAAGGCATCCTTTATAAGATGCCGCCAAAAATGAACGACGGATTTTTCCGGGTGGCCGCGGCGACGCCGGCCATTCGGGTTGCCGATTGTCAAAGTAATAAATACGCAATTCTTGACCTGATGCGCCAGTGCGTCAAAAGGGGCGTTGGCGCGGTGGCTTTTCCGGAGCTTTGCCTGACGGGTTATACCTGCGGCGATTTGTTCCGCGACCGCACGCTGATTTCAGCGGCGGAAACGGCGCTTTCGGAAATTCTGGAACAGAGCCGGGATATGGATCTGCTCGCCGTTATCGGCCTTCCGGTCCCGTACGGCGCGGATCTATACAATGCCGCCGCGGTGATCTGCCGCGGGAAACTTCTGGGGCTTGCGGCGAAATCCAGCATTCCCAATTACAGCGAATTTTACGAAGCGCGGCATTTTACGCCCGCTCCCGAATATCAGGAAATCCGTTTCTGCGGGGAAACCGTCCCGCTTGGAAACAGCCTGATTTTTCGCTGCAACAATATGCCGGAATTGGTTGCCGGGGTGGAAATCTGCGAGGATTTGTGGATTCCTGACCCGCCGTCCTCGCGGCTGGCGCAGTACGGCGCGACCCTTTTGCTGAACCCGTCGGCAAGCGACGAGGTGATCGGCAAGGCGCAGTACCGCCGGAGCCTTGTCATGGGGCAGTCCGCCCGGCTTTTGGCGGCTTACGTGTATGCCGACGCAGGCGAGGGCGAATCCTCCACCGATTTTGTGTTTGCCGGGCATGATATCATTGCTGAAAACGGGACTCTTCTGGCGGAAGCAGCGCCTTTTACAACGGGTTTGACCGTTGCCGACGTGGATTTACAGCGCATGGTGCAGGAACGCCTGCGCACAACCTCCTGGAAAAATGCCGGACAGGCTCATGAAATCCGGTTCACGATGGAGATCCCTTCTATCCGGATTGAGCGCAAATTCCCGCCGCTGCCCTTCGTACCCGCCGATGCGAAGGATTTGAGCGAGCGCTGCGAAATGATTTTGAATATGCAGGCGAACGGCTTAAAAACAAGGCTGAAGCACACAGGCTTAAAGTACGCGGTCATCGGCGTTTCCGGCGGGTTGGATTCCACGCTTGCGCTGATTGTCACGGTGCGTGCGTTCGATCTTCTGCACCTTGACCGCAAAGGCATCGTGGCGGTTACCATGCCGGGCTTCGGCACAACCGGCCGCACAAAGAGCAACGCCCAGCGCCTTTCCGAGCTTTTTGGCGTGACCTTGAAGGAAATCCCCATCGGGGCTTCCGTTACCCAGCACTTTAAGGATATCGGGCATGACCCCGAAATCCACGATGTAACATACGAAAATTCCCAGGCGCGCGAACGCACGCAGATTTTAATGGATCTTTCCAACCAGTACGGCGGGCTTGTAATTGGCACCGGCGACCTTTCCGAGCTTGCGCTTGGCTGGGCAACCTTTAACGGCGACCATATGTCCATGTATGGCGTAAACGGTTCGATTCCGAAAACGCTGGTTCGCCATCTGGTGCACCATGCCGCCGTAAAAACCGGCGGGGAGATTTGTGATTTGCTCAAGGATGTCCTTGACACGCCGGTCAGCCCCGAGCTTCTGCCCCCGGTGGACGGAATGATTGCGCAGAAAACGGAAAATATTGTAGGCCCGTATGAACTGCACGACTTTTTCCTGTATTACATGCTTCGTTTCGGCTTTACGCCGACAAAGATTTTCCATATGGCACAGAGCGCTTTTGCGGGAACATACGACGACGCGACTATCAAAAAATGGATGACAATTTTCTACCGCCGCTTTTTCGCGCAGCAGTTTAAGCGTTCCTGCCTGCCGGACGGCCCGAAGGTCGGTAGCGTTACGCTCTCCCCGCGCGGGGACTGGCGTATGCCGAGCGACGCTTCCGCAAGGCTCTGGCTGAGCGAGATTGAAGCGCTATAATTTTGTAAAAATGAAATCCCCTTTTCGGACGGTTTTGCCATCCGGAAAGGGGATTTAAAGGACAAATAGGAAAACGCCGCCTGTGAAAAGCAGGCGGCGTAATAAATTATAGTAAAAACATCGAACCGGTTCCCGAATCCGAAGAGAATAAATCGGAAACGCTTGCGGCGGAAGCCATGGACCGCGTGGCGTTCATCTGCAGCTGTGCGGTATATAGCTGTAAGAACAGAAGATAATCGTCATAGGTAAACGCTGTGCTGTTCGCGCCCTGTGAACCGGAGGGCACCGCTGCGGTGGCGGAAGAATCACGCAACAATGTGCCGAGAGCGGACAGGGAATTCATTGTCCCAACGGAATTTAACCCGGCTGTGGAATAGGCGGGAGAATAGCCCATCAGGGAGCTTAGGGCGGACAGGGAATCCGTCTGGCTGGAAATGTCCTCGGCGGAAAGATCCTCCCCGGCGTAGCTCATCACCTTTTTGACATATGCCTGTGTCTCTTTAAACGGAGGAATGCCGCCGTATTTGGCAACATTGCCGCTGCCCGCGTTATATGCGGCAAGCGCAAGCTTTACGTCGCCGTCGTAGCGGGAAATCAAGTCGCTCAGATATTTCGCCCCGCCCATGATATTCTGTTCCGCGTCCAATGGATCTTCCACGCCCAGGGCTTTGGCGGTTGCCGGCATAAGCTGCATAACGCCCTGCGCGCCGCAGCGTGAAACTGCGCTGGCGTCAAATCCGGATTCGGCTTTTGCCACCGCTTTCAGAAGGTTGAGCGGAACATTATATTTTTCAGCGGCAGTTTGGAAAATTTCTTCCATGCTTCCGCTGTCCAGTTTCTTATTATCAATTTTTTTCACCGCGTTTTGCAACAAACCGGAAAAACTGGTTCCTGTGGCTTTTTTTATTCCGGTACTGCTGCGGTTTGAAGGCTGTATTCGGCGGTAAGGATTGGATTCAATACGAGTATTCGTCTGAAACGCCCCCATAAAGTTTTTCTGAATTTTACAACGCTTATTATAACGTATTTCAACAAAAAATGGAAGATATTTTATAAAAATCCTTCAAAAATATTTCGCAAAATAAAATTTGTGACTGTATAGGGCTTGATTTTAATCAAATTGTATATTTGCCGGCCGGATTGGCAGAATATTTTTGAAAAGGAGGTTCGGAAATGACAATATCAAGGAGCGAATATAAAAAAATGGCGGACAAGGCTTCGCCGGGGACAACATACGGAAAGAACCTGTTTTTTGCTTTTCTGGTCGGCGGCGCCATCTGCGTATTGGGGCAGGCGCTGGTAAACTTCTACATGCGGTCGGGCATGGATATCAAGGAGGCGCGCGCGTGGGTTTCCATCACCTTAATCGGCTTGAGTGCGCTGCTGACCGCTTTAAAGGTTTACGACAATATCGCGAAATTCGCCGGGGCGGGCACGCTGGTTCCGATCACAGGATTTGCGAATTCTATTGTGGCGCCCGCCATGGAATTTAAGAGCGAGGGCTATGTGGTTGGCATCGGCGGAAAAATGTTTGTTATAGCGGGGCCGGTTCTGGTTTACAGTACCTCCGCCGCCATCCTGTACGGCCTGATCGTCTGGTTTTTCCATTTGTATTAAGGAGGAATGGCGATGCCTACCCGAATCGGGAAATATACGCTTGAATTAAATAAAAAGCCGGTCATCCTCGGTTACGCCGCTGTGGTTGGGAAGAAGGAAGGCGAAGGCCCGCTTGGGGAATATTTCGACCAGTGCCATAACGATACCAAGCTGGGGGAATCCACTTGGGAAAAAGCGGAAAGCCGCCTGCAAAACGAGGCGGTTCTCTTGGCGTTGAACAAGGCCGGTTTGAAAAATACGGATATCGACTGTATTTTCGCGGGAGACCTGCTCAACCAGTGCATTTCCTCCACTTTCGGGCTGCGGGGATTGAACATTCCGTTTTTAGGGCAGTATGGCGCTTGCTCTACCATGGCGCAGACGCTCGCGATTGCCTCGGTCTTTACCGAATCCGGCGCGGCAGAAAACACCGTTGCGGTTACGTCTTCCCATTTCTGCTCGGCGGAACGGCAGTTCCGTTTTCCTTTGGAATACGGCGGTCAGCGTACGCCGACCGCCCAGTGGACGGCAACCGCAGCGGGCGCAATGGTTATCGGTTCGCCGGAAAAGAAGCAAGAAGGGCAAATTACGGTGGAAGCCCTTTCGTTTGGCCGGATTACGGATTTGGGCATTAAGGACGCGGCAAATATGGGCGCGGCAATGGCGCCTTCGGCTGCACAGACGCTGACGGATTATTTCCATGATACCGGAGATTCCCCGGCGGATTACGATGTGATTCTAACTGGGGATCTCGGCCAAGTGGGCAGCAACCTGCTCCAGCAAATCCTGATGAAAGACAGCATTGACATCAGCGCGGTTCACAACGACTGCGGGCTGATGATTTACGACCGGAAAAAGCAGGATGTCCACGCGGGCGGCTCCGGCTGCGGCTGCTCCGCAGCGGTGCTTTGCTCCTATATCATGCGGCAGATGCTTGAGGGAAAGCTGCACAAGGTGCTTTTTTTGGGCACCGGTGCGCTGATGTCGCCCACTTCGTCCCAGCAGGGGGAATCCATCCCCGGCGTTGCGCATCTGGTGTATTTGAAGGCCTGACAGAAGATTATCTTAGGAAAAAGAAACTTCGCTTTTCCGTCCTGCCCCGTCCCGCCGGCGGGCGCAGCGAATTCTTACAGGACAGAAAAAGCTTAAAACACTATAAAAAATGGCTCCCAAAAAGGGAGCCATCGGATCTTATTCGGCGAGGAACTTTTCAATGGGTGAAATATCTAGCCCTTCGCAGGTCTTTAAGAACGCGTACAGATTTTCCGCAATCTTTTTTACCCCGCCTTTGGAATCGCTTTCGATGTTCAGCGGCATCAGCGGGTCGTGAACGCTTAACCGGAGGAGAAGCCAGCCGTCGCCATTCGCTTTATCGAATGAAATGCGGATGCCCTCAAAATTGTCCGGAGCGATATGCCAGCCGGACTGCTTTTGTGCGTAGTTTTCCAGCGCGCGAATAATCCGTTCGCCGCATTCCCGGAAATTTTCTTCCCGAATCGGGAAGCGCAGTTCCTTCGCTTCCGCCGGCTCCGCCAAAGGCTTCAGAAGGTCCTCCAGCGATTTTCCCTGTGCGCGGAGCTGTGCCGCTTTAATGATGATCTTTGTAACAAGGTATGCGCCGTCATCAAGAAAATAATTTTCGCGCAGGGCGGCGTGGCCGGAGGTTTCAATTGCCAGCGGGCAGTTTACGCCTTCACGGTTCAGCCTTACCGCTTCGTTAATGACGTTTTTATATCCCCGTTTGAAGCGGCGGTGCTTTCCGCCCAGAGCTTTTTCAATATAATCGTGTAGGCCGCTGGAAGTGATGGAGTCCGTTACAACGGTTCCGCCGGGGTTTCCTTCCAGCGCGATTGCGGAAGCGATGGCGACAAGGCGGTTCCGGTTGATTTCGTCGCCTTTCGAGTCCACCGCGCCGCCGCGGTCAACGTCGGTGTCGAAAATCACGCCGAGGTTGGCTTTCGCCGCGACGGTTGCCGCGCAGACGGATTTCATCGCCGTTTCGTTTTCCGGGTTTGGAATATGGTTCGGGAAGCGGCCGTCCGGCTCCAGAAACTGGCTTCCGGCCGTATCCGCGCCGAGCGGGGCGAGCACGTCGCGCGCATAAAACCCGCCGGCGCCGTTGCCCGCGTCAACCACAATTTTGAACCCCTTCAGCGGATGATCGTAATCCGCGGAGCGGACGCCCTGCTTGATAAGTTCGCGCAGGTGCGCGCTGTACTGCTCCATATAATTCACCGCTTTTACTTCGCCCTTGCCGGGAGCGGGCTGTTCCCCGTTCTGAGCGGAAAGCAGGATGCGCTCGATGTCGGGCGCGTCAAGCCCGCCGTTGCGGGTGAAGAATTTTAGGCCGTTTCGGTTGAACGGGTGATGGCTTGCCGTAATCTGAACCGAACCGTCGCAGGCAAGGTCCACCGTCGTCATGAACATGGACGGTGTGGAGGCAAGCCCGCAGTCCAGAACCGACACGCCCGCCGCCGTCAGCGAGCGTGTGACAGCGGCCTGTATCCGGTCCGCCGAAATGCGTGAATCATGCCCGACGGCGATGGTTAAATGGGACGGATCTTTTTTTAGGGTATCGGAAAGCCAGAGCACAAAGGCCGATGCGATTTTTTCAATGACTTCGTCGGTCAGGTTGATTTCTTCGCCCGGAACCCCGTCGCAGGCAACGCCCCGGATGTCCGTACCGCTTTTAAATTGTTTCCAAAATGCCGTAAGCATGGAATTTATCCCCTTTTGTTTTTTCTTTTTATTATAAGCGAACAGTTGGGATTTGTAAACGAGGTGATCGATATCGACCCGTTGATTGCAATTGAGAATGTTTCAAAAATTTACCGCAGGGGGGACAGCGAAGTCCGCGCACTAGACAATGTTTCCCTTTCCGTCCGGCCGGGGGAGTTTGTGGCGATTGTCGGCCGTTCCGGCTCGGGAAAATCGACCTTGATGAACATACTGGGCTGCCTGGACACTCCCACAAGCGGAGATTATTTTTTGAAGGGGGAAAACGTAGCCGGGCTGAGTGAAAAGAAGCTGGCAGACATCCGCAGCCGGGAATTGGGCTTCGTATTTCAGGGATTTAACCTAATTAGCGCAATGGACGCGCTTGAGAATGTGGAGCTGCCGCTTTTTTACCGCAGGGTTCCCGCGGCGCAGCGGCGCAGGCTGGCTTTGAACGCGCTGAAGAGGGTAGGCCTTTCCGAGCGGATCCATCACATGCCCGACCAGATGAGCGGCGGACAACAGCAAAGGGTGGCCATTGCGCGCGCAATCGCGGCAGAGCCACCCCTTATCCTTGCGGATGAGCCGACCGGAAATTTGGATTCAAAGTCCGGCGAGGCTGTGATGCAGATGTTTTTTTCCCTTCATAAGCAGGGAACGACGGTTATTCTGATAACCCACGATAATAAAATAGCCGCCTCTGCTGAACGTGTCGTTCAAATACAGGACGGGCGCATGGTACAATGAAATTCACCGTATGTATTAATCCTCAAATTTTTCATCCCGAATCGTGCTCTCAAAACGCGGGAGAAGTTCGCTGCAATGCTTCAAATGTGAAAAACAGTATTCATACATTTTGCTTATGGCATGAATCTGCGCTTCACGGCTGATCCCGGTAACATCCTTGCGAGGCATGAAATACAGGTACATCGGTAGGCAACCGTCGTCCGTAGGCTGCAGATAATGCGCATGAAGCCGGTGTGCGCCCAGGTTTTTATAAAACTTGATACGCCGCTTCTGGTTTTTCGCCAGAGCCGGGTCGGAATTTGATACATGCTCCACCGAAAAGAGAAGGCCTTCATAGGGGCCACAGTACTTGTCGAGAATTGCCTGAATGAATCCGGTGCCATAGTTCAGGCATTGGAATTCCTTACGGATAGCCAGATAGTCGCCCCACAGCAAATTGCTGTCCTCCACTTTGTAAATCAGAGCATAACCGACTGTTTTATAGTCAGAAAGACGCCGGTACTTCAGAAGCTTATACCTGCCCTTTTCCATTAGCTCCAAAATTTTATCATACTTTAACAATTCACAAGGGGGGAACTGCTGTTCCATATCCTTGTAAATTGAGGACAGATTTGAGGCGTCGCCCAATACAATCGAGGCGCCCGTTTCGAAACTCATTTTAATATCCCCTATCTTTTTTATAGTATTAGAATTATTATACCATATCCAACCATATTTAAGCAAGCCGGCGGGAAAGCGGGTTCGAAAGCGCCGTTTTCCGATGCTTTCTTCAGGCGTTCCGGAAGTTTTCCTTTCATACCCGAGCAGAAAAATGATTGACAAACAGATTTTGAATGTTATAATGAGGTTGGAATAAGTAAAATTGAATAATTAGGGGAGGTAGATTCGTAATGATGCCAGCGCTACAGCTTCATGATGTGGATGTTCCCGCGTTTTTAAAGGTGCTTGACGAATGTGAGGGGAATGTCTTTCTTGTAACGCGTGATGGAAACCACCTTAACCTGAAAAGCAAGCTTTGCCAGCTTGTCGGACTTACGCAGCTGATTGAGGGAGGAAAGATTGCGGAAGCTTACATCGTCTGCGAAAAGCCGGAGGATGATTCAAGGCTGTTCCGTTTCAACCTTTACGGGAAAGACGATAAATAAGAAAAGCCGCCCGGACGGGCGGCTTTTTTGTGGTATCAGGAGGAATGTTTTTGTTACGGGGAAATCGGAAATTCACTTCTTTTTTGGCGGTGCTGTCCGCATTTTTGATGGCTTTCGCGCTGAACGGGTGCGATGCGCGGAAGGCAATGCAGGCAGGGCTGCAAAGCGCGCAGCCCGAATCGTCCGCCGCACAGGGCGAAAATACGGATACGCTGGTTTACTACCTCGACGTTGGGCAGGGGGACAGCGAGCTGATCCGGCTGGCGTCGGGAAAAATGGTGCTTATCGACGCAGGTACGCCAGATACCGCGGACGCGCTATGCGACATGCTGGAAAAGCTCGGCGTTTCAAAAATCGATATCCTGATCGCGACGCATCCGCATGCCGACCATATCGGCGGCATGGCGAAGGTGGTCGGCCGCTTTCCGATCGGGGAAATTTATATGCCGCGGATTCCGGATAAACAGGTGCCCACTACGGCTACCTATGAAAAGCTGCTGACGGCGATTGACAGCAAAGGCATGAAAGTTACAGAAGGGAAGGCGGGTATGACGGTTTTGGACGCCGACGGGGAAAAGCTTGAATTTCTGGCGCCGAATTCCAAGAAATACACCGACCTGAACAATTATTCCATTGTTGCCCTGCTGACCTGTGGGGAAAAACGTTTCCTGTTCATGGGGGATGCGCAGACGGACAGCGAAAAGGAGATTTTGAAAAAGGAAACAAAACTGAACTGCGACGTCCTCAAATGCGGGCATCACGGAAGCTCCACTTCGACTTCCGCAGCCTTTCTGAAAGCGGCGGCCCCGCAGTCCGCGGTGATTTCCTGCGGAGTAAACAACGACTACGGGCATCCGGATAAAAAAACCGTCGCAAGGCTGCAAAAGGCCGGCGTTATGATCTATCGCACCGATCGGCAGAAAACAATCCTCGCCCGCTGCGACGGAAAAACCGTTCAGTTTGAAACCGGGCTGGCATCCGTGGCGCAATCTTAAACGGGATGCCGGTACCGCCGCCCGGGCTGTATGTTCCTAATCTGCCGCGCATTGCGGAAATCGCGGCAAAGAATGAAATATACTTTCAAAGAAGCGGCTCCCTTGGCAGGGGAGCCGCTTCTTCTATCGTGTTTATTTTTCTTCGTTAAAGAACTTTTCCCAATCGAAATTGCTTTCGCTTACCGGCTTTGCCTGCGCTTTCGGAAGGGGTCCTTTTTTGGTTTCCGCCGTCTGTCTCCTCTGTTGCAATACTTCCTGCGGAATCGGAATTGTTTCATCCTGATCGCTGACAGCCGGTGTTTGAACGGTCTTTATCCCAGAAGCAGCGGGCGCCTTTGCGGAGGAACTGCTGATATCCGGAAATACCTGCGTATTGGCTGCGGCGCTGTCACCGTGAGGCTGGCCGTCGCTATAAGAGCTGATGTCTATAAATTCCGTCGGTTCATCGTCGCTGCTTTGGTGTAAGCGGCCGGGAATACTGGCTTTCCGTATGCCGCTTGGGCCGGAGAAGAACTGCAGATACACAAATAGGCCCATACCGCACAGGGAAAGCACGATCAGAACAATTCCCAGAATCATTAGCCAGGAAACGCCGCCGACTCCGGACGACCCGGTGCTGCTGCTCGTGGTGCCCGCGGCTGCCGCTAAGCTGCTGCTGTCGGAAGGAGAACTGGAGCCGGAAAGAAGCTCACTCCAGTCCTGGGACGAAAGTACGCCCGGGTTGCTGATCGTCTGCGCCGCGCGGGAAGCGGCTTCCTCGATTTTTTGATTATGGGTGTCCACTTTGTGGCTGAATTGGGGCTTTTCATCGATGACGGTTTTTTTACTGGAATTATTATTGCTGTACGGTTTGGACGACTCGTTTTCAGCCGGCTTGGAGGTTTCTTCCGGTTTCGGGGTTTCCTCCGGCTTTGAAGTTTCTTCCGGCTTCGAGGTTACGTCGGGGTTTGGATTTTCTTCACTGTTTCCCGTTTCCCCGTTGCTGGTGTTTCCTTTCGACGGGGGATCAACGGCCGTCTGCGGCGGCGGAGTGACCGCGCCGGGGTCTTCCTGCGCAAAGGCGGTGATGGAAAACATACTGACTGCAAAGAGTAGGGTCAGGAAAACAGCAAGAAATCTTTTTGATTTGATTTTCATAATTTATATATATCCCCTTAAAATGCAGATTACAGATTTAAGCTTATCATATCATATTACATATGATCAGTTCAACTGTGAATTATCTGTTAAATTTTCATATTCGGAAATCTGTGGCTTTAAAATTGAAGTTCGCAATGCTATAATGAAATTGATTAGAATGAGAAATTTTATTTCTGGGGAGTGCAATTATGGGCGTTACGATCAGCGCGGATAGTGCCTGTGACTTGTTTCCGGATTTATATAAACAATATTCTATTGAAATCGTCCCTCTTTATATTACGGTAGATGGGAAAACCTATCGCGACGTATTTGAAATCGGACCGGATGAGCTTTTCGCCAATTATGAAAAAACACATTCCCTCCCAAAGACTTCCGCCCCCGCCCCGCTCGATTTTTTTGAGCTTTTCAAACGGGAAACGGACGCGGGAAACGACGTGGTGCATATTGCGATGAATTCGAAGTTTTCCTCGTCGTACCAGAACGCGAAAATCGCTGCAAAGGAATTTCAGAACGTTTATGTGGTGGATACCTTCACTCTAAGCTCCGCGCAGGGCATTTTGGTGCTGAAAGCCGCAGACATGCGCGACGCGGGGAAATCTGCGAAGGAAATCTACGACCAGATCGAAATTGATAAAACAAAAATATGCACAAATGTGCTTCTGGATACGCTGGATTACGCTTACCGGGGCGGCAGGGCGACCATGCTGCAGATGTTCGGGGCAAACCTTCTGAAGCTGCGCCCCTGCCTGCTTCTCGACACCCACGGTGTGCTTACGGTTCGCCGGAAGTTCCGGGGGAATTTTCCGCAGGTCTGTAAGGAATATATCCGCTATATACTGGATATGCCGAACGCAGACGGCGAACGCGCCTTCGTTTCCACAACGGGTATGGATCAAGTGCTTTTCGACAGCCTTGTGCAAATGGTGCGCGACAGCGGAAAGTTCAGGGAAGTCCTTACCTCCCGCGCCGGGTGCAGCATGACCGTACATACCGGACCAAACACTTTGGTCTTGTTTTATAAAGAAAAGTAGAAAATGATTTTCGAAAAAGCCGTTCAGCAGGAATTGCCGGACAGCTTTTATTTGTATATAGGCCGTTTTCTCTTGCCCCTGCCTTCGGTATTCAAAAGTACCGGCAGGAGATGGCGAAGCCGTTCCCTTCGAGTGGAAAATTTCCTGCGCCCACAGGTGTCCCCAAGGGCCTTGTGATTTTCATGGGCGAGCGCCCTGCGCTAGCCTTCTGAAGGAGCGGCGTTGTCCGTAAGGATGTCGCGCACAAGCTCCTCAAGCTGTGACCAGGTTTCTAGTGTGCCCGCGCGGCGGCGGTAGGAGGCGGCATTCTTCATCCCCTTTAGGTACCAGCCCACCTGTTTCCGCGCTTCGTTCATGGCGCGGCGTTCCCCTTTATACGCGCACATCAGCCGGATATGCTCCAGCATAACCCGCATGCGCTCGTTCAATCCGGGTGGGGGAAAAAGCCGGGGGGGATCCGATAAGTAGGCGTTGATCTGTGCGAAAATCCATGGGTTCCCGAGCGCTGCCCGCCCGACCATCACCGCGTCGCAGCCGGTTTGTTCCAGCAACTGCGCGGCGGTTTGTGCGGAAACGACGTCGCCGTTGCCGATAACCGGGATTTTAACCGCCTGCTTCACCTGGCGGATAATCTCCCAGTCCGCTTCCGGGGCGTACATCTGCTCGCGCGTGCGCCCGTGGATTGTAATTGCGTCGGCTCCCGCAGCCTCGCAGATTTTTGCAACCTCTAAGGCATTCACGCTTTTCCTGTCCCAGCCCTTTCGAATTTTCACCGTAACCGGAACCGGCACGGCATTTTTCACCGCCGCCACGATTTCCCCGCACAGCGGCGGGTTTTTCATTAACGCGCTGCCGGCGCCGTTGCAGCTGACCTTGGGAGCGGGGCAGCCCATGTTGATATCGATGACGTCGGGGGCGTATTCCATTGCTATTTTTGCGGCTTCAGCCATAACCGCAGGTTCGCTCCCGAAAAGCTGGATGCCCGCGGGGCGTTCCGCGTCGCTCAGTATCATCAGCGCACTAGTCTTATTGTCATGAAACTGAAGCCCCTTGGAACTGACCATTTCGCTTACGACATAGGCTGCGCCGAACCGTACGCAGGTTTCGCGGAACGCCCGGTTCGCCACACCGGCCATCGGCGCGAGAACCGCGTACCCGTCTATTTGTAAATTTCCGATTTTCATTGGATTACCATTCCTGTTTTCATTATTCATTTGGCCCTTTTCTTCAAAATGGTCTGCTGCCTTTAAAATGCAACCGGATATCCATCCGTTCGGCAAAACCGCGTTCATTATAACACTTATTTTTTTCTTTGAAAAGTGATATAATAGTGCAATACATATGGGAAAAATCCCAGAAGAAGGAATACATCGCCTGAAAGGGAGAACAATATGAAGCTGCTTGTACTTGACGGAAACAGCATTTTAAACCGTGCCTTTTACGGCATCCGCCTTTTAACCACGAAGGAGGGCCTTTTTACCAACGGTATTTACGGTTTTCTGACGATGCTGCAAAAACTGAAAAACGATACCAACCCCGACGCGGTTGCCATTGCGTTTGACCTGCGCGCTCCTACCTTCCGCCACAAGGAATACACGGGCTATAAGGCGCAGCGCAAGGGGATGCCCGAGGAGCTTGCCCAGCAGCTTCCGAACCTGAAAGAGCTTTTGCGGCTTCTGGGATACCGCTTGCTGGAATGCGAGGGTTTTGAAGCCGACGATATTCTCGGCACGCTCGCAAAAAAATGCGAGGAAACCGGGGACGAATGCATTCTTGCGACCGGGGATCGCGACAGCCTACAGCTTGTGGGACCCCATGTCACCGTCCGCCTTGCGGCCACGAAATTCGGCCAGCCGCAGGTTACCGTGTATGACGAAGCCAAAATCATGGAGGATTACGGAGTTACGCCGAAGCAGCTGATCGACATTAAGGCGATTCAAGGCGATACCTCCGACAATATCCCCGGCGTGCCGGGTATCGGCCCGAAGGGTGCGGGGGAGCTGATTCAGAAATACCACGATCTGGATACGATTTATGAAAACATTGATACGCTGGATATCCGGGAAAGCATGCGGCAGAAGCTGATTCAGCACAAGGAGACGGCTTACCTGAGCCGCCGGCTTGGAACCATCTGCACCAGCGCGCCCATCGATACGGAAATCGCGCATTATGTTTGCGCCCCGTGCGATAACGACGCTGCCGTCCGCCTGATGGCGAAGCTGGAATTCTTTTCGCTGATTGACAAAATGGGTTTGCGCGCCCCTGCGGTGCCCGCGGAGGTAACAGCCGGAGAATTGGTTCGTGTTGCTGAACATACGGACACCGCGGAGCTTTTAAAGGCCCTGCAAAAAGCGGGCCGGGCTGACTTTATCGCCGATTATCCGGACGGAGTCCTCCGCCTTGCCGTCAATTTCCGGAATCAAATCCACAGGATTGATGATTTGAAATTTATTAAAGCCCTCTGCGCGGACGAAAAAATCAAAAAGAACACCCACGATATCAAGCCGCTTTACGCGAAGCTGGACGCGTTGGGCGTGCCGCTGCGCAATGCCGAGATGGACACCATGCTGGCGGCGTACCTTTTAAACCCGTCCGCTTCCGGCTACGAACCGGCGCGTCTCGCACAGGAATACGGCATCCCGCTGCCGGAGCAGGGGGAGCTTGCCGCCGCCGCAGTACTGCCCGCTTTAACGGACAAGCTGGTGGAAGAAATAGCGAAAAAGAACCAGACGGAGCTTCTGGATAAAATCGAAATGCCGCTCGCCGCGGTGCTTGCGCGCATGGAAAACATCGGTTTCGCGGTGGACGCTGAAGGCATACAGGCTTATGGAGACGTGCTGCAAAAGCAGATCGACGAAATCCAGTCGCAGATTTATGAGGCAGTTGGTTATGAATTTAATATCAATTCCCCCAAGCAGCTCGGCGAAGCGCTGTTTGTAAAGCTGGGGCTGAGCCACGGGAAAAAGACCAAAAGCGGGTATTCCACAGCGGCCGGGATTTTGGAAAACCTGCGCTACGAGCATCCTGCGGTGGAGCTTGTGCTGAACTACCGCAGCATGGCCAAGCTGAAATCCACCTACTGCGAAGGGCTTTTGAAGGTCGTCGCGCCGGACGGGCGAATCCATTCCAGCTTTAACCAGACGGAAACACGGACGGGCCGTATCAGCTCGACCGAGCCGAATTTGCAGAATATCCCCGTGCGGACGGAACTTGGACGCGAAATGCGGCGGTTCTTCGTTGCGCGCAAGGGCTGGGTGCTGGTGGATGCGGATTACTCCCAGATTGAGCTGCGCGTTCTGGCGCATGTGGCAAATGACCGAAATATGATACAGGCATTCCTGAATAACGACGATATTCACCGGAGCACGGCGGCGCAGGTGTTCCATATGCCGGAGGATATGGTTACGCCGATCATGCGCAGCCGCGCAAAGGCGGTCAATTTCGGTATTGTCTACGGCATCAGCGCGTTTTCGCTGGCCAAGGATATCGGCGTTACGCGCAAGGAAGCCGACACCTATATTAGGGATTACCTTTCCCATTATTCGGGAATTAATGAATATATGAAGCGCGTCGTTGCCGAAGCGAAGGAAAACGGCTACGCGGAAACCATGTTCGGCCGCCGCCGCTACCTGCCCGAGCTGACCTCCAGCAATTTCAATATGCGTTCGTTCGGCGAGCGTGTGGCGCGCAATATGCCGATTCAGGGCGCCGCCGCCGACATTATTAAAATCGCCATGATCCGCGTGGAAAACCGTTTGCAAAAAGAAAATATGAAGTCCCGCCTGATTTTACAGGTTCACGACGAGCTGATTGTAGAAGCGCCGCAGGACGAAGCGGAAAAGGCCGCGAAAATCCTGACGGAGGAAATGCAGAGCGCCGCGAGCCTTTCCGTGCCGCTGGTGGCGGAAGCGAAAATCGGCAGGACTTGGTACGAGGCGAAGGCATGACGGTATTTTCCTGCCCGGTCTGCGGCGAACGGCTTGATAAGAAAGAGAAAACCTATGCCTGCCCCAAAGGGCACAGCTACGATATTGCCGCAGAGGGCTATGTCCATCTTCTGCCGCCAAACCGGATGCACTCCAAGTCCCCCGGCGACAACAAGCAGATGGTCGCGGCCCGCCGCCGCTTTCTGGAAGCGGGGTATTACCGGATTTTCAGCGATAAGCTGAACGAACTGGTTCATCGGTACGCGGGGTTGTCCCCGGTGCTTTTGGACGCGGGTTGCGGCGAGGGGTACTACACCGGTAGGCTTTTCGAAAGCCTGCAGAGCCATGGCGGTACGCCGCGGATATTCGGCTTTGATATCTCAAAATGTGCGGTGAAAGCCGCCGCGAAAAAATATAAGGAAATCTCGTTTGCCGTCGGAAGCATTTTCGGGATTCCGGTTGCCGACGGGGCCGTTGACTGCGTAACAGATATTTTTGCACCGATTGTGGAAGACGAGCTTTTCCGCGTGTTAAAGCCCGGAGGAACGCTCATTCTGGCGGTGCCGGGGCGCAGACATCTGTTCGGGTTAAAGGAAATCCTGTACGATGCGCCGTACGAAAACGAATACCGGGAAACCGAATACGCTGGTTTTTCCTTTGTGGAGCGCGTGCCTGTGGAAGGGGATATTCGCTTAGAAAACAACGAAACCATGATGAACTTATTTATGATGACGCCGTACTATTACAAAACCGGCGTGGAAGGCGGCGAACGCCTGCGAAGGGCCGCTGTTCTGGAAACCCATATTGAATTCGACTTTTTAATTTATAAAAAGGTGGGATAGCTGTGCGGGAACGGAAACGGAAGCAAATCGAAAATACCGTTTTCCTCATTCTGATTACAGGGATTGCCATGCTGACGCGCCTGCCGCTGTTCCCGTTCGAGTCGTGCGACTATTATCAGTTTTTACGGGATTGGTACGCCGCGCTGCAGAGCAACGGCGGCTTTGCAGCTGTTGGCATGAGCATCGGGGACTATATGCCGACGTATCTGTACCTTCTTGCCGGCATGACGTATCTGCCGCTTTCCGATCTGGCGGGGATTAAACTGGTTTCCTGTATTGCGGACTTTCTTCTGGCGTATTTCGTGAGGAAGATCGTCAACCTTCACTTTGGGAAAGATGCGTATGGCACAGCCGCTTACGCCGTCATCCTGTTCCTGCCGAGCGTGGTGCTGAATTCCGCGGCATGGGGGCAGTGTGACGCCATATTCACCGCGGCGCTTGCTGCTACCGTTTATTTTCTGATGACGGGGAAGGAAGCGTGCGCCGTAACAGCGTTCGCAGTATCGTTTGTGTTTAAATTGCAGGCGGTGTTCCTGGCTCCGTTCCTTTTCCTGCTGTTCCTGAAACGGCAGATCCGGTTGCGGACGTTCGCTATTATCCCGCTGGTTTACGGGCTTTCCATCCTTCCGGCAGCGCTCTGCGGGCGCAATCTTTGGGAACTGCTTACGGTGTATATCTCCCTGTCCGGAAAGTACAAGATGGTCTCCATGTATCTGCCGAACCTGTACACATGGTTTCCGGAGCATACGCCGGAGTACATTGGCACCGCGGGGGTGTTTTTTGCCGGCGGGCTGGTGCTGCTGTCCCTGTTCTGCCTTTATAAAGGGCAGTTTGCGTTTACGGATGAAATCCTGCTTACGCTGGCTCTTTTTTACGCTTTGTTCGTGCCGTTCGTCCTGCCGCATATGCATGAGCGGTATTATTATCCGGCGGATATCCTGTCGGTTGCGTACGGCTTTTACTTCCCGGAAAAATTTTATGTCCCCGTGTTAACGGTGTTGAGTTCCACCTATGTGGTGTGCCACAACCTTTTCCAAACGGATTTTCTCAGCGTGCAGTTCCTGTCCCTTGTCATGCTGTTCGTGGTGGTTGCGGTGGCAAGGCACCTGTACCTGCAAATTAAAGCGGAAGAGCCGGGGAGGTTTTATGTGCAAGTTTGAAATTGTACCAATGAAAGAGGAACACATCGACTCGCTTGCCCAGATCGAGGCGCTTTGCTTTTCCGATCCGTGGACGCGCGCCGGGCTTCAGGCGGAGCTTTCGAGCGGTACCGCATGCTATGCCGTCGCCCTTTTTCAGGGGAACCCCGTCGGCTGCGCCGGAATGCAGTACGTCTGTGGGGAATGCTATATCGACAAGGTCTGCGTCCATCCGGATTACCGGCGGCAGGGCGCGGCGCAGGCGCTGGTTCGTTCCTTAATGGACTATGCGGTAAGGAACAATGCGGAGTTTATCACCTTGGAAGTGCGACAGGGGAACGCCCCCGCAATCGCACTTTACGAAAAGCTCGGTTTTGCCCCGGCGGGAATCCGGAAAAGGTTTTATTCCCATCCAACGGAGGATGCCGTTCTGATGACAAAGTATTTTAAATAGATAAATTGATCGAATGAATTTAAAAGTAATAAGGGGAAAATAGATTATGCGGATATTAGCACTGGAAAGCTCTTGTGATGAAACCGCCGCCGCGGTGGTTGAGGACGGGAGAAAGGTTTTATCTTCGGTGATTGCCTCGCAGGTCGAGGAACACCGGCTCTACGGCGGCGTTGTGCCGGAAATCGCTTCCCGCCGCCACTGCGAAGCCATTGTCGGCGTTACCCAGAAGGCGCTGGACGACGCGGGGCTTACGCTTGGGGAAATCGACGCGATCGCCGTTACCTACGCGCCCGGGCTGATCGGGGCGCTTTTGGTCGGCGTGAATTTTGCAAAGGGCCTTGCCCTTTCCTCCGGCAAGCCGTTGGTTCCGGTGCATCACCTCCGTTCGCATATCGCCGCGAATTACATCACCTCGCCGGAGCTGGAGCCACCGTTTCTGTGCCTGATCGTTTCCGGGGGGCACAGCCATATTGTGCAGGTTAAGGATTACACCGACCTGCATGTGCTTGCCCGCACGCGCGACGACGCGGCGGGCGAAGCCTTTGACAAGGCCGCGCGCGCAATGGGAATGCCCTATCCGGGAGGCGTGGAAATGGACAAAAGGGCGCAGGGCGGGGATCCGGACGCTTTTAAACTGCCACACCCAACGGTGGACGGTGCGCCCTATGATTTCAGCTTTTCCGGGCTGAAAACCGCCGTCATCAATTTAATCCACAACGCAGAGCAGAAGGGACAGACGCTCCCAGTAGAGGATTTGGCGGCTTCGTTCCGCAAGGCAGTAGTCGATTGCCTTGTGAAAAATTTCGTAAAAGCCGCGCGGGATACCGGAAGCAGGAAGCTTGCCATTGCGGGCGGAGTTTCGGCGAACACCCTGCTCAGAAGCCGGCTGGAACAGGAATGCAGGAACCGTGGCTGGAAATTTTATATGCCGGAGCGGAACTTGTGCGGGGACAACGCGGCCATGGTTGGTTCCCAGGGATTTTACGAGTATATTTCCGGAAATGTTGCAGGATTGGATTTGAACGCCTGCGCCGCAATGGCAGTAGACCAAAACCGATGAGATGCAGGATTCAAATGCAAATTATTCATAAATTTTGCTATTTTTTTAACAATTTTATGATTTTGTAATTGATTAAAATGTATTTATGTATTATAATTAAACCCAAATCCTTAAATTTAAGGTCATTGGACCGGAAGGAGAAATGAGTCATGACAAGCAATAAGTCTGTACTGAACTGGATTGAAGACATGAAAAAGCTGGTCTGTCCGGATAAGCTGGTCTGGATAGACGGCTCCGAAGAGCAGCTGGAAGCCCTTCGCGCAGAGGCCTGCTCAACGGGTGAAATGATTAAGCTGAATCAGGAGAAGCTTCCGGGCTGCTACCTGCACCGTACCGCTGTTAACGACGTTGCCCGCGTGGAGGACAGAACCTTTATCTGCTCCCGCAAAGAAGAGGATGCTGGCCCCACCAACCATTGGAAAGATCCGAAGGAAGCCTACAAAATGCTTTATGACATAGCAAGAGGCAGCTACAAGGGCCGCACCATGTACGTTATTCCGTACTCCATGGGTCCAATCGGTTCCCCTCTTGCGAAAATCGGCGTTGAACTTACCGACTCTATCTATGTTGTTCTGAACATGAGCATAATGGCGCGCGTTGGCCAGAAGGTATGGGATACCCTCGGCGACAGCAACGACTGGGTGCGCGGTCTGCACTGCAAGTGCGATATCGACGCGGAGAAGAGATACATTTGCCACTTCCCGGAGGACAACACCATTATTTCCGTAAACTCCGGCTATGGCGGAAACGTTCTGCTTGGCAAGAAGTGCTTTGCGTTGCGCATTGCTTCCTACCTTGGCAAGAACGAAGGCTGGTTGGCTGAGCATATGCTGATCCTCGGCATTCAGAATCCGAAGGGCGAAATCAAGTACGTTGCCGCTGCGTTCCCGTCTGCCTGCGGCAAGACAAACCTCGCCATGTTGATTCCGCCGGAAAGTTACCGCAAAAAGGGCTACAAGATCTGGACCGTCGGCGACGATATCGCTTGGATGCGTCAGGGCGAGGACGGCAGACTGTACGCGATCAATCCGGAAAACGGTTTCTTCGGCGTTGCGCCGGGTACGAATGAAAAATCCAACCCGAATGCGCTTGCCACCACAAAGAGCGGAACCATCTTCACAAACGTGGCACAGAATCTGGACGACAACACCGTTTGGTGGGAAGGCCTCGACAAGAACCCGCCGAAGAACGCCCTCAACTGGAAGGGCGAGCCTTGGGATGGTACAACCTCCGACCAGAAGGGCGCTCATCCGAACAGCCGCTTTACCGCTCCTGCAAAGAACTGCCCCTGCATCAGCCCCGAATTCGACAAGGGCACGGGCGTTCCGATTTCCGCTATTATCTTCGGCGGCCGCCGTGCACAGACCACTCCGCTTGTTTATCAGTCCCGCGACTGGAACAACGGCGTGTTTGTCGGTTCCATCATGGCCTCTGAAACAACTGCAGCAGCAGCCGGCGCAGTCGGCGTAGTCCGCCGCGACCCGATGGCTATGCTTCCCTTCTGCGGCTACCATATGGGCGACTATTTCAAGCACTGGATTGAAATGGGCAAGAAGCTCGGCGAAAATGCTCCGAAGATCTTCAACGTAAACTGGTTCCGTCTTGACGATGAAGGCCACTTCATTTGGCCGGGCTTTGGCGACAACCTCCGTGTGCTCGAATGGATCCTTGAGCGTTGCGAGGGCAAGGCCGACGCTGTCGAAACCCCGATCGGTTATGTTCCGAAGCCGGAAGACATCAATATCGAAGGCCTTGACATCAGCCTTGACACGCTCAAGAGCATCCTTGAGGTTAACAAGGAGCAGTGGGCGAAAGAAGCGGACGGCATTGAAGAGTTCTATAAGAAGTTTGGTGACAAGCTTCCGCAGGAGCTGCGCGACCAGCTTGCCACTTTGAAGAATAACTTGAAATAAATCCGTTTGCGGCGGCTTCGAAAGAAGCCGCCGCCAGTTTTTTATATTTGCTTTTCGTCCCATTCAAGCCCACGCGGCCTTTATTCCTTTATGGTTTTTTTCGGCAAAATGCGCGAAGAGGTCGTGGCTTTGCAACAAATTGATATAAATCTTGCAGAAAGTATGAATAAACTGTTTCCAAATCAAAAAGTTTGTGTAAATATCCCATTGCGGGATTATGCATAATTCATTATACTATATTTACGGTGATACCCGGCAGACTTTGTCGGGCAATTTTTATTTTAGGAGGAGACAAAATGGCAGACAGTTCAGAGACAGCATACCATCCAAAGGGTGACTTCTTCAATCTAAAGGGCAGTAATACGGATGTAAAAACTGAAGTCGGCGCCGGATTGACCACTTTCTTTGCAATGGCCTACATCATTATTGTTAACCCGAACATGCTTTCACAAACCGGCATGAAATGGGGCGCGGTGTTCCTTGCAACGATTATTGCTTCCGTAATCGGAACCTTGATCATGGGCCTGTTTGCAAATGTTCCCTACGCACAGGCCCCCGGCATGGGCCTGAACGCCTTTTTTGTTTTTACGGTTTGCTTCGGCCTTCATTATAAGTGGCAGGAAGCCTTGGCGATGGTTTTTATCTGCGGCCTTCTCAATATTGCCATTACGGTTACCAAGGTTCGAAAGCTGATCATCAAATCCATCCCGGAAAGCCTTCAGAATGCCATCGGTGGCGGTATCGGCATCTTCATTGCCTATATCGGGGTGAAGAATGCCGGTCTGATTAATTTTACGAGCGACCCGGGAACCTATACCCTGCTCCCGAGCAAAACGGTTGTTGCATCGAGCGCGGCGGTCCCGGCGATTGTAAAGCTGAATTCGCCGGTTGTTTTGCTCGCGCTGTTCGGCCTTGCCCTTACCATCATCCTTCTTGTTAAAAACGTAAAGGGTGCAATTATTATCAGCATTGCGGTAACGACGCTCCTTGGCATCCCGCTCGGAATTACAACGGTCGGCAATACGATGAGCTTCACAGAGGCTTGCTCCCAGCTTCCAGAAACCTTCCTTGCCGCGTTCGGCAATCCCGGCATGGGTTCTCTTTTCGCCGACCCAGCAAAAATCCCGCTTGTTTTAATGACAATTTTCGCTTTTAGCCTTTCCGACACCTTTGATACGATCGGAACCTTTATCGGCACCGGCCGCAAGGCGGGTATCTTCAGCGCGGAAGACCAGAAGGCATTGGAAACCAGCGACGGCTTTAAATCCAAGATGGACAAGGCTCTGTTTGCTGACGCAACGGCAACCTCCATCGGTGCGATTTTCGGTACCTCAAACACAACGACCTATGTGGAAAGCGCGGCGGGCATCGGCTACGGCGGCCGCACCGGCCTTACCAGCGTGGTTGTGGCGGTGCTGTTTATTATCAGCGCGTTTTTCAGCCCGATTATCAGCATCGTCCCATCCGCGGCAACCGCTCCGGTTCTGATTATTGTCGGTATCATGATGCTCAGCTCGTTTAAAGAAATAGAGTGGAACAAGCTGGAGGAAGCGATCCCGGCTTTCTTCGCAAGTATCTTTATGGCTTTCTGCTACAGCATTTCCTACGGCATTGCCGCCGGATTTACGGTTTACTGCATTGTAAAGACTGCCCGCGGGAAAGCCAAAGAGGTTCATCCGATCCTTTGGGTGGCAACTGGACTATTTATACTGAACTTTGTAATTTTGGCGATTATTTCCTGATTTGTTCATCCTATTGTTTTCCTGAATCCGGCACGGAAACCCGCGCTGGTGGAACGCATTATCCAGATAAAAAAAGCGCCGCATTCCGTTGCGGCGCTTTTTCTTTCCTATTCCCACATTCTATGTTATAATTTACCCAATTTCCAAGGATACTCTTAGTTATGCGCTATGCATATTGATATCTATTTGAGGTGAAGTCATGCCAAGATTTTTTATCGATTATGTCCCTGAGGAGATCGCGGTGATTACCGGGGACGACGCCCGCCATATTTCCCGCTCCCTGCGGATGCAGCCGGGGGAAAACCTGATTCTCTGTGACAGCATCGGCACCGATTACAACGCAAGGATTGAAAGAATTTCGGAGAACAGCGTTGAGGTGCGCATTTTGGAATTTTGCCAAAGCGTTGCGGAGCCGAGCGTAAAGGTGACGGTGTATCAGGGGCTGCCCAAGGCGGAAAAAATGGACAGCATCGTGCAGAAGGCGGTGGAAACCGGAGCGGTGAAAATTGTGCCCGTTATGACATCCCGCTGTGTTTCCAGGCCGGATGCAAAGGCGGCGGCAAAGAAAACGGCGCGCTGGCAAAAGATCGCGCTGGAGGCCGCGAAGCAGAGTGGGCGGGGAATTATACCGCAGGTCGGCCCGCTGACCGGTTTCCGGGAAGCCGTCGGGCAGGCCGCGCAGGATGGGGAAATTATCCTGTTTTTCGAGGGCGGCGGGAAAAGCATTGCGGAGCTTGTTACCCGCGAAACGCGGGAACTGGCGGTATTTATCGGGCCAGAGGGTGGCTTTGAACAGGCAGAGGTGGACTTTGCCGAACAGAACGGGGCGAAGATCGGTACGTTGGGCGCGCGGATTCTCCGCACGGAAACCGCGCCGATCGCGGCGCTTGCCGCCATTATGCTTGCATCCGGGAATATGTAGGAGGGACTTATGAAATACGAATGGACGGACAGCTATTGCCTTTCAAAACCCGGTGCGGAGAAAGATTATAAATTGGAATGGGACGCGACCCGCTATATGATCCGGGGAAAAATGTTCGCCATGCAGGGCGGCGATAGAGAGGGGAAACCGATTCTCACGATCAAGCTGGAACCCTTTTTTGGCGCATTTCTGTGTGGCCGATATAAGGACATTGTGCCGGGCTATTATATGAATAAGGAGTATTGGGTATCGCTGTATTTGGACGGGGATGTGCCGGACGAAACCGTTCGGGAAATGCTTGACCAGGCGTACCGGCTCGTGCTGGAATCGTTCAGTAAAAAGATACAGAAGGAAATTTGCTCTTAACCGTTGAGAATCGAGGGAAATTATGCAGACGGCGTTCATTACCGGAGCCTCTCGCGGCATTGGCAGGGCTATTGCGAAAAAACTCGCCGAGGACGGCTTCCGGGTCATTGTTAATTACTATGCTTCCGAAAAAGAGGCGAAAAATTTAATAAATGAGTTAAATAATACTTATAGTATAGAATGTGTCGCATTGCAGGGGGATGTGTCGAACCGGGTGCAGGTGGAAGCAATGTTTCAGCAAGCTGGCGGGGTGGATGTGCTGGTAAACAACGCGGGCATTGCGCAGCAGAAACTTTTTACCGACCTGACCGAACGCGACTGGGATAGGATGTTTGACATAAACGTGAAGGGAATGTTCCATTGCTGCCAGTACGCGCTCCCTTATATGATTCATCAGAAGCGCGGGAAAATCATCAATATTTCCTCTATGTGGGGGCAGGTGGGCGCTTCCTGCGAGGTGCACTACTCTGCGGCCAAAGCGGCGGTGATCGGCCTGACGAAAGCGCTGGCAAAGGAGCTCGGCCCGTCCGGCATACAGGTCAACTGCGTAGCGCCGGGCGTCATTCAGACCGACATGAACGCTTCCCTTGATGTGGAGACCATCAAAGAACTGAAAGAGGAAACGCCGTTGGGCGCAATCGGCACGCCGGAGGACGTCGCCAATGCCGTCCGCTTTTTAGCGGGGGAGCAGTCGGACTTCATCACCGGGCAGGTTTTCGGCGTAAACGGTGGGCTGATTATTTAAAGCGGAGAAAATAACGATTTCACAATAAGAATTACAAAGCTGTCAGAATTCTAGACATTTTTCCCATGCCCCTTATAATAAATATAAGTTAAATGGAAATGAAAGGAAGAATGTTATGAGAAAGTGGGCAATGTCCGCTGTTGCCTTTTTGCTGACGGTAAGCATCTGCTTTTCAGGGTGTTCCTCAGCGCCAACAGCCGCGAAGACCGGGGATTCCGGAAAACCGGCAAAAGCGGCGAACGCGTTTTCGCAGAAAACGGAAGTAATGGTCAAAACAGAGGACGACGTACAGATACAAACCGCCATACCGGTTTATTCGGGCTTTTCCGCCGCAGAGAAGCTGAACAAGGAAATTCGGAAAATATCGGTGGACGGGATCGCCGAAGTAAAGGAAATGGGCAAGGATTTAGGCGATTCCGCGGCCGAAAAGCATCTGTACTTTACAAGCTTTTTCGACAGCTTTTTGGACGGGGACGTTCTTTCCGTGTGGATTTACAGCGAGAATTATACGGGCGGGGCGCACGGTTTCCGCTGGCTCCGCACCTTTAATGTGAATACCAAAACCGGGGAAACCTACGAAACGCCGGGCGCTCTGTTTAAGGACCCGCAGGCCGGAACCAAGCTGATTACCGATAAAATCCTTGCGGACATTCAAAGGCATCCGGAGCTGTATTTCCCCGAAGCCGCGCAGACGGTAAAGGATTTGAACGGAAAATATTCCTTCTATCTGGACGGGCAGAATTTGGTTGTTTATTTCCAGTTGTATGATATTGCCCCCTACGCCGCGGGGATTCAGGAGTTTAAATTCCCGCTGAAGGATTTGCAGACGAAAATCCCGCTGGGCGGGCATAAGAGGGGCGACATCCGTTTGAACGGGGAGGATATTTCCTTTGCGGCGAAAGTGGTATCCAATGATAACGGCGAATTCCTGCCGCTGGAGGATACGGCCAAAGCACTCGGTCTTACCGTAACCCAGATGGACGGGAAATATACTGTGAACGGTAAAGCGGTGAAGCCGGTTATGATGGATGGTACGGCGTATCTGCCGCTGATGACGTTCAATGATCTTTTGAAGGAATTCGGGGTAAAGGGCTTTGCTTTATTCGACGGCCAAATCCTGCGGATGTTTCTGGACAATAACACAGGCAAGGAGATCGCATTGGGATACCGGAAGGAAAATCCCTCCGGCAGCGCCCAAAGCAGTTCCTCCCAGACAGTCAAGCCGGAGGATAAGAAGTGAAAAAGATCGGATCATAAAAGCCTTTGACCAGCTCAAGGAGCGATCCGTGCCGTAAGGAGAAACGGGCAAACAGAAAGGAGAAGGAAATGGGAAACAGAACGATACGAAGATTTTCCGCGGTGCTGGTCAGCGCCGCCGTACTCTTGGGCGTATTTGCTGCGTGCGCCAGTTCGACCCCGAGCAGCGCGCCTCCCAAAACCTCGTTGGCAATAGGTGGGCGCAATACCTCCGCCGCCGGCATGGCGGATGGAGCAGTAAAGTCGGAGGCGCAGGAAACCGCAGCCGAGTCCCCTTCTTCCCAAGCCGCTTCCCAGGCAAGGAAAGCTGCCGGCAAGGAGAAAATTATCGAACAGTTGTCCTATCAGATTGAAACCCTGGAATTCGACGAATCCATAAAGAAAATTCAAAGCCTGTGCAGTAAAATGGGCGGCTATGTGCAGGATTCCAGCGTATTCGGGAACAGTCTGGTGCAGAAGGACCTGCGCAGCGCTAATTATGTTCTCCGGATACCGCAGGAAAAGCTCGTTCCGTTTAAAAACAGCGCGGGTTCCATCGGCAATATCCTGAATTTCTCCTCTTCTAGCGAGAATATAAGCGAAAAATACTATGATACGGAAGCTCGGTTGAAAAGCCTTCGTACCCAGCAGGAACGGCTTCTCGCGCTGATGCAAAAATCCGGTTCGCTTGCCGATGTGGTTGCGCTGGAAAAAGCGCTTGCCGATGTGAATTACCAGATTGAAGAGTTAACCGGGACGCTCCGCAAGTATGACTCGCTGATCGATTACAGTACGGTCAATATCCAGTTGAACGAGGTTGTCAAGCCGACGGAGCTGGAGAAAACGCCGGTGAGCGTCGGGGATAAAATCCAGAAGCAGTTTAAGGATTCCCTCCGCGCGCTCGGCGGATTCGGCGAAGGCGTTTTGGTATTCCTTATCGGCGGTTCCCCTATTTTGCTGCCCCTTGTTCTGATTGCCATCGTCGTGGCTTTTCTTATCCGCAAAAAGAGGAAACAGGCGAAAAAGGAAAATAAACAGCCGGTGGCGCCGCTTTTAACGAAAAGTCTCTCTGACGAAAAGAAGGAAGAACCGGAAAATAAAACATAAGCAAACTAAGAACGCCTCCCCGATTGGGGAGGCGTTCAAAATTTAATTCTTAAAATTCAATTTTCTTTTCGATATAAGCGGCGAGTTCATCGATTGCGATACGTTCCTGCTGCATGGTGTCGCGGTCGCGGACGGTTACGCAGCCGTCTTCTTCGCTCTGGAAATCGTACGTAATGCAGAACGGCGTGCCGATTTCGTCCTGGCGGCGGTAGCGCTTGCCGATGGAACCGGAATCGTCGTAATCAACCATGAATTTTTTGGTAAGCCTTGCGTAAATCTCCTGCGCCTTGCCGTTGAGTTTCTTGGAAAGCGGAAGTACCGCGGCCTTGTAAGGAGCAAGCGCCGGGTGCAGGCGGAGGACGACTCGTGTATCCTTTTCGTCAATCTGTTCCTCATCGTACGCGTCGCAGAGGAATGCCAGCGCAACGCGGTCCGCGCCGAGTGAGGGCTCTACAACATAAGGGATATAGCGCTCGTTTGTTTCAGGATCAAAGTATTCCAGGCTCTTGCCGGAATGCTCCTGATGCTGTGTCAGATCGTAATTGGTGCGGTCGGCAATGCCCCAAAGCTCGCCCCAGCCGAACGGGAACAGGAATTCAATGTCGGTGGTCGCTTTAGAATAGAAGGAAAGCTCCTCCTTCTCGTGGTCACGCATGCGAATATTTTCTTCGGTCATGCCGAGACTTAGAAGCCATTTTTTGCAATATTCCTTCCAGTAATAGAACCAGTCGAGGTCGGTGTCTGGCTTGCAGAAAAATTCCAGCTCCATCTGCTCGAATTCGCGCGTACGGAAGGTAAAGTTGCCCGGTGTAATTTCATTGCGAAAGCTTTTGCCGATCTGCGCAACGCCGAAGGGGAGCTTGCGGCGGGTCGTGCGCTGGATATTGGCAAAGTTCACGAAGATGCCCTGCGCGGTTTCCGGGCGCAGGTAAAGCTCGTTTTTCGCGTCCTCCGTTACGCCCTGAAAGGTTTTGAACATCAGGTTGAATTTGCGGATATCGGTGAAATTCGCGGATCCGCATTCCGGGCATTTGATGTTATGTTCCCGGATGTATGCCGCCATTTGCCCGAAGGTCATGCCGTTCGGGTCACCGCCGGCGTCTTCAATCAGCTTATCCGCGCGGTGGCGGGTTTTGCAGTCGCGGCAGTCCATCAGCGGGTCGGAAAAACCGCCCACGTGGCCGGAAGCAACCCAAACCTGGGGGTTCATTAAAATTGCGCTGTCCAGCCCGACATTGTACTGGCTTTCCTGCACGAACTTTTTCAGCCACGCGCGTTTTACGTTATTTTTAAACTCCACGCCGAGTGGGCCGTAGTCCCATGTGTTTGACAATCCGCCGTAAATTTCGCTTCCCGAGTATACAAACCCGCGGTTTTTGCAAAGGCCGACGATTTTTTCCATGGTTTTCTCTGTTGCCAACATGTTCTTTCCTCCATAATCAGGGGCGCTGGCTGCGCTCCATTATTTTTTAAAGATAAACCATTTGCTCAGCACGTAATTGATGATGACTACGATCACATTCATGATGATTTTGGCTATCCAGTCGTTCCACGACAGTACGGTGACCATCAGGTACATGCCCAACGAATCCACGGCGAGCGAAAACAGGCGCGCGCCTACAAAGGAGGCAAGCTCGCGCATGAGCAGGCCCGCGGCAAAGCTTTTGCTTTGGAACACATAAAGCTTGTTGGTAATAAACGCAAAGGCAACCGACAAGATCCATGCGATCGTATTGGCGGTAAGCACATCCCACTGGCTGTTCCAATGGATAACCGGGCGCAGAAGGCCGTAGCTTACAATGTTCACAATAGTCGTAAGCACGCCGAAAACAATATAGGAAATCATTTCCGGTGTTGTGAGAAAGCGCCAGAGTTTTTTTAGCTTATCCAAATAACTGCACCGCCATTTCCAGTATCTTTATAGTTTACCATTCCGCGGCTTAGCTTGCAAGAGAATTGTTTTCAAACGGAGGGATTTTCTATTCTTATTCGCTATATATGATATAAAATGCGCGTTAAGCCTGTCAAGGGAAACGAAAACCCGCATGTTTTGCGGCTGCCGGGGGTATTTTCCAAATTTCCGTTTAATTTCCAACAAAATTCATTGCTTTTTCACATTTGTTTATTATAATAAATACAAATTTTAAATTGTCGATGAACGGGCTTTCATAAGACTATGAATTTAGGAGGAACCTCTATGAAGAAAATTGCGGCTGTATTCCTTTCCGCGGCGCTTATTTTTACCGCCTTCCCGGTTACGGTCCGCGCATATTCTAGTGACACGCAGGTTATTGACACGCATGGTTCTAAAACCTATATGGGAACTGAGGAAAGCTGGAGTGAAAAATGGGATTCCAGCAACTTTACCGATGTTACTGGGGAAGATGTCGATAGCTCGGAGGATCTGATAATTAAGGGCGGCAAGATTGGCAACGTAACTATCAGCGACGGTCGGAGCCTGACGATCAAGGGCGGAGTTATGGACGATGTGGACTGCGAAGGCGATATCACCATGACCGGCGGTACGGCGGATTCCCTGAATTCCGACGAGGATATTAAGATGAGCGGCGGAAAGGTTTCCGGCAACGTAACAGCCGAGGACGATACGGTGACGCTGTCCGGCAGCGCTGTGGTCGGCGGCGATGTATCCGGCAGGGAAGTGGAAATTTTCTCGACCGGTGGCAGTTCGGTTTCTGTTTCCGGGACAACCGAATTTTCAGACAGTATGCTCTTGCAGGGCGCAGGCTGCAATCTTAATAAAATTGACGGCCAAATATCCGGCACACTAACGTTCCGGAATTTTAGGGGAAGCGTTTCTTCCATAAGCAACGTGATCAATGTGTCGGTGGAATCCCAGAGTACGGTAACCGCCAAGGGCGATGTGGAATTTGATACGCTGTCTGTTGAGGGAAATTCCACTTTTGTCGCTAATTCGCTGGTTACGGTCAACACGCTTCAGGGGCCGGGCGCGGTGATTTCCAATCCCGGAAACCTTACCGTTAATACGGGAATGTCCAGTTACCCGATCCTCGGCTTTAACGGGAATGAAAAGGACGGATTAACCGTATTTAAGGCTAAAGCAAACGCGGTTGCCGAAACGCAGGCTACGGTTTTCGGGTATAACCTGTACTTAGACCGCACCGAAGGCAGTTACGATTATTTTACATTAAAATCTGTATCCGGGGAAAGCGTCACGCTGAACACAACTTCCTTTAGCCTTGGCAACGGCAAGCAGGCTTCGCTGACCGCCTCGATTCCGTCGAGCGCCGCCTCTTTGGGCTATAAGCTGTGCTGGAAGCTTTTGGACCCCTCCGGAAAGTTTTCCATTTCACAGGATTCCGGCAGTAACGTCTGTCGGGTGTATTTGGAGGATACAGCGGGAACCACCATTTATAAAGCGACGCTGGCGGCCTATTTAACAGACAGCTACGGCAATATTGTTCCCGGGGTAAAGGCGGCGGTTTGTTCCATAACGTCCACCGGGACTTCGGACTCCGGTACGATAAACGGCTTAAGGCTTGATACGACTACGGTAAAAATACCGGTCGGTGGTACCTATAAGGTGCTGGCAATTACCGACGCGCAGGTTCCGCCAAAGCAGATGTCGTATAACTCGGCAATAGCGCTGGTGGGGAAAGCCACCTATTACAATGCCAACGGCAAAAAAGGCTGGCTTTATCCGGTGAAGGCGATTGCGAAGGGTGGCGTAACAATCGATATCGGCGGACTGAAAATGCTGATGACCGTTGTTTGACAAAACAGACCGGCAGCGGGCAGGCGGCTGTCCGCAAAAAGGCACAGTAATATATTTTTCCGGTAACTTACCGAATACAAGTGGTTGAAGAAGTTTAAGGCCGAAATCGTCGACCATCTGGATCACTACAACATCCGCTGTATCAAACGGAAGGGCTTGCCGCCTGTTTTACACAGACGACAAGCCCTTTCAGTTCTTCGACGCGCTGCGTGCGCCATCCCCCTGTGAGGAAGGCAGAGGATTAAGCTTTGCCGACGCTGCCGCAAACCTGAATTTTGGCTTTTACCAGTTCCTTTACGGCAATGCGGGCGGGATTCAGGTATTTTTTGGGGTCAAAATCATTCGGGTGCTCCGCCATATGCGCTTTGATGGCGTCAGTAAACGCAATGCGCAGTTCGGTGGCAAAGTTGATTTTGGACATGCCCTTTTCTACGCCTTCGCGCAGAGCGTCGTCGGAAAGTCCGGAAGCGCCGTGCAGGACCAGCGGAATGGGGACAACCTTCTTGATTAGCGTAGCACGGTTAAAGTCCAACACAGGCTTTTTGGCGTAGATGCCGTGCGCAGTACCGATGGCCACAGCCAAGGAGGAAATTCCGGTGCGGTTTGCAAAATCCGCCGCCTGGTCGGGGACGGTGTACTCGTTCCCGTCGCTTTCGGTGTCGTCTTCCTTTCCGCCGACTTTTCCCAGCTCGGATTCGACCGGGATACCGAAATTGTCGGCGTAATCGCGTACCTTCTGGGTAACGCGGATATTTTCTTCATAGGGCAGGGCGGAACCGTCGATCATGACGGAGGTGTAGCCGCTGTCAATGCACTGCTTTGCCAGTTCAAAGCTCGCGCCGTGGTCAAGATGAATGGCTACCGGCACACTAACGGATTCAGCGGCTGCCTTTGCAAGAGCTGCAAAATAGGCGGGTGAGAAATATTTTAAGGTAGAGGATGTCGTCTGAATAATGACGGGAGCTTTCAGTTCCTCCGCTGCTTTGACTATGGCCCAGACCATTTCGGCGTTTTCTGCGTTGAAAGCGCCGACAGCGTATCCGCCTTCTCTGGCGTCGTTCAGCATTTTTTTCGTAGTTACCAGCATGATTTTTCTCCTGTTATTTTAGTGTAATGAAGGCGTTCAGCCCGGTTGGTGCGTCGGGGTTTCCTCCGTTGGCAAGGGCCTTGGCAAGGGCGATCATCTGCATGGTGTAGATGAACGGTATACCGTAAACTTCGAAACGGTTGATGCCGCTGATGGAAATGTGAAGGTCGGATCCGTAAACATTGTTCTGCTCGGAACCGAAGGTGACCACGGTACCGTTGTGCTTCTTTACGTCGTCTATCATGTCGTGCTGATAGGAGTTCTCATTGGGTTGTACGGCAAAGATGGTGAGGGTCTTGGGACCGTTCAGCACCTTGGGTCCGTGACGATAATCGAGCATATTGAAGTACTTGCCGGGGGTGAGGGCAATTTCGGTAAAAGCAAGAGCGCCTTCCTCCGCAATGCCGCAAAGTACGCCGTCAGCAAGGACGACGACGTCTTCAAAGTCCTTTTTGCCGATGGTTTCCAGTTCCGCGCGGTATTTGTTCATGTGGTCCTTGTTCTGGTCAATCGCGGTTTTGACTTCTGCCTTCAGCTCGTCGTCGCCGTAGCAGATTGCGTTAATCAGCAGACCGGCAGTATACAAATTCGTGACAGAACGGGTTTGGCAGACGCTGTTGTCGTAAGCCCAGGGAAGGACGACGGTCAGGTCGGAAAGTGCCTCAAGAGCGCTGCTTTCCTTCATGGTAACGGACATGACCTTTACGTTTGAGGCCTTTTTCATGTGCTCGACAGCACGGACAATTTCCGTGGTTGTCCCAGAACGGGATAATACTAGCACAATGCTGTTTTCAATCGTATGGGCGTAGGTGCTGGGATTGACAAGGTAGTCGCCGCCCGCAAGCGCAACAGCGGAAGTGTTTGGGCGGGTGATAAACAGACGCTCGTTGCTCTTAGAGAGCATATAGCTGGAACCGCAGCCCAGGAATACAAACTTCCGCTGTGTGTTTTCACGGAAGAAATTCCGGATTTCATCTTCCTGCTTCAGAATCTGCGCATAGGTTTTATCAAGGGCTTCTTTCGTTGCCATGATTTCCTGTTCTGTTAAATACATTGTTTTTACCTCACTATCTGTTTTTTATTTTTGGGTAACCGACGGAAAATCCGCCGGGTTGAACTTAAAGAAGCACGGGAGCGCAGCTCCCATAACCGTAGAAAGCTGAGACTTAACCAGTCGGCTGCCGAGCGCGTGAGTCTGTTCTTCAAAGGGCGGTAAAATCAATCATCCGCTTTAAAATGACCGCGGTTTTGGTTCCGACTCCGAGATCATATTTCATAGGTACTGCCTCTTTACAAAAACTTGTTATAACATTATAATAAGATTAACAAGAGAGAATGTCAATACACAAGAATAAATAAGGGTGTGAAAAAATGTTGGACGAAAATAGTGCAGTTCCTCTTTACCGCCAGCTTCAGAATATCTTTCAGAATAATATTGAAAGCGGAGTGTGGCCGGCGGAGGAGAAGCTCCCCACCGAGTCCGAACTTTGTCGGCAGTACGGGGTCAGCCGCATGACGGTCCGCCTGGCGCTGGAGGGACTGAAGACAAAGGGGCTGATCTACCGCAAACAGGGCAAAGGTTCCTATGTTCTTCAGCCAAAGGTGGAGCAGGAACTGTCGTCCTTTTACAGCTTCGGAAATAATATGCCAGATCATGGTCATACCATCACCAATAAGCTGATTTCCTTTGAAAAGGTAACCTCGCAGATTGCGGCGGAGGCACTTCGACTTCCGGAGAATGAGGAGCTTTTCTGCGTACAGCGGCTCCGTAGTGCGGACAGCACACCGTTCGCGCTGGAGAAATCCTACATTCCCTGCAAGATCTGCCCGAATCTTACCGGCGAGCTTGTTATAGAAAAGGGATTGTATAATGCGCTGCATCTCCTGGCGGGAATCACGCCAAACGCCGCAAAAGAATCGTTTGAAGCGGTGCTGATGAGCAAAAAACAGGCGGAAGCTCTGCAAACGGCGGGAAACCAGCCCGCGCTGCATGTGGAGCGCGTGACCAGCGCCGGCGGCATCCTTGTGGAGTACTGCGACAGTATCGTCCGCGGCGACCGTCTGAAATACAATATCATTCTAAGATAAGAAAAATAGGAGAGAATAGCATGATTACTACCGTTACACTCAATACTGCAATCGACCAGCTGTATCAAATAGACTCCTGCCGCACAGGCGGTGTCAACAGGGTGCAGAGCTGCATCAAGACCGCAGGAGGCAAAGGCGTCAATGTGGCCAGAGTTGCTTCCCTTGCGGGGGAAAAGGTTATAGCCGCGGGGATCGTCGGCGGTTTCCACGGAGCCTATTTCAAGTCTCTGCTTGCTCAGGACAAAATTGAGGGATGTTTTACTGACTCCGGGGTCGAAACCCGCTGCTGCATCAATGTTCGGGACAAGTCCACAGGCGAGCAGACGGAATTTCTGGAGCCCGGCGCCCAGCTGACGGAAAAAGCGCTGGAGGACTTTTATCAGACCTATCTGCAGTGTGTGGAGAAAAGCGATGTCATCACGATTTCCGGTAGTGTTCCAGCCGGTACGCCCGCCGATTATTACAGCAGACTGATTGAAGCCGCAAGAAACGCGGGGAAACGCGTGATTCTGGACACCAGCGGATCCATGCTCCGGGGCAGCATTGCAGCCAAGCCGACGATGATAAAGCCGAACGCGGACGAGATCCGTCAACTGACCGGCATTGCCGTCTCTTCGCACGAAGAGCTGATTCAAGCGGCGCAGAAGCTCCACGACGGAGGAATCGAGCTGGTCGTGATTTCCCTTGGCGGGGACGGTGCGCTGGTCGTGTCGGATGAAGGAGTCTTTCAGGGCGTTTGCCCCAAAATCGAAGTGGTCAACACGGTGGGCTGCGGTGACAGCATGGTCGCGGGATTTGCGGTGGGCATGGTGCGAAAGTACCCGCTCGAGGCGACGATCCGCTTTGCGCTTTCCGTCGCCTCGGCCAATGCGCTGCATGAAAAAACCGGCTTCTTCCGTGAGGACGACCTGAAAAGGCTTTTGTCCAGCACGATCGTAAACCGGCTCTAATCACGACCGTTATTCGCCGAATTTGGAATCAATCAGCGCAACAAGGGTATCAACGGCTTTTACCTCGTCTTCGCCTTCTGCGGTAATTTCGACCTTCATACCCTTGCTCAGGCTGAGCGACAGAATCAGAATAATGGATTTTGCGCTAACGGTTTCATCATCATCCACATTTTTAATGGTGATCTTTGATTTAAACTGAGAAGCGCACTTTACGAAATCGGAAGCCGGACGGGCGTGCAGCCCGGTTTGGTTGTTAATAGTTGTCTTTCTGGAATACATGGTGGATGCCTCCATTTAATTACTTTTTATTTCATGTTTCTTAAAATCAAGGAATCAAAGAAGAATGTCCTTCAGAGCTTCGTTCAAGTACTTTTCCACTTCCTGCGCCGTAGAAAGATCGAGAACTTTTGCCGCGATTTCCACGGCCTTTTTCATTTCCAGCTCATTGACCAGTTTTCTCGTCTGAGCGACGGAAGAAATGCTCATGCTCAGTTTGCGGACACCAAGCCCCATTAAAACGGCCGCGCCAAGGCGGTCGCCGCCCAGCTCGCCACAGACACAAACGGGCTTTCCGTTGTCAATAAAGCTTTTTGCGGCAATGTGAATCAGGCGGAAAAGCGCGGGGTTGTAGCTCTGGTAATATTCGCTGACAGCGGGGTTCAGGCGGTCAACGGCCATGGTGTACTGGCAGAGGTCGTTGGTGCCAATGCTCGCAAAGTCAACCTCTTTTGCCGCGAAGTCCGCCAAAAGCGCGATGGAGGGAATTTCAATCATAATTCCCAGTTTCACATCGGGTGAAAAGGCGATGCCTTCTTTGGTCAGTTCCGTTTTTACTTCTGCAGCAACCTGTTTCGCACGGCGGATGTCGTCCATGCTGGCGACCATGGGGAACATGATCCACAGGTTGCCGTACACGGAAGCGCGGTAAGCGGCGCGAAGCTGTGTGCGGAAAATGTCCGGCCTTTCAAAGCAGAGCCGCAGGGCGCGGTTGCCCAAAAAAGGATTTTCTTCGTGCGGCAGGTTCAGACAGTCGAGCTTTTTGTCGCCACCGATGTCCAGTGTGCGCAGGGTAACGGGGCGGTCGCCGAATTTTGTAAGAACCTCGCGGTAAATTTCAAACTGCTCTTCTTCCGTGGGCAGAGTGTCCCTACCCATATAAAGGAATTCTGTACGGAACAGGCCGACGCCGTCGGTGCATTTTGCGCCCTCCAACGACTGTTTACTGACGGAAGCCAGATTCAGTTCAATATCCACCCGTACTCCGTCGGGAGTAACGGCTTCTTTTTCCATATATGAGTTGATCTGTGCCTGCTGCGCCAGAAACCGGCTGCGTCTTTCGTCACAGTCCGCAAGTTGCTCTTGCGTTGGGTTACTGATGACCTGACCGGTCAGCGCATCGGCAATGACGGTCTCGCCCTGAGCGAAATGTGTTGTCGCATTCTCTACGCCCAGAATGGCGGGAATCCCGTAGCTTCTGGCAATAATAGCGGAGTGAGAAGTGCTGCCGCCGATTTCCGTAACAATAGCCAGAACATTTTTTCGATCCAAAGTAGCCGTATCGGATGGAAGCAGGTCGTGTACGACGATGACCGCGGGTGCGGGAAGAGAGGAGAGGTTCTTTTCCGCCACACCGTTCCACACACGGATCAGGCGCGTTTTTACGTCGCGAATGTCCGACGCCCGCTCCTTAATAAGCGGGTCGGGGGATTTTCCGAGAATACGGGCGTATTTTTCAAATACCTCGTCGATTGCCCTGTCCGGGGAGTAGCGGTCGCATTCAATCAGCTCGCGGATATCGCAGTCCATAGCCTCGTCGAACAGGATGTCGATATGTGCGGAGAAAATCTTTGCTTTTTCGGGGTCGGAGGTTTCTAGACGGGCACGAATGGCCTTAAGCTCCGACTCTGCGTTCTTTCTTGCATTTTCGTATTTATTCAACGCTTCGCTGACAGCGCTTTCTTCAAGCAGGGCTTCGCTGACAGCGGCGGCAAAGGGCTGGTAAAGAAAAACGGGACCCGCCGCAATTCCTTTTGATACGGGATTGCCGTGATGAATCATATGGTTTGTACCTCCTTAGAACTTGCTCGGAAAGGCTCGGTCAAATCCCGTCTTCCGCAGCGGCCGGCTGCGGCTTGGGTTTCTTCTTGAACTGTTTAATGCCGACTGCCCCCATCTCCATGGCGTCCTGCACATATTCTTCCATGGTTTCCTTTTCTCCCAGCAGAACGGAAGTAAGCATGGGCAAATTCAAGCCGGAAACAACTTCAATTTTCTTATTCGAAAACTCGTTTTTGAGTGTAACGGCGGTTTTGAAGGGAGATCCGCCGGCCAGGTCCACCAGAACCAAAATTTGATCTCCAAGCGATTCCATCGCCTGTCTGAGTTTGTGGGAAAGAGTGTCCACATTATCCGATTCTAGAAAATCCACACCCAAATAATTCTCTCTTGGGCCAACAATCAGTTTGGAGGCACTCATCATTCCGGTGGCAAAGCTGCCGTGTCCGGTTATCAATACTCCGATCATCGTTCTATTTACTCCTTTTATCAGTCAATCTATAATGCAGGCAATTGTGCACAGCTTCTGTATTCCCGGTTGAAACGGAATCGCTGTGATTCCTTGAAAACTGCCTTGGTTTCTTTTAAAAGTAAGGAAAGACCCGCTTACAGGATTTCCGAAGCGGCGTCCCGATCCAGAACCATAACCCCGTTGTTCACAAGCTGCATGACCGTGGCCGACAGCAAAGGTGTCGGTTTGGTTTGGCAGATCTTCTTTACAATTTCCGCCTTGGATTTTCCGCCCGCCTGCAAAACAACCTGATTAGCGTCTAAAATGTGGCGGATCCCCAGAGTGACCCCTCTGGAAAGGCGAACGGGTTTTGAAAAATATTTATTTCCTACCGTTTGGGTAACCTTGTCAAGCGTGACAACCTTCGCGTAGCTATCACAAAGGAAGAGCCAGGCTCATTCAAGGCCAGATGGCCGTTCATACCCAATCCTAAAAGAATAAAATCTATTCCGTTGCGTTCAAATATCAGCCGATCAATTCTCTTACATTCATTTTCCATGTCTTTTGCGTGGATATCAAACAAATGAATTTTTGAATCTTCAATGTGCAGCGACCCGTAAAAGTTTTTGAACGTTTTCCGATTCGTCGTCCAAATCCAGCCACTCGTCCAGTTCGACGAATTCCGCTCGGCTGAAGTCCGTTTGACCGCAGCCTGAACGTTTTTTCAGAATCTGATAGGTCCGGATTGCGGTGTTACCCGCAGCCAGGCACAGAAGCAGATCCGGCTTTTTCTTCACGGCCCCGCAGATCAGATCCGCGCAGTACTGTGACATCGCTTCAAAATCATCACAAATGACTGTTTTTGGAGGCATGCCTGTACTATCTGTGTTGGGGGAAGAAGTTTCTTCCTTTTTATCCTGTAACTTCATTGCTGAATCCTCCGATACTGCGTCATCGGTTCCTAACATTTGATAAGATGATGGTAGAGAAATGGGGTACAGAAAACTGTACCCCTATCACACTTACAAATTAAAGGATACCCAGGAAGGAAAGAAGAATGGCAAGACCGAAAGTAGCAGCAATCAGTACAACCGGGCTCATTTTCTTCTTCCTCAGGAAGAAATACATCAGCAGGGTATAACCAAAGGGCAGTATGTTTGGGAAAATCTTATCCAAGAAATCTTTTTGAATGGAAACTGTCTTGGAAGAATTTACTACGATTTCCGGAAGAAGGGAAATATGCACATAAGAGGCAATCAGTCCGCCGATAACCGTTACGCCCAGAATCGTGGCAACCTTGGAGATAATTCCCGAGTATTCCCGCAGCGTATCAACAGCTTTCAAACCTAAGTTGTAGCCGGCGTGTGTCCACGCAAGACGGAGAATAAAGATAGTCAGATAAACCGCAAAGAAAAGCAGCGGGCCGAGGATGCTTCCGCTCATTGCCATGGAGGCGGTGATTCCTGCGACAATAGGCAGAAGGGTGAACCAGAAGATTGCGTCGCCGATGCCGGCGAGTGGTGCGAACAGGGCAACTTTCAGACCTTTGATCGTGCTTCTGTTTTCCTTTGCTTCTTCCAGAGAGATCAGCAGTCCCATCAGGAAACCGACAAGGTTTGGGTGCGTGTTGATGAACTCAAGGTTATCTGTCATTGCTTCGGACAGTCCCTTTTTATCATCCTTATAGATTTTCTTCAGACAGCCCATCTGCGCCAGCAAAAAGCCGCCGCTTTGCATTCTCTCATAGTTGAAGCTGGCCTGAAGCAGGGAAGAACGCCAGCCGAGTTTGGTAATATCTTTTTTGGTAAGTACTTTTTCCGGAGCTGTGTTTTTATCAGATGCCTTCATTGCCGTCATCCCCCTCTACGTTAGATGCAACACCGGTTACAAATGCAGTTTTTCTTTTATTTCTTTCGCTGTTAAACACAATCAATGCCATTGCCATGCCAACGACGGCGACCGGAAGAAGATTTGAAAAAGGAATAAAGCTTGCAATGACAAAGCCTATAATAAGGTAAGGAACGAATTCGCCCTTGAGCATTACTTTCAGCAACATGCCAAAACCGACTGCCGGAAGAATGCCGCCTGCGATTTCAAAGCCGTGGGTCAGCCACTCGGGCATTGCCTTTACTAGTGCCTGCATTGCGTCTTGAGCAACATAGGCGCACAAGAAGACAACAATGCCATAGGAAACGGCTACAATGCCGGTTGTAAGGATGTTTAATTTCAAAAGGCTCTTGCCGTCTGCCTCTTCGGCGTATTTATCAGCTTTCTTCATAAAGAGTGAGAAGCTGGAGTAGTAGAACAGAATGATATACTGCATTAGGAAGCTGAACGGAAGGGCAAGACCGATTGCAGTTGCAGGGTCTTTGCCGGTGGTATAGGCGATGACGGTGGTCATAACACCTGCCAGTACAGGGTTCGGTGGCTGTGTGCCGCCGGCGGGGGTAAGCCCCGCGAAAGCCAGCTCGGTCAGTCCGCCTGCCATAAGGCCGAGCGGAACGTTTCCTAAGATAATACCCGTAAGGGTACAGACGATGATTGGCCGGAAAATAAACAAAGCCTCAAGCCAGAAATCAACGCCGACTATAATCGCCATAATGGCGAGCGCAATGCCTTGAGCTAAAGTAATTGCCATTAGTTTTTCCTCCTCAATTTTTATTCCAAAAGTTTCGCCGCGTGACCATAATTGCTGTTTGCTGTCTGTGAGATCCCTCCCTTTTTTCTTCACCCATGAATTATTTTTTTGGAATATACTCTTTGATGTCCCCGGGGACATCCTGAATATAGAGATCTACATTCATTGCCTGAATAGCCTGCAAATCCTCCATGTCTTTATCATTGACATAGACTTTTTTACTCAGCTGCCGTTTGCCGCTGGTGAAATGCATATTTCCCACGTTGACTTCCTTAATGGGTACGCCACCCTCGAGCAGAGTTCGGACAGCTGCCGGCGTCCTGCAAATAATGAAGATTTTTTGGCTGGGAGCAGCTTTGCCGATGATGTCAATCGTTTTTTGCAAAGTAAAGAAACGGATGCCCGCATTGGATGATTCAGCAGTCATTGCCATCAGCTGCTGCTGTATTTCATCGTGAGCCACGTCGTCGTCAGCGACTAAAAGAAGATTGGCACCCAGAGTCATCGTCCAAGTGACCCCCACTTGACCGTGGACAAGACGGTTGTCGATCCTTGTCAAGAGTATGTTTGGATTTCCCACTTAAAACACCCCTCAATAGTTGTTACAGATTTGCTAGATACGTTTTAACATATCATGCATGGAAATACAAGAATTATGACTTTTTTTCAGCCAGTTCAAAAACAGGTTTCGAATTTGAATTGATACCACTAGTACAAAAGGTTTTTTTATGATAGAATAATGCTGCTATTTTTGTTTAAAATGACGAGACGGAAAGGAGTGCACACAATGTCAAATCTGCCATTGTATCAGGAACTGCACGATCACATTCTGAGGTATATCAATAGCCACGAATACCCCGAAAACGGTCTGCTTCCGTCGGAACGCGACATGTGCCAGATGTACAAGGTGAGCCGGTCCACCGTCAGGCAGGCGCTGGCCCTGCTGGAAGAAGAGAACATGGTTTATACGATTCACGGCATCGGTACTTTTGTAAAACCTAAGGTGTTTGAACAAAATCTCTCTCAGTTTTATTCTTTTACCGATGCTCTCAAAAAAATGAATATCTCGTTCTACAACCGTGTCCTTAGCTATGAAACGCTGATTCCCGGCCGCAGCCTTGCGCTGAAGCTGAAGGCGGACAGAAAGGTAACCTACCACAAGCTGGTACGCCTTTGTTTTGCCCGCGACTATCCTCTGATAATCGAAACAACTTATCTGCCGAAAAACCGGTTCGTTCATATCGATGTAAATGCTACCGAAAGTCAGTCGCTTTACGACTACCTCAGCGCTAAATACGGGCTGAAGGTGGATCACGCGACGGAAACCTTTGTCCCCATTCTGCCGGATTCCGAGCAGTGCGAGCTGCTGAAGATCTCCCCCAGGATTCCGTGCCTACAGCTGGAACGGTTCAGCTATGAGGACGGCTGTCTGGTGGAATATACCTCCTCAGTAGTACGGGGCGATAAATACGTTTTTAAAATTGAGCTGAATAATCAGAATAATCAGAAGTAATCTACCGTTCGACGGGCGCGCGCCGTGTTTTGCCGGGCCGCCCACCATGCTGTTTTTCAGGAGTAAAACCAGTCTGATGATGTATTTTCCGTCCCCCTGCTATTTTTACAAATACACTTGACAATTCCATGTACATTACCTATAATAACAAGGATGCTCGATGACGCGGGCATAGTGGATTGTGAGTTATAGTTAAGCCCTTTCACCGCACGGTGGTCAGGAATTTCACCGTGTATATCGTCAGCAACGAGGTGTAACTCAGTTTGGTAGAGTGCTTGGTTTGGGACCAAGATGCCGCAGGTTCAAGTCCTGTCACCTCGACCATGCCGAGTGTTCTTACAGCATTTGAAAGTGCTGTAAGAACACTCGCTTTTTATATGCTTATATTGCAACCTGTGCTGGGGAGTAGCTGACGGCTACTCCTTTTCTTGTCTGTATCAGGACATCCGGCTCAGGAAGGGATAAGACCTCTGGTATCTCAATGGAGCCAACGCAATTATAATGGATGGTCAGCTTCTGAACATATACGCCGTTTACTTTTTCGGCCTGATGTACCTCAATACGTTCAATCAGTTCGTTGAGCATACGCGGTGTCAGTTTCTTAACACGGGTATATTTACGGACAGTGGCGATAAACATATCAGTAGTTATGGCCTGATGGCTTTCCTTATCAAGCTCGGCTCTCAGCGCTTTTATGCGCTCATCCAAACCGCTTTGCTCGTCCTCGTAACGTTTGGTCATCTTTGAATAACGTTCGTCGGATATCTTCCCTGATATGTTATCCTCGTACATCTGTTCAAACAGCCGGTCAAGCTCCTTGTCACGAGCGATCAGGGAGTTGTATTCTTTCTGCTTGCTTTGCCGTCCAAGCTCCACAGCCTGCTGAGAATGTCCAATGACCGCCTTGACGAACTCATCCTCGTATTTGCTTGCAAATTTCGTCAGTCTACGGATTTCGCCCAGCACGACCTGTTCCAGAAAGTCCACACGGATATAATGAGTTGAACTGCAAGTGCCCCGGTTGCCCTTGTAATTGGAACAGTTGAAATACTTAATATTCGGATTTCCCTGGTTAAAATGAAAGTGCAGGTTATGGCCGCAGTCTGCGCAAACAAGCAACCCGGAAAACATATTGGTTTCGCCCTCGTTCGTTTTCCGTTTCCGCAGCTTGCCGCGCTTCTGCTGAACTTGTTCCCATACGGCACGGTCAACAATCGGTTCATGCACATCTTTGAAGATAACCCAATTCTCCCGGTCGTTGTCAATCCGTTTCTTGTTCTTGTAGGATTTGCTGTATGTTTTGAAATTGAGGATATCCCCGCAATACTCCTGCAAGGAAAGAATCTTGATAACGGTGGAGCTGTTCCACTTAATCGGTGATGCGTCCTTGTGTTTACCGGGACGGTTGACGCCTCGCGTTTGCCAGTAGGACATCGGCGTCAGGATGCTGTCCTGTTCCAGCGCGGCGGCGATCTGCTCCGTTCCAAAGCCGTCCAGCGTCATTTGATAAATTCGGCGAACAACAGTGGCGGCTACCTCATCCACGATCCAATGTTTGGGATCATCCGGATCTTTAATGTACCCATATGGTGGTTGTCCCATCGGTTCCCCGGCATTTCCCTTAATCTTGTTGCTGATGCGCCGCTTTTTGCTGATATCGCGCGCATACCACTCGTTGAACAAATTTCTTATTGGAGTCAGCTCGTTTTCACCCTCGGCAGTATCCACATTATCGGAAACCGCGACGAGACGTATATCGTGTTCAGGAAGGAATTCCTCCGTGAGTCTGCCGACCTCAATATAGTTTCTGCCTAGGCGTGACATATCCTTTACAAAAACAGCCGCTGCATGGCCCTCTTCAAGTTCATGAAGCATCGCCACAAAACCGGGCCGTTCCATTGTGACACCGGAAATACCGTCGTCTGAGAAATGCACAAGGTTTGTATATCCCTTTTCTTTGGCAACCTTGATTAAAAGCTTTTTCTGGTTACCTATGCTGTAGCTTTCTCCTTCAAGATTGTCGTCCCGCGACAGCCGTTCATAAAGAAAAGCCGTATCCTCCCGGTTTTTTCTGCTATTTGACCGTTTCATAAATCCTCCTTTCCGGCAGTCAAATAAGCAGTATTTACAGGAGAAGGTATACCATCTCGACCGCCGTTTGTCACGCTTGTCGCGCTATCACTTATCGTCAAGACTGATCCGCGTCAGCCTTCATCAGTCTCATTAAAATTATTGCCAAGGTATCGTGTCCGTCTGTTTGAAAAACAGGCTCAACAATAAACGTTTTGCCATCCACCTTATAGGTTGAAGTTTTATCTAAACGATTGCGTCCGGAAGCGTCGGGCGGTATGTTGTTTTTGTAATCAGTAGTTTTTAAGTTTTCCACCGTTATGCCTCCTCTCAGATCAGGAAGCAGCCGCACTGTAGCCATTTGTTCACGTACTCAAACAAACATGATAAGCGATATGACGGAGTTACGGCGCGGCTGCCCCTTTGTTTCGATTTGCTTTTATAGTTTACAGACATTCCGGACGAACAGGCGGCGTACCTGTTACCATAGGAATTGCACCTCCCCCCATGCTGATGGCGGGCCGTTCTCATTGCCTGCGACGGTTTTTTCACGCTCGGACTGTGACTGAACGGAAGTTTCATTACATACAGATGCTTGCCACAGAGCCACCTTGCGTCTGAAAGACGCTGCTCTACCTACGGCGCTGGTGTTTTTCGCTCCCTTTCCGTTACGCTGAAATTCAATCACCCTCTCCGCTCAAGGAAAGATCGTGGCGCACCCGCCGTCCGGCTCCCTGTATGCCGCTGCTTGCGGTATGTATCCGGCTTGTCCCTTATTCAATTTTCAAGGTTCAGTGAAGAATCAAAACTTATCCCTCATAAGCCTTTTCATTTTTGAGGCCCATTCGCAGGAGCCTCACAGGAAATTTTTCAAAAACTTTTCGATATTTCGCAGTCCCCGGTCAATACTGTCTCGGACGGCACTCTCGTTGACACCCTCAGCCTTGGCAATGGCGCTTTTGCTCATCCCCAAGAAATAATAAGCATAGATACGTTTGGCCTGCTTGCCCGGTAGGGCGGCGATGGCGGCATGGAGCTGTTCGACCGTCACTTTGCGTTCATAGATTTCGCAGGGGGATAAGGACACGAACAGGATGTCATGCTCGATGCCGTCGTCGCGATCCAGAGAATAATATGCCTTATGGCGGTATCTCCGCAGATAATAGGCGGCTTCGGCGTGTTCATAAGAGTTCATGAGTGCCGCAACTTCGTTCGGCACCTCGATGATGCAGTCGGTGATATAAAAATCGGGATAGTAGTCCCGCAGGTTGATCTGTGTCATCAAATATTCCTCCGTTCCGATTTTTGAGATTTTGGCAAATCGAAACGGAGAGGGGGGTGAGCGGCACCGAACTGAATTACCCTTTATACGACAAAAAAGGCCCATTTGGACACAATCCAAATGAGCTTTTTGCACAGTGATTCTATATATCCTATTTTTATGATCTATTAGTTCCTGATGATGACCGCACTTCTCCCATAGACCGCACGGGCTTTTTTTGACAGGCTACCGATTAAAGCGATATGCAGCAGATAGATGTCCGCTTCATCACGCTAGGCCGCTGCTTGGTAGCGGTCGTTTGAAGTTCAAGGCATGTCGAACGCGCATAGAAAAACCCTCCAAATGAGCTGGAGGGTTACAATAATGCTTATTCAGGCATAAGAATAGACCCGCCAAACTCACGTTTTTTTTGTTGGGCGGGTGCCGCCTTTCTTTCTAATTTTTTAATAAAAACCCTGCCACAAAGGGCAGGGTTAATACGCAACTTTACTTGGTGGCAAGGCTGTCATCATGCATTTGCATCTTAGACCCTATTGCTTTGCGTCCTTGCCTTTCGGCAAGTTTGCCCTTGACATAATTATATTGTTAAAAACAGTTTTCGGTAGAATTTGTCCAACCCTAATTTTAAGAATAATTTAGTTCCATAATATATGTAGCAAAGACAGGATATTATCGAAATTGCACTCAATGTCATACCAAAATAGCTATTGGGGATTGCTAAAAGACCAACTACTAGCCAGATCATGATTAGCAAAATAAAAGACGCTGTTGTATAAGCAAATAATCGTTTCACTTCGTTTTTCATAGCTCTGCTTTTCAAAGCTATTAGAAACTCTTTCATAGAGTTTATCAGTTTGATAACCGTCCAATATACGCAATTCTTTTTACCTTTCCTTGTGTTCACAACCTTCTGGCAAAAATATCTCACAAATGGAAAAAAGAGCGGCTTTTCCTGCAAGCTTCACACGCCCGTTGTCCACTTGGCAATACAGAGTTCCGCCACGGCGGGAAGCCTGTCTTGCCACTAACTCTTTCTTTCCTGATTTGTCTGCCCAGAGGGGGGCTATATGGCAATGTCCTGAACCACAAACCGGATCTTCCGCAACATTCAGCTTTGGCGCAAAGCTGCGGCTTACACAGTCATAACCTTTGCTTCTCGCTGTAATGTGCAGCAGAAGCCCAGGCAATAACTTAGCTTTTTCCAAATCGGGATTTGCTGCCTTGACCTGTTCTTCCTGTTCCAGTACGCAAACCAGATCGCGGTCCATCCATGCTTCTGTTGGACGATAACCAATGATTTGCTCCATCTGATCGGTTACCTCAATAGGTTTCAGATGATAGCTTGGAAAGTCCATCTCATACAGGTCATCTTTTCTATTCACGATCAGTTCACCGCTCAAAGTCTGGAAATGAACTTCTGATACGGATGTATCCACATAATTCATCAATACAAATGCTGTGGCAAGTGTAGCATGGCCACATAGATCAATTTCGCCACCGGGAGTAAACCAGCGCAATCTATATCCGCTTTTTTCTTTCACTGTAAAAGCTGTTTCGGAAAGATTGTTTTCCGTTGTGATTGCTTGCATCAGCTCATCATCCGGCCATTTTTCCATTACACATACGGCAGCAGGGTTTCCTTCAAATAGCTTATTAGCAAAAGCGTCTACAACATATTGCTTCATCGTGTACTTCCTTTCCCAAATATAACGATTATTTGATATAAGCAATAACTTCTACTTCACAGAGGATTCCTAAAGGGAGTTCCTTTACAGCAACGCAGCTTCTTGCTGGCTTTGAAAGAAAACTCTTTTCATACACATCATTGAATGCCAGAAAATCATTCATGTCAGCCAGAAAGCAGGTCGTTTTGACAGCCTTAGAAAAATCGGTTCCCGCTTCATCTAAAATAGCCTTTAGGTTGCGCATAGTCTGCTCAGCTTGTTCTGTAATGCCCCCTTCCACAACCGACCCGTCTGCCGGATTAAGCCCGCCCTGTCCAGCGGTGAATAAAAAATCGCCGGCAATATACCCTTGAGAATATGGACCGATTGCAGCGGGTGCCTTTTTTGTACTAATTTGTGTAATGCTCATTGTTTTTCCTTCTTATAATTTTATTCAAATTTTAATGTCAAAGCCGGAAAGCCGTCTACATGTAAACAATAGAAGTCACCAGTTTTACTGGGAATTGCCGACATGAACGCGCCAGACAAAACAACATCCCCTTTGTGTAAACCGTCGCCATACTGTGACAGCTTATTAACGAGCCACGCCATGGAATTGATGGGACTTCCCATCACCTCGGCACCAGCGGCACTTCCTACAAACTGACCGTTCTTTTCTATCACCATACCGATACACCTTAGGTCAATATCCGAAATGCGCTTTGGTTTTCCACCCAAAACAAATCTGGCTGCGCCAGCATCGTCGCTGATAGTGTCAATTACGGTAACATCCCAGTTTTCGTATCGGCCATCGCATACCTCAAAGCATGGGACAACTCCTGCCGTACAGGTGAGAATCTGGGCAGGTGTTACGCCGGGACCTTTCAGATCCTCTCCCATAATAAAGGCAATTTCCCCCTCTAGAAGGGGGATATTTAGCTCTGAGGATTTAACACTGTTCCCCTCATAAACAAGCATATTGTCCAGAAGATATCCGTAATCTGGTGTATTGCAGTTCAGCAACTTCATCATCCCGCTGCTTGTAATACCGATTTTTCGTCCCACAATTTTCGCGCCATCTTTTAATCGACGTTCCAATCCAATTTTTTGAATAGCGTAGGCATCTTCCTGTGTGATTTGAGGATACTGTTCTGTTAGCTTGCGAATATGGCTGTTCTTTCGTTCGGCCTCATATAGCTGATTAGCAATTGTTTCATGTAGTTCTTTACTTAAGCCATACTGTTTCACAGGGATTTCCTCCTTATTTAGAATTGATTTTCTTTACAGTCATTGACCAGTTCCTTGTATGCGTTGATAAAAACAGATGTATCCAGTCCACAAGTTACACTGTCAAAGCCTTTTGCGAACCATCTATTTGCATCTGCCGAGTTCCCCGCAAATATGGTAGCCATTTTTCTGTTGGCTTTGCATACTTTGAGGATACGCTCTATGGCGGCGTTCAAGGCTGGCGCGTTAAATTGCAAGGGAATACCCATCGAGATAGAAAGATCGCATGGGCCGACGAAAATGCCGTCCACGCCGTCAAGAGCGGTGATTTCTTCAATTTGTTCCAGCGCCTCTACCGTCTCACACTGCGGAATGAGTTTACAGTGAAGATTACAGTCGGCCATATACTCGTCAATTGACTGTGATGGGTCACAACTCCCCCAGCGTGTAGTGCGGTTTGGACAATAGCCTCTGTTGCCCAGTGGGGGGAATTTGGCATAGGATATTAACTCCTTGACTTGTTCGACTGAAGTGATATTTGGCACAATGATTCCTTTTGCACCGATGTCCAGCATTTGGAGAACATATGGTCTTTGAATACTTCCGATTCGCACATAGGGCAACAATCCGCCATTTTCGGCCGTCCGGATATAATTGCAAACATCCTCCGGGGTGAAATTCCCATGCTCGGTATCGATGATTACATAATCAAGTCCGGTTCCAGCAAGGCATTCTATCGCATTGCAGCCACCCAATTCGAAAAAAGTCCCTATCATTCTTTGCTTTTCTGTGTGGATTGCTTTCATTTGGTCCATTCTGCATCCTCTTTATCGTTTATTACAATTTCTGATTCGCACACCTAGAGAGAGTAGTTTGGTCATATTGGGGCTTATGCAACGTACCATTTCCTCCATGTCCATGACGCAAAGCAGATCGCATCCATGTATGCTTCCGGCGGTTTTGCATAGACTCCTATAATTTCGTCCGTAACTTCGACGGGCAGCAGATCATAAAGCATCTCACGAGGATGATACCCATCCATTGGAGTTAGAGAGCACCCTGCTTCTTTGCAGCTCCACCTTGACTCCCTAAATTATATTTTAAGTCAATAGAATTCGCCATACAATAAAATTATTGTATGGCGAACAATTCTCACATTTGGATGAGTCACCTTATAAGCTGTGCCAAAATTTTTACTCCTTGTTCAAGCTGTTCCAAATCTCTGGGTGCACAGATCGACAACCTGACCGCATGGGCGGGCAATGTTTTTCCCACTGCAAATTTATCTGCGGAGTTTACCTGAACACCATGGGATAAGACAAGTCGCTCAAAGGCCGCCCCTGTATATTTTTCAGGCAGAAGCAACCAACGAAAAATATCTCCACTTGCTCCACGGCAGATTTTCTTAGGAAGCCATTGATCCACAATGGCATTTCGCTTCGCAGTCTGTTTCTTATGGTTTTCAATGATGGTTTCAAATTGGCCGGACGCAATGATTCTGGCTGACAGTTCCGACATCATAGGAACGACAGCCACATTCAGACTGTAAAGTGCATCGGAAACCGCATTTTTGTGCTGCAACGGCACAGACAGATACGCCATCCGGAGTCCTGGTGCAATTGCTTTGGACAGGCTGGCAATATAAATGCTCCTATCTGCCGCATATTCTGATATGGCCGTCATGCCTCCTGCCATAAGCTGATAAGTGCCATCCTCTATCAAGAGACAATCGTATTGTTCAGCAACCCATGCAACTCTCTTGCGCCTTTTCTGAGACATAGTTACGGTTGTTGGGTTATGGCAAGCGGGAATAACATATATTCCTGCAATTTTCTCGCTCTTGCAAATAAACTCCAATGCTTGTGTGTCCATACCCTCATCGTCTTGTGGCACAGGTACGAGTTGTATTCCTAACATAGCTGCGGCAGTCTTAATACCTGGATAGGTGTGTTCGTCTACAACGATTTTCTCCCCGCGCTTGAACAGAGCGGCAAGTACTGCAGTCAGAGCATTTTGACCACCGTTTGCAAATAGGATTTGATCCTGTTTAGTGTGATGCCCGCAGCGAAGCATTAGGGAAACAGCTATATCCTTTTGCCATCCATTCTCGCCCTGTGGGTAATAATTGAACAAGCAGGTGGCTTTGCTTTCGGTAATCATTTCTCGCAGTAGCGACATCAATATTTCGTTACCCGATGCCTCCGGCACAGTAGCGCCCATGTCGATAATATTCTGGCCTGTATGTTCCGGCTGAAGCCGCCCACTGGTTAGTGCATCATATGACACAAATGTGCCGTTGCCCACCGTAGCCGACAACAGACCTTTCAGCACACATAACTTAAAAGCCTTTGACACAGTGCTTAAATTAATGTCTAAAAAATCTGCAAGCTCACGCTGTGGCGGCAATTTTGTACCCGGTTTTAAGATACCGTTTGTTATATCACTTTCCAACTGTTCAGCCAAAGTTTGGTATAGAGAATGACTCGTCTTATCCAAACTTGGTCTCCACGACATGGGAAAATTATCAAAAGAATTGAACGGCATAAAAATTCACCTCACCAAACAATTGTAACATTGTGTGTTGGTTCTGTCTACTAAGATAAATGTTCCCATGGGTTAGTATCAGAGGAATTAAGAAGCCTAGGAACAGAAGTATTATACAGGTCACTTACTTGCTGCTGCGTAATAAAAAGGTAGACAGATTTTTCTTTTATACTCATAATAGAACCAGAAAGAAAAACACTGGTGGAAAAACTATGACATTTGGAGAAAAGCTATTGAGGCTGAGAAAAGAAAAATGTATCTTATAGGAAATACCTCACAAATATCTATATCGCGTCAAGCGATCTTACTAAGCCAACCCGATGGAACAGTGTGATGGAGCAGGCATAGTATGACGCATTACCGGATGCGGTCAAAGATACCACTCAAAAATTGCTTGCAGACAACACCTAACGAGAACCATCCAGCATTTATTCCACCGGGTTGGCTTCATTATATGAGGAGAGGAGCACATTATAGTGAGTAATCCTTGGAAAAACATCGATTTAGATGATTATGAAAACCACATGAAGATAGACACGGTTGGTCAATTACAATCATTGAATGAAATTATGTCTGATCAATTCTATCGATATAAAACGCCGACGGTTATGATTCTAGGTATAGCAGGCGGTAATGGTTTGAATCATATTGATCCCAGCAGATTCCGTATTGTTTTTGGTGTTGATATTAACCCTGATTACCTAACGGAATGCCAAACACGCTATCCGGAACTATGTGATGTCTTTAAGCCGATTGAGGGCGATTTGGCAAATTCCGCTATTACGTTACCACATGCCGATATGGTAATTGCGAATTTACTGATAGAATACATTGGATGCGAGAATTTTCAAAACACCATTAAAGGAGTGATGCCTCCGTATGTTTCCTGTGTTATTCAAAAGAGTACTGGTGTAAATTTTGTTTCAGATTCTCCATACGCATGTGCCCTTAACGATTTGGATAGCTTACATCAGGATATACACGAAAGCGACCTTACAACTGCTATGACCGGAATTGGATATATGACCATTTTAAAACAGGAAATAGAACTACCGAACAGGAAAGCATTCTGTAGGCTGGACTTCCAGAATAATCATTGTTGAATAACAACTACAACTATTCATAAGCCTTAGAAATATTTTGCCATGTTTCTGCTACTGACCCAAATAGAACAGGGCTGCCCCGCTGGGGTAGCCCTGTTTTATTTGGGCCTATTATGTTGCTTCATATAATAATTTGCTTCATAATTTCCGTTGTAATAAGCTTATAACTTTTGCAATTATTCTACCGCCTTCTTCTGTAACAAATGCTTTGGCTACACTATTTCCGTAAGTGTGATTTATTAGTTCTTCTTTTATATGATGCAATATATCATTTCACTTGTCAAATAGGAACTGTAGACTATTATTGGAGGTGAACTAATGGAACACACTAATGTACATTGTCTTGGAAACATTTTGAAGGCAGCAAGAAAATCTAAGGGATTTACGCGAGAAATATTCGCTGAAATGATGGGCATTACACCTCGTTACCTTTCGTCGCTTGAGAACGAAAACAAAAAGCCGAGTTATGATCTTTTGTATCGGCTTATTCGTAAACTTGGGATCTCCGCCGATATGGTTTTTTATCCTGAGAGTGAAAGCACGTCCGGTGAGATTGAGCAGCTCACACGGATGCTGTCTTTGTGCGATCAACAGGACTTGAACATAGTAAATGCCACTTTGACCGCCATACTGGATAACAAGGCGCAGGCCAAAGCTGTGTAGCCAATTTTCTAAACACACATTCTTAAAGGTATCTCCACACGAGGAAATCTTTGACAAGTAAAATCGTTCGGAAACATGCAGATCCCCAGCCAATTGGCTGGGGATCTGCTTCGGGTGAACTGCCGTTATTGGATTTCAAAATCCTGGATGCCCATGGGAGGCGGTGCGATTTCGCCCTTGTCAAAAGAGATGACCACATTACCGGTGTCGTTGATATAAAACTTTAGGTCCGCTGCCATTTCCTTCAGATCCTCCTCTGTGACAGTGTATGTCCAGTCCGGATGCTCCTGCGCGCGCTGCGCAATCTGTTTCTGAATGCTGCTTACGATCAACTCGACGTAATTCGGCCCCAGTTTATCAGACAACGAGATCTCCTGATCAGTATTCAGGTCGATATTGTAGAAGGTCTGATACGTGTAGGCGGTGATGAAGGACTCCATGTCATTGACAACAAAAGAGAGCGTATTTTCATTGCTGGACTTGATCTCATATGTGATATCAATATGGAAAGGCGTCAGATCCTCATCTTTTCCCCCGGCTGCCCGCTGCTCATCAATCGCATCTTTACCACGCTGCTTTGCGTCCGCCACGATCTGATCAATCTTTTGCTGGATTTTCGTATTGACTCGCTTTTCAAGCTCTGTGTTTCCTGTGTTCTGAATGGACGGAACCTCGACCTGAATCTCATATGCGGCGTCGGACAGATGGTATTCCCGGAAGGTCAGTACCCGGGCAATATCGGCAATGACCGGAATCTGTTGAGCAGCTAGGGCGAATGTCGGGATTGTGTTGAGCATGGTAACACACATGACAAATACCGCTGCTACGCAGGTACCCGCAACTTTGTACCATCTGCGAGGCTGTGCTCTTCGAGGTTCGGGGCTAGCTTCAGTGAGGGCGCGCTCGATCATGCTGCCATAGGAGGCCGGTGGGGTTATAGATTCATATACGATTTTCGACTGTTCCAGTTTATTATTCATAATTTTCACTCCCTATTGTAGCTTTCATAAGTTTAAGCGCTTTGTAGAGACGAGATTTTACCGAGTTCAGATTACTGTTTGTGACCTGAGCGATTTCACTGAGTTTCATACCCTCGTAAAACCGGAGAATGATGACTGTTCTCAGTTTTGGGTCCAGTGCGGTAACGGCGTCATATACCATGCAGTTCTGCGCAAAGTCATCATCCTCGTAGCTTGCCGTGCTTTCCGGCACGTCTTCCGTAGACAGGTTCTTTCCGCTTTTCCGGATGTGGTTGATACTTTCATTAATGAGAATGCGATAAAGCCAAGTCTTAACATATTCTGGGTTTTTGAGGGTATGTACCTTTTCAATGGCCTTACAAATTGCCTCCTGTACAACATCGGCTGTATCATTGCTGTTTTTGGTATAGCTGTATACAAGCCGATAAAACTTGTCCTGATCACTCAAAATGTATTTTTTGAGTAAATCAAGTTTTTCTCCTGCGTTTTCCAATATGTAGTTCCTCCTTCAGGCGCCTTGATTTGGTCTACATGATATTAGACAAAGAAAGAATTAAAAAAGTTGACGGTAAAAAATATTATACTATAATACAAACGCACTGATCTTTTAAAAAGTTATCCCGACACCTTTAGCAAAAAGCCATTTGGTTTAATGGCTCTTTTATGCCGGTCGGGATAACTTTTTTGTTGAGATAACCAGAAGTATCAAGAATTCCATACAAAAGTAGCAAGCAATGCCTCGTGGGACCCACGAGGCCCATTTCCCAATTTTTCGCTTGCGCGAAAACCGGGAAATTGCTTGTTGGTGGCAAGCCCCCAATCCCCTCTGATCGCACAATAAATTGTGCGGCTGCGCGTCCTGCGGACGCTTCCGAGAGCATGGGCAGCTTAACGCTGCCCATGCTCTTTTTCTCTCTCCGCTTCGCGCCTGTCGGTGCCAAGCAGATGATCGACGTTTGCTTTCACGGTCAACAGCTCCTTCATCTCATTGCGGGCCTTGCGATAATCGGTATAGGCTGCTTTTTTCTCTGCCAGAAGCGCCGCATATTCGGCCTGTAAGCTCTTGACGGTGGGAAGTTTTTTCACGCCCAGCTCATCGAATGATTTCTTCGCCGCCTTGTGCAACAGGATATCACTTTCATGCTCCGCAAGAAACTTTTTGGAATACCCCGCCTTGCGGTAGGCAACGTAGGTGTCGCGGGTCTTGGCGTAATTGATGATCTGCGTTTTCAGAACGGCGATTTCGGCCAGCCGCTTTTCAGCCGCTTTGATCTGTGCGGAAAGCTCGTTGTACCGGGCAACTGTCGCTGATGTTTTTTCAACCAGCACATCGTACTCCAACAGGTTATGCTCGGTCAGATAGTTCACTGTCTGCGCCATCTGCTTGAGATTGAACACCTTGGCCCAGCGTTCATAACCGACGCCTTTTCCGGCGCGGAGCTTGGCCTGAATATCCACCAGCAGATTGACTTTTTTATCCGGTGTAGGCCGGATGATTCTTTTGCGCGGCTGATGCACCTTTTCGCCGGAAAGTACGGCCCGAAGCTCTGCTTCACTGTAGCCGCTGCCAAGCGTATCCAGCCGGATAAACCGCTTTTGATTCTTTCCGCGCAGGGCGGGAATTTTCCCCGGTTTGATCTCATATCCGGCGTCTCGCAGGAGCTGCAGGAGCGCGTCAAAATCGGTGGGCTTTTGAGCTAAAGCCGCGTCTATTGCCACACGCAAAAATTCCCGATTGGAGGGCTTTGCCTGATCGCCCAGCCACTTGTTATAACTCTTGCCGTGCCGCTGCGGATTCTCCACGATGGACAGCCCGTTCTCGATGCACAGCGTATCATTGAGCCGCCGCACGGCTCTTGTGCTGCCCCAAAAGTTTCGGAACTTCCGGGTGCAGTCAAGGAATGTGGAATTCCAGATGATATGATTATGAACGTGGTGTTTGTCAATGTGGGTGCAGACGATGAAAGCGTGTTTCCCGTTCGTAAAGCGTTTGGCAAGCTCACAGCCGATCCGATTCGCTTCCTCCGGCGTGACTTCGCCGGGGACAAAGGACTGCCGGAGATGATAGGCAATCACATCGTCCGAGCCGCGCGTCCTGCCGGTAAGCGCGGTATACTGTCGCTTGGAAAAAAGGAACTCGGCGTCGGCTGTCCGGCTGTCACATTCATAGCCGGTGATGAGTCTGCCGTAATCCGTTTTCTCCGGATTTTCCGCGTAATCAATAATGTCGCTGACTGCCGTTCCAACGTCCCGGCCCTTGCCGGTATGCAGCGGCATCAGCCGCGTCGTTGCCATGGACTAAAAACTCCTTTCTACTTTCTACCAAATGTGATATGCTATTAAAATAAAATTGTTTCACATTGAGCAACGAAAGCATATAACCGTTAAAAGATGTGGAGGATATGATGAAATTAAGCAAAGAGCAGAAAGATATAATATCGCATATACAAAGCGGAGAAATTACTGATGTTTATTCATTTGTAAAATATTATGGTTTTGGGACTTATGTAGGCCATAACCGATCTGCTATTGAAGAAGCTTTTCATAAACAATATGGCGATAAAAAATACAAATGCAGAAATGATGATTCCAATAACAACGAATGCATTATAGAAGAAATTGACGAGAAATATGTGTGGGCAAAGCCAACCTTGAGTTACTTTAACTCTGAGGGACAAGTAATAAAACACCATGATATTGTTCATGGATTTAGTCTATTTGAACCCACTTATATTTGTGAAAATATTAATGCTGTTATTTCATTCATTGCTTTATGGCAGTATCTAAAATCAGAGGGTTTAATAATCGAACTGCCAAAATCCTGTTCTGAGAAAGATGTGGGATTGTTTTTAAGGAAAGAGCCAATTCCACACAATAATAGAGATATATTTGAAGAAGGCCAATTGCGATTGAGCGATATGTCTGTAAATGTTGCATATTTTTTAGATTGGAAATATGCACTTGATGAACCGGCTTTCGAAGTTTGCTTACCCTACTTGAATATGAAGCTGTATCCAGCTCCAGCACTATTAACATATATCACAAAAGGGCACAAAACGCTGGAGGAGATAAGAGAACGGCGAAATATGAGGATTGCGCTTGCTGGTGTGCTAATTGCTCTAATTACCTCTATTGCTTCGATTATTATTTCTTTTCAGGACAAAGGATATCATAACGAATTACAGGAAATACATAATTCATTGCAGGAGATACATGCTGATTTATTCGGGCAAGCAAACCAAGATACTGAGAAAACGTCAATAGATGTTTCCTCCAAAACTATCAAATAAAAATAATTTTAGGCCGTGCGGTTTTTATTTTGACCACACGGCCTTATCACTTCTACTCATCCGTAAACTCGATCCTGAATTGCATACCGCAAATCCTGTATTTTGCCGATCAGCCACGCCGCCGCCATCGGAATTCCGAACGGACTGACGAGGAACGCCATCACCAGCACGATAATCCCATTTGTGACCGCTCCGGTAAGCAGGACCAACACCGCGAGAATGCCGAGAACCGTTCCGGCAAGGCCGAGGATGAAAGAGGAACAGTACAGCAGGCCGGAGCAAATCCAGACGAACAGCGTGAGCACTACGATGATGGGCGCGACGAGTATTTTTAATATCAGCCTCATGGGTTCGGCCTCCTTTTCTTTTCTGATACCACCATACTGCTCTGAATCATTTTTCGCAAGGATGCGGCAGAAAAATAGCAGGGCGGCTTACACGCCGTAAACCGCCCCACTTTCCGGGGCATACGCCCCTATTTTAATTTTGCAAGCGCGGCGAGGATATCAGTAGCCGCCCGCCATAACCGTTCCTGATTCTGGACGATATCCTCCAAATCCGCGTCGTAGACGCGCCCTGTTTCATGCACCCGTTTGGTGAGCTGATTTAAGTTGTTGCTGGACCGGCGCAGAAGGGAAACCATCTCCTTCAGCTCAGGCAGTTCCAGCCGGATGACATAGCCGTCGATGGAGATTTTGCGGAGATACGCCGCCATATTTTTCGTGCCGAGCTGCGCCATCTTCTGTTCGATCATTTCACGCTCCTGCGGGGTAACGCGGAACTTGAGCTGAATTTCCCGTTCTCGTTTTGACATCGTCAACGCTCCGGCACATCCCGCTTCACAGCGGACGGCGTATCTGCCGTCTTGATGTTCTCCAGCTTTTTTCGGACGGACGGCTTGCGCTGGCGAAGCGGCTGATCGCGGTTTTCATCCTTCTGGATGAAGGCGAAAAGCCCTTTCCGATCGTTGAGCGTGGAGAAGGTCAGGGACTTGAACGGCAGAATGGCAAACAGACGGTCTTGATCTTTAGTGGAAGCACGAATCAGAAAATCCGGCGAGAGCTGCGCCATAAAATGCGTACCGCCGGGACTGTTCGGTTCACGCTCGGATTGCAGCCGCCGGAGCAGCCGCGCAGCCTCCGCCTGAATATCCTCTTTGGTCAGCGGCTGGGTCAGAAGGTATTCGCGACGCGCTTGATTGATGAAAAGGTCTACCAAACCGGGATGCGCTCTATCTACGATAAATTCCAGATTCCTATTATCCCCAAAGCCGTTCTCATCGTCAAAGACAGAAATCGTCCGCGCCCAATCCTTATTTTTGCGGTCAATGCGCCCATCCCAATCTTTTTCGCGGACGGTGGCCGCAAGCACATAGAGAGTGCGGTCAAACCCAAACTCGGCAATGACCTGTTTTGCGGTGTCGCTGCCGAGACAATTATTGCGGTAATTGTCTCGGATGGCGTCGTCGATGGCATCCCGGCAGGCAATGTTCGCCTTGTGGGACGCGCGGTAAATCTCCAGTTCATTATGCTCACGGGCGTAAGTAGCCGGATATTTGTAGACGGGTATCGTATTCATATGAAACCTCCTAATTTCAAAATCAAGTAATATGTGATAAAATCTTTAGAGTAAAGCGGGGTGAAAAAATGGCATACAGCGAACAGATGTGGCAGGACGCGAAAAAGAAATGCCGCCTGAGTAACGAGGACATTGAGCTTGCCAAGCGCCTCGGCCTGAACCCGCGCAGCCTCATCAAAAACATCCCCAATAAAAGCGAGCCGTGGAAAGCGCCGGTCAGCGTCTGGCTGCATGAGATAGATGAAAAACGCCGGAAGAAAACCGAGCAAAAGCAGAAACGCAAGGCAAAAGCCGCAGCCACCCGGAATGACGGCTCCGACACAAAATGATTTGTGCCGAAGCCGTTTCTTTATCGCGCCAATTCATGTTTTGGTTTTCTGCCCGTCCCACAGATGCAGGGCTTGTTCAGGCTCTCCAGCACGGAGGGCCTTTCGCTTTTTGGCATGACCTCCGACGCCTGCCGCTGGGCGGGGGCGCGGCTGTCAATATCCAGCAACGCGTTCAGCTCCGCGAGGCGCGCGCTCTTTTGCGTAAGCTCCGCTTCCTGCGGGAACGGCTTGCCGATCTCGGCCTTTGCCGCATCCATCTGCGAATGAAGATTATCAAGCTGGGCGTGAACGTTTTGCAGACGCTTCGGCATATCGGAAAGGGCGTTGTCGATACGGATCAGATTGCCCCGCGCGTCCTTGCCCAGCGTGACGCGGTGGCTCATCTGCCCCTTGAGCGTCAGGATAAAATCCTGTCCGAACCCCTCCACGGACAACGACATGGTAAAGCCCCGGTAGCTGCCGATCTCCATCGGCTCCAGCCCCTTGACCTCCTTGCAGGCTTCCAGAATGGCGGCACCGGCGTTGTCCTTGTCGGTCAGGGAATCGCCCCGCACCACCATCCCGGCAAATCCGTCCTTCGGATGCGGGTGTGCTTCCAGCGTCGCCATATCCGTTTCCAGGCCTTTGATAAACCCTTTGTTGCGCTCAATTTCCTCCGGGAAGTATTTGAGCAGATTGTCCTCCAGCCGGAACTGCTGGCTCTGATGGTTGGCTTTCATGAGTTTCAGCTTGGCCACATCCATATCGAGGTCCATCTTCTCCTTGATCCGCTCATCCCCGGCGCACAGGGCCTTGATTTCCGCGTAGGAAAGCGCCGTTTCGTCAATGTCCTCACAGGAGCGGACGGGACTTTTGCTGGTCATGATCTGCGAGATGAATTTCTGCTTATTTTCCACGGTTTGCCAGAGGTACGAATCAAATGTCCCTTCGGTGACGTAACGGAAAATGTGTCCTTCCGGATTTGTGTTATACTGCCGGATGATGCGGCCCGATCTTTGCTCCAAATCTCCCGGCCTCCACGGGCAGTCCAGATCGTGGGATGCGATCAGAAGGTCCTGCACGTTCATCCCGGCCCCCATTTTCGCGGTGCTGCCCATGAGGACGCGCACCTGTCCGGCGCGCACCTTTGCGAACAGTTCCTTTTTCTTGACTTCGGTATCGGCGTCGTGAATGAACGCGATTTCACCGACGGGGACGCCCCGCGCGACGAGCTTATCCCGGATGTCCGAGTAGACGCTGAACGATTCCGGCGCGTCGGCCTCCGGCGTGGCGTCCTGCAAAGCGTGAAGCTCCGTGCCGCCCGCGAGCTTTCCCCCGGCCCGGACCGCCCGGTTTTCCTTTGCGGCGGTGCGGGCCTTGGGCGTGGAAATATCGCAGAAAACAAGCTGGGTCAGCTTTTTGTCCAGCCCGTCATGCCAGTAGCTAAACACATTGTTGACGCACAGATTGACCTTACTGCCGGGATTGTCGGGAAGCATGGGATTGATGACGCGCTGATCGAGGCCGAGTTTGCGCCCGTCTGACGTGATTTTGAGCATATTGTCCAAATGCGGGTCGATGTTTCCGGAATGGACGGCGGCGGCGCGCTCCGAAAGCTTTTTTACCATCTCCTTCTGAAGCTCCGAGGGCTGCGCGACTTCGTTGTGGTACACGGCTTTCGGCGTGGGAAGGTTGAGCTGGTCGGCGGTCTTGATGTCCGCCGCCTCCTTGAACAGCAGCATCAGCTCCGGCAGATTGTAGAACCGGGCAAAGCGCGTCCGCGCCCGATAGCCGGTTCCCTCCGGGGCCAGTTCAATGGCCGTCACAGTTTCGCCAAACGTCGAGGCCCAGCAGTCAAAATGAACGAGGTTCCGCTCTTTCAGGGTTTCGTACTGGAGATAGCGCATCATCGTGTAAAGCTCGGTCATTGAATTGCTGACCGGCGTCCCGGTGGCAAACACGACGCCCCGGCTGTGCGTGATTTCATCGAGATACCGGCATTTCAGGAACATGTCGCTGGATTTTTGCGCGTCGGTGGTGGAAAGGCCCGCCACGTTGCGCATTTTCGTGTAGAGAAACAGGTTTTTGTAATTGTGCGCCTCGTCCACGAACAGACGGTCCACGCCGAGCTGTTCAAAGGTGACGACATCATCCTTGCGGGAGTTGTCGTTGAGCCGCTTCAACCGCGCCTCAAGCCCCTTTTTCGTGCGCTCCAACTGCTTGATGGTAAACTGCTCCGCACCACTGTCTTTCAGTTCCTCCAGCCCGTTTTCGATCTCCCAAATCTGCTCCTGAATGAGCCGTTTTTGGCGTTCCAGAGAGACGGGGATTTTTTCAAACTGCGAATGGCCCATGATGATCGCGTCGTAGTCGCCGGTGGCGATCCGGGCGCAGAACTTTTTGCGGTTGCGTTTTTCAAAATCCTTTTTAGTAGTAACGAGAATATTCGCGGAGGGATACAGACGCAGAAACTCCGAGGCCCACTGCTCCGTCAGGTGGTTCGGGACTGCAAACAGAGATTTTTGACACAGCCCCAGCCGTTTGCCCTCCATTGCGGCGGCAATCATTTCATAGGTTTTGCCCGCGCCTACGACGTGCGCCAGCAGGGTGTTCCCGCCGTAAAGCTGGTGTGCCACGGCATCGAGCTGATGCTCCCGCAGCTTGATTTCAGGATTCATGCCGGGGAATACAAGATGCCGCCCGTCGTATTCACGCGGGCGGCTGGAATTGAACAGCTCGTTATATTTTTTCGTCAGGGTCTGACGCCGTTCCGGGTCCCGCCAGATCCAGTCGTGAAAAGCGTCCTTGATGGCCTGCTGCTTCTGTTGGGCGAGGGTGGTTTCCTTGGAATTGAGGACGCGGCGCTCCTTGCCGTCCGGGTCGGTCACGGTATCGTAGATCCGCGTGTCCCGGAGGTTCAGCGAATCCTCCAAAATCCGGTAGGCGTTGGCCCGGTCGGTGCCGTAGGTGACATACGCCGCCACGTTGTTGTACCCGACGCTGCTTTTATTGGAAACAGACCATTCCGCCGTAAACGAGGAATAGTTTACCCGGATGCCGTCGCGCACACCGGACGGCGGGTTCAGCAGTTCCTCCATAAACTGCTGGATGTACCCCTTGTCGATCCAGGTCGCGCCGAGGCGTACCTCGATTTCCGAGGCGTCCAGGTCCTTCGGCTGGGCGGCTTCCAGCGCCTCAATGTTGGGGGCAATTTTTTCCGCGAGGTCGGGCCGTATTTCCGCGAGGGCCTTGGCCAGCCGCAGCTTGCGGCGCACATTGCCGGAGAGGTATTCGTCGGCGGTGACAAACGGGATGTTTTCCAGCTTGTAAAAGGCTTTTGGAACGCTTGCCGGGTCCTGTTCGCCCAGGTCGCGGAAGATGACGCCGCGCAGCTCGTCGGCCAGCGTCTCCGGCGTCTTGCCGGTGAGGGTTGCCATGTAGTCCATGTCTACCCGCGCTTTTTCCGCGATGGAAAGTGAGAGAGCTTCCGACGCGGTGTCCACGGAAGTGACAATTTTCCGCTGCCGGATGGTGCGCTTTGAAAACATGTCGGCCTTGCGCTCCAGCTTGCCGTCCTCGTCGATCACTTCCAGAGAGCAGAGCAGATAGTAGGAGGAATCCTCCGCGAACGCGAGGCTGTTGCCGCGCGAATTGATGAGGCCGTATTTTGCAGAAAAAGCGTCGTAGAACCGGTTCAATTCCGCTTGGGTTTTATGGATTTCCGTGTCGGAGGCGTATTCGTCAAGCTGTTGGGCAATGAGCTTCTGCACACAGTCCCGCAGCTCCACCATGCCCATAACGCGGGCCTTGGCTGTTTCATTCAGCTCCGGCCGCACCATGCGGGAATTCTCCCGGTAGTACACTTTACCGTCCACGACCGTGTAGGAATAGTTTTTTACATCGGGGTCTGCCGGGATGAAATCGTCGATTTCCTCGTTCTCACCGAGATCCGGCAGCTCCGCTTCCTCGATCTGCCCCTGAAGGTGGGAAACCGCCTCATGGAGCTGTGCAGAAAGATCGGCGTCGGGGAACGGTTCGCACGTCGTTTCCCTTTTATCGCCGTGCATTTTATCGTCCCATTTGACGGTCCCCAGCACCATTTCGGGATGATCGGCAAAATAGCTGTTGACGGGAATTCCATCTTCGGTCTGGCCGAGATGCACCCAATCGGGTTCAATATCAATGGGGGCCGGTCGCGCTTCTGGAGAAAGAGGATGTCGGTGGTGACTTCTGTCCCGGCGTTGGCCTTGAAAGAGTTGCTGGGTAGACGAATCGCGCCTAGTAAATCCGCGCGCTGGGCGATATACCGCCGCACTTCCGGCGACTGTTTATCCATTGTGTAGCGGCTGGTCACGAATGCAATCACGCCGCCCGGACGCACCTGATCAAGCGTTTTGGCAAAAAAGTAGTCGTGAATGGGGAAACCGAGCTTGTCATAGGCCCGGTCGGAAACCTTGTAACTGCCGAACGGAACGTTGCCTACGGCAAGGTCAAAAAAGTCTTTCCGGTCGCTGGTTTCAAAGCCCGCTACGGTGATGTTGGCGTTGGGATAAAGCTGTTTGGCAATTCGACCCGTGATGCTGTCCAGCTCCACGCCGTAGAGCCGGGACGCCGCCATGCTCTCCGGCAGCAGGCCGAAGAAGTTGCCGACGCCGCAGGCCGGTTCCAGAATGTTGCCAGTCTGAAAGCCCATGTTGCCGACAGCTTCATAGATAGCCCGGATTACCGTGGGGCTGGTGTAATGGGCGTTCAGGGTGGAGGCCCGCGCCATTTCGTATTCCTCGGCGGTGAGCGCGCCGACCAGCTCCGCGTATTCCTTTGACCATGCGGCGTTGTCCGGATCGAACGCCTGCGGGATGCCGCCCCAGCCGACATAGCGGGAGAGGGTTTCCTGTTCCTCCGGCGTCGCGGTACGGCCCTCGGCCTCGATTTGTTTCAGAGCGCGGATGGCCGCGATATTAAAGCCGTACTTGGTCTTCGCGCCGCCCTCGCCCAAATGGTCGTCGGTGATACGGAAGTTTTCGGCGGCGGGCTGCTCCGGCGTAAACAGGGCGGCGTTGCGTTCATCCTGCCGGATGCCGCTTTCAAAGGCGTCGCGGTTGACCGTCTCATGGCTCCACGAATAGGGGCCGGTGTCGATGCGTACGTCCTTATCCCCGACGTATCCCACGGTGCCGGACAGCTCCTGCCCGCCGTGATCCAAAACCGCCTGATCGCCAACTTCATAGGACGGCTTACCATCCAAATTAGCGGGCTCCCGCAGGATCGGATCATGGGAAAAGCCGTCCTGTTCCCGCTGGTACAGGGCGCGGAGGATAGGGGCGATTTCTTCCCAACGGGCGCTCCGCTTACTGTTGTATTTGTCGTGAATATCGACCTCAAAGCCCGTGGTGGTGGCAAAGAAGTCCGCCGTGTCGCCGGTGGTCAGCTCCATCGTTTCGGAAGTCCCGGCGTAGGTTTCGGAAAGGCGCTGGGCCACGCGGGTGTTGCCCTCGTTTTCGCGGAAATATCCCGCGATGTTTTCCTTGTCCCGCTGTTCCAGCAGGCCGGAGGTCAGGGCCTCCCGCAAATCGGCGTCCGTGTGCTCCAAGTCCGCAGCCAGAAACTCCGTGATGGAACCGTTCCGGGAATCCCGGCGCAGCAGATTTTCAAAGTTCTCCCGGCTTTCGGCGCGAAAAATGGGATAGGCAAGCGCCGGGTCGCGGAGTTGGACATCCGAAGTGCCGATGTCGGTAATTTCAAAGGGCTTATCGTCCAGATATACCGTGTCGCCTACCTTGTAGGGAGGCTGGATTGCGGCGCTGTCGGGAATCGCCCGCTGTAACGCCGTCCACTGCTCGTCGGTGAGCGTCACGTCCACTTCATGGGAAGCATCGCCGTTTCCGATGGTGATGGTGTCGCCGGTGCGGGTGATCGGCTGGTCGCTCAGATCGGGCGCGGGCTGTTCTTCCTGCGTGTAAAACCGATTCTCCCGGATGAGCTGGGCAATGCGTCGCTGCACCTTCGGCCAGGGCAAATCCGTCGATGTGCGGCCCACGGTCACGGGAAAGGCCGGAAGCTCGTCGCCGTACTCGGCGCGCAGAAAAGCCGCCGTGTCCTTGTCACGGGCATGTTCCCGCATGTAGCGGACAACGGCGTGTTTGCTCTCAATGTCACCGTTCCACTCCTGAAGGGCGGCGTCAATGTCAGCTTGGGCCGTACCGTGTTTTTCCGGCTTCTGCGTAGAAGATATAGAAAAAGCGGAGGGCTTTTCGCTCTCCGCTTCATCAATCCGCTGTATTTGTTCCTGCTCCGACGGGAAGAAACTTAATTGTAGATAAGCTCCGTCAGAATCGTTTCCTCGGCCTGCGCTTTCAGGTTGTTCATGAGGCCCACCCAGCGCATCGGGTCGGACGCTTTCAGGCTCTCCGTCACGCCCGCCGACTTCATTAGCTCCGGCATCGTGCGTTCCAGCCGAGCCGTTGCCGTCCGCTCGATCTCCAACAGGTGCGGGTACAGCTTCTCCGACAGCAACAGGCTGTTGTACAGCACCGGACGGTGCTCCTTCAGGTAATTTTTCCGCATCCTCCCGTATTTCCCGATGCTCTCCGTCTGCTCCGTGATCGTCAGGTCCGGAATCAGGTAATCCCCGTTCTTGGTGTAGGTCAGGTTGTTCTCCATATGTGGCGCTCCTTTCCGCGAGGTGTTCGCGTTCGTAATTTTTAACGGTGACTTCAATCTGCCGCAGCACCCTTTGACTTCCTTCGCTGACCGCCGTGCCGAGGGCGGCGACGGTATCCGGCGTGTTGAAATCAAAGATGCTCAGAAAATCCTCATGCTCAAAGTATTCGTCGGGTTCCAGCCCGCAGCGGGACATGAGGGCGTAGGTCAGACTGACAGAGGCGGCATTTCGGAACTGTGCTCCGATGTTGAATTCATCATATTCCTCTAAAAAGCTGCCGTCAACGATGTGGAGAATGTCGTACTGATGATCCTGCCAATATTCGTTTGCCATCTGTCCGGCGATCTGCTCCAACTGGTCGGCAAGGCCCTTTTCGCCGGAAATCTCATATTCCTGTTCCAGTGCCGCCGCAACCGCGCCCTCATGCTCCGGACGGTACTCCCAAAAGAACGGGCGGCGGGAATTCTCCCTGCCGCCCGTGTCGGAAATATCAAAGACGTACCGAATCCTCGGCTTGTCGCCGGAAGCGTCGATGAGCGCAATCCCTTTTCTGCCGCGCCGGATATACCGGCGCATTTTATCGTTCCAGACCTCATATCCGGCGCAGGCCGTCGCGTCGGGCCGCTGGGCGAAAATCATGAGCTGCTCATGGTACGGATATTTGTAGAGCCGCGCGGCGGTTTTGAGAAAATCCGTCCAGTCCGTATGGCTGGCGGTGATCTGCGTCGCCGCGTGGTCGGCCATCTGTGCTAAAGCCTGCACATTACTCGGCATAGTAAAAATCCTCCTTTCGGTGTCATAGGTAAAAAAAGAACAGCCCGTAGGCTGCTCTTTCAATGCTGTTTAATTCAGTTCATTCAAAAATAAATAATAATACCGCTTCAAAACCTATTCATAGCGTTTTCCCGCAACCATTATCGGGATGAAAAAACCAAGACACGCGAATAACGTAAAATACAACTTCCCCGAACTCCATATCACCGGAAAGAACCAACTTACCGCGAGGTAAAGCAGCGGGAACGCTATGGTTACGCTGAACAGATTGGCCAACGGGGAAAGTAACGCGATATCTGGCATACTTAATCCGCGTTCCCATTTGCTGACGGCCTTATCAGAAACGAATAGTTTTTGCGCCAGCTCCTTTTGTGTAAAACCTTTTTGTTTTCGTAGCTGCGCTAAAAACACGCCAAACTTTTCGTTGTCGATTTCATACATTTGATGCACCTCCGGCTAATATTGTAAATCACATGAGGGCTTTGGGCAACCGACCAGCGGTAGAATCGCGTATTTTAGCGCATTTACGGGCAGCTAATATCTATAGACAGGAATTATTCGCCACCCTGGTCGTTAAAATCCGGGAACAGGTCAAGCGCCGCGTATTCCTCATCACTCATGGCCCGGAGCTTTCCCAGCGCGGAATCGGTCAGGGCCAGAAGCTCTGTTTCCTCCGCGCCGAGGTAGCTCCGCATCTGCTCCAGCTCCGCGATCAGGCCCTCCCGCGTTCCGGTGTTGTAAATGCACATGAGATTGATTTCATCGTTTGTAAACATGTTATCGCTCCATTTCCGCGCCTCTGTCGGGCGCTGTTTTTTTGTGTTCCCGGCTGACCGGCTGATTTCTGAGCCGTTCCACGACGGATTTTTTCTTTTCGGCGCTTTCCCGCCGCGACGCCTCGGCAAGCTCCAGAAGTGAAATCGGCTGGCCGGTTTTGGCCTGCTGCTCCAGCTCCGCGACGGTGGCTTTCGGGCCGTTGTTGATGATGCCGTCAACCATTCCGTAATCATCCTCCATCGCCATCTCCGCGTTTTTCAGGTAGTTTTCCGGTTTCAGAAAGGCCGGAAGCTCCTGAAAACCGAAGCTGTCCGCGTAATGACAGGATACAACGCCGTTCTGCTTTAAGGCAACGATGTCGCTGACGGACAGGCTCGGCCTGTGATAATCGGCGGGATGGTCGTTGTTGAACCTGTCCCAAAAAGCCTCCAGCCGGTCCTCCGTATCGCCCTTATCCGTAAGCGGGGCGGTGTAGGCGAGATCATAGTTTCCGTGGTCTACGGCGATCCCCTTGGATTCCAGCCAGCTTAAAGGCTCAAACCGGATATCCCGCAGCTCGTCGCCGCCCTTCACCTGATAAATGGCGAAAGCATCCTGAGAAGTGTTCAAAAAAGCGACTTCCCGCTGCTCCTGATGCTTCATCCGATCCTCAATGGCTTCGGAAAACTCCCGGTTTTCCTCCCATTCCTCGCGGCTCATGGCAAGCAGACCGCTATGTTTTTGAATCTCATCCGGGTCAAACGCCATACTCGCGCCGCCGTCCTCAATCATGTAGACGGTGAGGTCCTGCTCGAAAAGCTCCAGCGCCCGGTCTTTGGAAAGAGGCAGCAGGTCCCCGTCCAGATACCCGCAGGCTTCCAGATCGGCCACGGTCAGCTCCGAATCCGGCATGGGGTATTCGTCCAGCGTCAGCTCCGGCGCGTCCGGCAGCATATTTGCCGCTGCCTCCGGCGCGGGAGCTGTTTGCACTTCCGGCTCTGTGTTCGGATGGCCGTCCATGCTCATATGATTTTTACGGAGATATTCCTGTATATCGCGCTCCCGCACGGCGTCGATCTCCCGGAGGATGTCCAGCGATACCTTTTCGGCGCTTTCGGGGGCCAGGTTTTCAGCAGCAAGCGCCTGATCGTAAGCGTCGGAAATGGAACCGGCGCTGTCATCAGCAAACCCGCTGACCGTCTCCCGCAAACTTTCCTTGTCGTAAAGGGTGTAGCTATATCCATTCTCGTTTTCCTTCACATAGAGATACGCGGCATGATCCAGCAGATACATCGCATCGGTTTCCCTCGGCGGGTAGATTTTTTCGATTTCGTCCAGACGCCGCAGCAGATCATCCGGGGAGCGCGCGCCGTCCCTTTTTGCGGCGTTCAAAATATCGTCCCGGACGCTCTTTCCAGAACCACTTTTCAAATCCTCCACGATGATGGGGATTTCTTCCTCGGCGGGGTGCAGCGGAAGCGGCGGCTCCATCACGGAGGCCGTGTACTGATACACGTCCCCGGCGAACTGCTCCAGAACGGGATCATACTCTTTTAAGACCTCGCGGAAGTTCCGGTCGATGTCGGTGATGAGGCCGGAGGCGGTTTTATTGATCGTTTCCAGAGAGGCCCGCAGTTCCGGCAGCTCCTTGCCCTGGCTCCAGGACGCGATATAGCCGAAGCTGTTTTCGCCGGTCTGGATGCCGTAATATTGGCACACGGAAAAGGAAACGGATTCGGCCTCCACTTCCTCGGTATTCCGGTCTTTCGGCTTGGGCGGCTCTGCGGTTTCGTCGCCTTGGGCGGCGGCAAGGCGGGCCTGTTCATAGTTATGCAGCGTGGCGTGGGTGATTTCGTGGACGGCGGCGGCAACAGTCTGCACCTCGCTCATGCCGGTGCGGATGGCGATGCGCTGGTCGTTTCCGCTAAAATAGCCGTCCATGCTCGGCTCCATCGCTTCAAATGCAAGCGGGACGGGAGACGAACGCCGCAGCGCCTCCATGAAAACCGCGTACTGCTGAACATTCCCGGTCAGATCATTGGCCAGCGTCGGCAGTGGCTTCCCCTCGGTCTGCGAAACGTCGAACACGGAAACCACCTTATACATGGGGATTTTAATTTCTTTTTCCTCCATAATAATATTTCCGTCCGCGTCCCGCATTGGGATTTTGGTGTCCGGGTCGAGTTTTTCCTGCTCGATTCTCTTTTTGAAGGGTGTGGGCGCGATGATTTTAATGCCGTGTTCGCCCCGCATGACGTTCCGGCTGAACTGATCGCGCCATTTATTAAAGCCCGCAACCAAAGAAGCGTCGGGCTTCTGCATGTAGATGAGCATGGTGTTGTTGACGGAATAGCGGTGGAACCGGGACATGGTGCGAAGGTACTGTGTATAACGGTCGCTCTGGAAGAGGTCCCGGATGCCCTGCTCGATGCTGTCGGTAATCTCTTTCAAACGGTCTTTGTTATTCTCATGGTCAGCCATCGTGCGGCCTCCTTTCAGCGTTCCTGATCGGGTGTATCATGCTTTCGTGCTTTGGATGTTTTGGGCTTCTCAGATTTCAAACGCTCCCGGATGGAGGGCCGCGCGCCGGTGATGCGGTACGCTGCGGGGACGCTGCGGCTCTTTTCAAAATGGGGCGTCCATTCATCGCCGGTGGGCAGAACATAGCCGTGCGCGGTAAACGCGCCGCGCTCCAGCTCGGTGGCGATCATCCCCAGCTTTTCACAGTCGATGGCCGCTTTCCATTTTTCCGGCATGTCCACCATGCCGGACTGATAGGCGTAATAGCGCCCCAGCTCGGCGGCGTTTTTCGCTTCGGGAATCAGCAGGAAATACTCGCTGTTTTCCTTGAAGTCGATGATCCGCTCCAGCTTCCGCAGGCGCAGGGTGCTTTCCGAAACCGCGTCCAGCAAGCGCCGCTGGGCCGGTGTCAGTTCCGCAATCCGCGCCGCCGCGTAATTCAGCTCATCCGGCGTGGCGTCTATCACGGCGTCGGAGTTGACCGCCAGAAGCTGATCCAGCGCGGGGACGTCGCTTGCGAAATCCGTTACCTTGCAGCCCGTTCCGACGGCCTCCGCGCCGATGCTCTGCATGGCCTCCTGAAACTGTTCCGGCGTGGCGGGGAGGGTCAGGATTATGCTCCGGTCCGGGTCCTCCGTGCTGGTGAAGCGCATTTTTGTGTAATCACTCATTTCTGCTTACTCCTTTCAAAGTCCGTATAATCAAAAATAGCGCGCTCCCGCACAGGCCGGGGGAAACCTATGCAGGAGCGCGCTCGCTATTCATTTTGGGAGCGTATGCTCCTGTCGGGAGGACGTATTTTCGCTGTTTTTGCCCGGATGCTATCGGCCTCGCGCCGCCTCTCGCTGTACGGTTCCCGGACGGAAACACAGCGTTTTGGGACAAGATAACTGACGGCTCCGCGATGCTCCGGGCGCTCCGGTTTCACCTTGTCAGGGTATTTCTCGGCCAACCGCTTGAGCTTTTTGATGAGCTGATTGTTATGTGTGTAAACGCTGGCCGTCGTTTCTTCCTCATTATAGCAGATGATGGTTTCCTGCTCATATTTTGAAAGTTTCATATGCGCTTACCGTTCCGGTCCGCCGCGTCGGGGCGGTTTCCGGGTTTTGACGGGCGCGGACAGCACTTCCCGGAACGCGCGGATCTCGCCGGATTCCTTTTTTACCGGCGTAAAAAGGCGTGGCGTCCGCAGATACATCCCATCCATCCCGGCCCCGCCGTAATACCGGCCCTGCCCGTCGCGTTCACTTTCCAACAGCGCGGTTCCATCTGCCAACACATAGCCATCCACGGTTCGCCGGTTCATTCCCGGCAGACCCATCGGTACGGCAGTTGTTTTGACGGGGATTTCCGGCCCCAACTGGTTCGATTCGGAAGGATTTTTGTTATTCACGCCGCTTCGCCTCCTTATCAAATTCCAACCTGAAATTGACGCGCTCCCCGGCGTCCTCCAAAATCACCGTCGCGTCGTAGGTCTTGCCGGTTTTCTCAGAATAGCATCCGGTGAGCCTTGCGCGCCCGTCCTTCAGGAGCGCGGCGGCGACGGTCTTTGTCAGCGTCTTTTTCTTGATGGCAAAGAAGTTATTGTCCTTCCACAGCCCAAACCGGCAATCATTATTTTCGCAGAAAAAGCCTTTTTTGCTCTCGGTCACGTCGGTGCCGCAGCGGGGGCATTTGCCGACGATCTCGCGGCCGGAGGGGAACAGCACTTCCGCGCCCTTGACCGGCGCATAGGTTTTTACCAGCTCCCGGAGCATCCCGGCGATGCCGTCCATAAAGGCGTTCGGCTCCAGTTCTCCGCGCTCCACCTGTTTGAGCCGGTTTTCCCATTCGGCGGTCAGCAGCGGGGATTGAAGCTGCTCCGGCAGGACGGTGACAAGGGATACGCCTATCTGAGACGGGATGAGACTGACCGTTTTCTTGGCTTTTTTCCGCTCTACAAAGCCGGTGGTGACGAGCTTTTCCAGAATGGCCGCTCGTGTGGCGGGGGTGCCTAAACCTTTTCTTTCTGCGTCCTCCGGCATCTCTTTCGCGCCCGCCGTCTCCATCGCGGAAAGCAGCGTGTCCTCTGTGTAGTGCTTGGGCGGCGAGGTTTTGCCCTCTTTGACGGAAACGGCGGTGACAGAAATATTCCGTCCTTCCTCCAGTTCAGGCAGGGGCTTGTCCGCCTGTTCCTGCAAATAGGCTTTCCAGCCGGGGATAAGGACGGTCTTACCCTTGGCGGCAAAGCCATACCCGGCACAGTCCAGCGTGACGGCGGTTTCGGCGTATCGGTGCGGCTCACTGACCGCGCAAAGAAGCTGCCGGGACACAAGCCGCAGGATTTCACGCTCCCCGGCAGGCAGCGCGGAAACGTCCGCTTTGCCCGCGCCGGAGGTGGGAACGACGGCGTGATGGTCACTGACCTTCGCGCTGTCGCAGACCTGACCGGCGTTAAGGGGTTCAGGCGCGTCCAAGCCGCAAATACCGGCAGCGACGGCGGCAAGCGCCGGAACGGTCCCTTCCATGTCGTTTGTCAGAAACCGGCTGTCGGTGCGGGGATAGGTGCAGAGCTTTTTTTCATAGAGTGATTGCAGATAGTCCAGCGTCTGCTGGGCCGTGTAACCGAGCAGCCGGTTGGCGTCGCGCTGGAGGGTGGTCAGGTCGTAGAGCGTGGGCGGCTTTTCGGATTTTTCTTTCCGCTCCACGGCGCTGACGGTTGCCACCCTGTCCTTGCAGGCGGCGGCAACGGCCTCGGCCTCCGGCTTTGCTTTCAGTTTGTCACTGGTGGCTGTAAAATCGCCGCAGTCGAGGTTGACCGTGTAAAACGGCTCCGGCTGAAACGCTGAAATCTCCGCTTCCCGCTGCACGATAAGCGCCAGCGTCGGGGACATGACGCGCCCGACGTTCAGGGTGCGGTGGTAGAGGACGGAAAACAGGCGCGTTGCGTTGATACCCACCAGCCAGTCGGCCTTGGAACGACAGAGCGCGGACTGATGCAGGCCGTCGTAGTCGCGTCCCGGTTTCAGGTCGGCAAAGCCCTGACGGATGGCCTCGTCCTCCATTGAGGAAATCCAGAGCCGTTTCATCGGTTTTGAACAGCCCGCCATGCAGTAGACGGTGCGGAAGATCAGCTCTCCCTCGCGCCCCGCGTCGCAGGCGTTGATGACCTCGCTCACATCGTCGCGGCGCATCAGGGTACGGAGAATATCGAACTGCTTCCATTTGTCTTTCCCTACGGTGAAGCGCCAGCTCTCCGGCAGAATGGGAAGGTCCTCGCGCTGCCATTTGGCGTACTTTTTATCATAAGTATCCGCTTCGGCCAGCTCCGCGAGATGACCCAGGCACCAGGAAACGAGGTAGCCGCCGCCCTCCAGATATCCGTCGCCACGCTGCTTCGCGCCGATCACGGCGGCGATGCTTTGGGCAACCGAGGGCTTTTCACTGATTACAAGTCGCATTTCTCTTTCTCCTTCCGTTTCGGCGTGATAATGAGGTCACGGTAACAGGTTCCGGCGCAGCCGCTGCCATAGTAAGAGCAGCCATAGCAGCGGTGATCCTTGGGCGGGGCGGGAGGCTGTTCCTCCCGCCCGTATTTCGGCTTTTGCACCATCATCCGCTCAAAGGGGCTGTCGGTAAAGAAGGTCATTTGTCCTCACGCTCCGTTTCCTCATCGGGCGCTTCCGGCTCGTCATCCGGTTCGGATTCCGTTTCATCCTCGCCCTCATCGTAATCGTCCGGATCAGCCTTGCCCTTATCGGATTTACCGGGCTTGCGGAACTTGAAGAACCACACGGCGACGCCGATCAGAACGGCGGCGAACAGAGCAACCGCCGCGACTGCCGCGCCGCTGTTCTGTTTTTCCGGCTGGGAATCAGACGGAGCGGCGGGCGTCGATGTGGTCGGAGACGATGAGGCTTCCGGCGTGGTTGTGACTTTGGAGGAAGAAGAATCCTCGGTGTCCTGCCCCTCGCTCTGCGCCAGGGCAAGCAGGTCCTTTTCCGTCACGGCGTCCAGAAAATACACGTTCTCGGCGTTTTTCTGCCGATCTATAATCAGATAAAAAACGTGCTTGCTGGGCGTAGTGATGGTGAAAAACTCCTTGCCGTCCTCATTGGTCACGTTGTCGATCACCGTGCCGGTGCCATCCGGCGTCAGGGGCTTGGATTCTGCCTCAGACGAGGGGGTATCAGTCTGCGTGGGGGACGGCGTTGCTTCCTCGCCGCCGTAGGCAAATGCGTTGACTGAAAAGGCCGTCATGCAGAGCATGACAGCCAGAAGCATGGTAAATACGCGCGTCATTCTATTTTTCATTTTCTGCGTCCTCCTGTTTGAATGTCGGGAACGGCACTCCGCTTTTTTCGCGGAATGCCTGAAGAACAGCGGACAGTTCCTGAGAGGTCATGCCGGAACCTCGCACGAGGCCCACGATGTCGGTATTCTCCAGCTCGGTTTTCTGCTGCTCCAGCTCCCGGATATGGGCTTGCAGCCCGGATATCTTTTGCTTTGTTTTCGCAATTTCCGTGTCGATCCTGTTAATTTTGGGGTTCAAAATAAATACCTCCAATCTGTTTTCTGTTTATTGGGCGGGTAAGCGTCCGAATCCGTATAGGTGGCTCTGCCAGTAGCTTGTATTGAGGTTCGAGTAGCCGATGGGGTCGCCCGCCGCAATCATCATGCCATCCCCGACGTAGATGCCCACATGGGAAACGCCGTCCGTATCGTAGGTATGCTCAAAGAAAACGAGGTCGCCCGGTTTGGCGTTTGCCGCCGAAACGGGAGTGCAGATGTTGTAAAGCCCCTGCGCCCCCAGCCGCCCCATGTTCCAGCCGCTGTGATTGATCACCCAGCTTACAAAGCCGGAACAGTCAAAGGAGGTTTTCGGGCTGCTGCCGCCCCAAACGTAGGGATAGCCGAGATACTTTTCAGCCTCCGTGATGATGGCGGCAAACTGCTCATCCTTCAATGCCTCCGGGGGAATGTCGTAATCGGTGTATTCCTTTTTCGTGGAGGCGTTGGGATAGGCCGACGCGGGAAACAGATCGGGCCGGTTGCCCAGCGTGGAAATATAAATGGAGTACATGCCCACCTTATCCTCATCCATGATGAATACGGGCAGATGGGACAGGTTTTCGTTGTGCAGCTTCACGTTGCAGATATAGTAGTTATACGGAACTTCATAGGTATCGGTATGGGTGTTGCCCTCCGCGTCCGTCCAAGTGTCGGTTTCCGTGCGGTAGCGCACCTCAACCTCCACATCCTGCGTCAGTTGGTATTGCTTGGAGAACAGCATGGAAAGCGTGTCCTGAACCTCGGCCAGCATCCATTCACCGCCGTGCCACGCGGTCAGAAGCGAGATCAGCACATAGGGGTCGTGGCCGATTTCATCAAGATCGTAGCGGTATTCGTCGTACCCGCTATGCTGGGTTTCATAGTTGTCCACTTCATTCTGAAGGTCGGCCTCCATTTCGGCATAAGCGGCCTCCGCGCCCAGCATGGCCTCGTCCGATGAGGGATAGGTGGACACGACAACGCCGGACAGCCCACCCTCCAGCAAAACGGAACAGGAAGATATGGCGTTCAGGAACAGGGCCAGCACCACAAAAATGGCGGCAATAATGAGAAAGCCCTTGCTGTGCCGCCCGACAAACGCCGCCGCCCGTTTGCTCTCCCGCGCCGCCGTTTTTCCCGCTTTCACCGTGTTTTCGGCAGTTTTTCCGGCTGAACCTGTGAACTGACCGGCGCGCTTCGCGGCGGCGTACTGCTTTTTGACAGCCTGTTTCTGCCGCCAGTGGGAAAGCGGATTGCCGGAGGGCCGGGGATCGTCCCGCGCGGCCTTTTTCTGCAAATAGCCAAGGTTGGCGCGGTCCAGCCGACTTTCCGCTTTGGCCGATTTCCGGTAAGGTTTCAGCTTGTGGGAACGGTAGGCACTCTGTCCGGCGCGAACTGAAAGCTCGGCGGTTTCCTCGCTTTTATGCGCGGCCTCCACGCCCACGTTATCATCCTCGGACTGCCGGATTTCTCGGTGGAATTGCAACAAAGCGGCATTCACCGGCGCGTCCCGGACGGCGTGAGTGAGCTTGGAGGGCGGCTTTTTCTTGTCGGTTTCCTCAAACTTTAAGCGCGTCGTGACCTTGCCGGTGGCGGGGTCAACAACGCGCTCTCTTGTTTTTACGGTTTTCTTCGGTATCTTATCCCGCGCCCGGTCAGCTTTTGCCGCCGCTTTCTGCGCCCTGCGGATGGGCTTTTTCAATACGGGATCGCCGCGTTCCTCGTCTGTGAATTGCAGGCGGGGCGCTCTTTTTTCCATCATCATCACCTCCTGCGGATGGATTTCAGGCGGCGTATGGGACGTGGATGTAATCCAGCACCCTGCCGCAGCCTAACTTGCCGATGCAGTAATCGTATTGTACGGGATGGGACAGCGCCATGCGCTGAAAGCGGTTTTGTCCTTTTTCCAGATGGACGCCGAACATGCAGAACATACAGCCGGTGCGGTGCGCGCCGGTGGTGACGAGCCTGCCGCCGTCCTCCGTGATCTCCCCGTAGATCGGGGAATACGGGAGGCCGGTGAGCTGCAAATACCGGAGCACATCCTGTTCCAGCCAAAAAGAAAGGGGCTGTGATGACGGCTCCTTTTTCTGGAACGCATTACAGCCCGTGATGAGATATGCACTTTGCCGCCTTGCGCTCTCGCAGGCCATTGTCCCGATGATGGGCATCGCTCCCATTTCCTTCACAAAACGGTGTAGGGGCCGCTTTTTCATTACCGTGCAGCAGTATTCGGAAATGGGAAACGGCGCGCCCAAAAGATACCGCCATTTCATGTACCTCTCGTTGTACCGGGAAGGGGTCCCGTCGCGGTTCTGCCCGTTCAGGTGACGGATAGCCCACTCGCTGCCCCTGCGGGCGTAATAGATACGATTGGCAACGTCCTTGGAGACAACCGGATAACCGTATTGCTCGATCACCTTCGGGAAGGGCATCTCCGGGCGCAGCCACGTCACATTGGGAACGGCTTTGACGAACGCGCGGATCTCCGGGTATTCGAGGCCCGTGTCCACATACACGGCGGGAATGTTCGGAAACGCCCGCCGCGCAAGGTCGAGCAGCACCGTGGAATCCTTGCCGCCGGAGAAGGATACCGCCACGTTCCCGCCGTAATGAAAATACCACTCCATGATCCGGGCCTGCGTGACCTGGATTTTTCGTTCCAGCGGCCACGCCTGCATGACGCTCAGGTCCTCGCGGGTAAAAGCGTTCATGATCCAGCCGCCACTTCCTGCGGCTTGGTGGTCATGATGCGATACAGCTCCGTGCTTTTCGGGAAATGGTCCACGAACGGCAAAATGACGTTGCCGTAGAACAGCAGCCCTTCGCCCTCGCCGGAATGGGTGACGTAAGAGAGCTGATGGGGCGAAATGCCGAGCTGCTTGGCGAGAATCTGCCGGTCGCCGGACGCCTGATTGAGCATGTAAATATAATCCGAATTCTCAAAAATGTTTTCGATCTCACGGGAGGAAAGAAGGTCCTTGATGTTCTGCGTTATTCCAGTCGGGATGCCGCCCCACTTGCGGAAACGCTTCCAGATTTCCACGGAATAAGCGGCGGTCTGTTCTTCTTTTAAGAGCAGATGAAACTCGTCGATGTAGTAGCGCGTGGATTTTCCCACGGCCCGGTTGAGGGTGACGCGGTTCCAGACCTGATCCTGCACGATGAGCATCCCGATCTTTTTGAGCTGCTTGCCCAGCTCCCGGATGTCATAGCTGATGACGCGGTTTCTCACGTTCACGGTGGTGCGGTGGTTGAACACGTTGAGGGAGCCGGTAACGTAGATTTCCAGCGCCGTGGCGATGTACTGCGCCTCCTTTTCATCCTGCCGCCGCAGCTCGTTGTACAAATCCTCCAGTACCGGCATGTTCTCCGGTCGCGGGTCGTTCAGATAATTCCGGTACACCAGCCTGACACAGCGGTCGATAATGGTCTTTTCCACCGGCTGCAAACCCTCCTTACCGCCGACGATCAGCTCACACAGGGAAAGGATGAAGTCTGATTTCAAAGATAATGGGTTTTCTTCCTCGGAATAGTTCAGGTTGATATCCATCGGGTTAATGTAGTCGGTGGACGTGGGCGAGATTTTGATGATCTGCCCGTGCAGGCGTTCCACCAGCGGACCGTATTCGGCCTCCGGGTCGCAGACGATGATATCGTCGTTTGTGACAAGGAACACGTTGAAAATCTCGCGCTTCGCGGAGAAGGATTTGCCCGCGCCCGGTGTGCCGAGGATCAGACCGTTGGGGTTTTTCAGGAGCTTCCTGTCCACCATGATGAGGTTGTTGGAAAGCGCGTTCAGCCCGCAGTACAGCGCCTCGCGCCCGGTCTGGAACAGTTCCTGCGTGGTAAAGGGAATAAAGATGGCGGTGCTCGATGTGGTCAGGCCCCGCTGGATTTCCACCTGATTCAGGCCGAGCGGCAGGCTGCTCATCAGCCCTTCTTCCTGCCGGAAGTCGAGGCGGGTCAGCGCGCAGTTGTATTTCTGCGCAAGGGAGCTGGCCTGAAACACGTTGTTGTCGAGCCGCTGACGGCTGTCGGCCACGTTAAGGACGAGGAAGGTCACAAGGAACATGCGCTCGTTGCGGCTCTGTAAATCCTGCAACAGCTTTTTTGCTTCCTCGCCGTAGGTAGCGAGGTCCGAGGGGATGATGTCCATATCGTAGCCGGAACGGATGGCCTTTTTCTGTTCCTGAATCTTCATGGAATCCAGGTCCGTGATTTTCCGTTTCACCGTCTTGATGGCGCGTACCTGGTCGATGGACTGGATGTGCATGGTGACGATGAGGGAGCTTTCCATGTCCAGAAAATCGGCCAGCATCCGGTCGTTCAGCTCCGGCGCGAGGATTTGCAGAAAGCTGACCGCGCCCACCTTGCGTCCCATACCGAACAGATTGCCGCTTTTGAACTCAAAGGAACTGGGGGCGATGAAATCCTTGACAGAGAGGCCGGAGGGGGTCAGCCAGTCCCACGAAAAGCGGAACGGCTCCGGCGCGTCCATGTGGAAAATGTCGTGCAGCAGCCGCAGGCGCTCCATGCCGTTCAGGGAAGCGGCGGTGACACCGAGGCGCTTGAAATTATTGAGAATGTCGATTTCAATGCGCTCCAGCCGGGGCTTGGCGGCTTTCAGCCCGTCCGCTTCGATGCCGAACGTCAGGTATTTGGTCTTAATGAGGCCGTTGTTGCCTTTGGCAAGCTGGTTTCGGAGCATTTCGGTGTACTCCGCGCGCAGGCTGTCAAAATCGTCGCCCTGGGGCGGGATGGTGACGCTTTTCGCAAAGCTGTCCCGCGTCGCGGAGAGGTTCAGGAACGAAAGCTGAAACCGGATGGAGCTGTCAAAATAATTGAGGAAATCGCACCAGCTATCAAAGATGGCGGTCTTGTCCTCGTTCTGGTTGAGCTGATAGTTGATGTCCTGAAACTGAATGGTTTTCGTGTAATAGCTGTCCGTCACGCGGCAGATGCCGTCCGGGAACATCCGCTGAAACGGAATGCTGTCCTGTGCGGATTTTTCCTTTTTGTCCGTCCGCTTCGCCCTTGCGACGGCGGCTTCGATCTGACGGCGTTCGGCGCGGGTCAGCGTATCATGAAAATGTGCCTTAACCGCATCTTTTTCTTGGAGCTTTCCCTTTTGCCGTACTACTTTTTTGTGTATTCCGAACAATGTCGTTTACCTCCTTGTCCAGTTGGAATTGCCGCGTCAGGGCGGCGTAATAGTTGTTGGTCTGATAGGGCCGCTGCTTGGGTCGCAGGAACAGAACCCGCACGATATTGCGGACGATCTTTTCCATAGGCAGGCCGTTTTTTTCATAGACGGCCATGAGGAAAAACGGCAGCATGACGAGCACCATGCAGAGAGAAGCGCCGCTGGCGCTCAGGTTTGCCGGTCCTTTGAGCAAAAAGAAAAGCGGGATGCCGATGAGAGCACCGCCGCCGAAACAGATAAGCTGCCGCTTTGTTAAGTTGAGCAGGACCTTCGTTTTCACGGCGGTCAGGTCCTTGGGAACGGGAACATAGGCCATTTATCGCGCCCCCCGTTCCTTTGCCGGACGCTCTGTTCTCACAGCAGCCCCAGCGCTGTTCCGGAGCCGTTCCAACACGGACGGCTTTTCTTTCAGTTCGTAATCCCGGAGCGCATCTTTTTTGTCGAACACCTCATCAAGCGCAAAACTGAAATCGCTCAAATCCTCCGTGCGCTCCAGCCATTTGTCGGCCACAACCTGCAAGGGGTTTTCAAACAGGAGAAGATAGTCGATTTCCTCCGGTTCAAAGCCGTGGCTTTCGGTCAGATAATAATGGGCATCCTTAATCGCGGTGATCTCACGGGAACCGTCGATCAGCTTTGCCTTATCGCTGGATTCCCACGTTTTCCGAAAATCCTCAAGATTGGCGTCCAGCCGGTCAAGAAGCTCCTGTAATTTATCCTGCATTGTAGTTCACCTCCGTCAATGCGTGTTGAAAATTGATTTTGCAAGGCTTCCGGTCTTGAAAAGGGTAAAGCACAGCAGCACCGTATAGCCCATGCACGTCCAGATTGCCTTGCTGACATCCGTGTCCACGGCGATGCCCCGCACCAAAACGGCGTAGATTGCCACGCAGACGATAATGAGAAAACCCTGAAAGCCCAGCGCGAACAGGGAGCGGAGATAATTCTGCCCCATGCCGCCCGATTCCCGATTCATCATCGTTGCCATCGGGATCGGCGCGATGGACGTGGCCAAATAGATTTCAATCATTCTCCCGTACACGATAATGAAAATGCAGATCGTCAGCGCCCACATGGTAATGCCCACAAAGATACTCTGGAACCACAGCCCGAACAGGGGGCCGATGTCCATTGCCATGAGCCGCGCTTCCAGATCTGTTGTGATGGCGCTGATGTCGATGGACGTATCCGAAACGATCAGGCCAGCCGCGTTGTTTACCACGCTCTGCGCCACGTCGAACACACCCATAACGATGTTCCATGTATTGGTCACGATGAGGATGGCACAGGCCGTTTTGAAAATCCAGCGGAAGAAAACCGCCGTTTCGATGTCATGAAAATTGTTCTTGTCGGTGACGATCTGGATCAGCTCCAGCGTCATCACAAACGCGAGAATCAGACCGGCAATCGGCATCATGACGTTTTCGGACAGGTTTCGGATCATATTGTAAATGCCGGTATTCCATGCCTGGGGCGTCGTTCCCACCTGTGAGGCGATTTCTCCCACGCGCTGATTTACATTGTCGAACATGCCGGACAGGTTGTTCATAATACCGCCGACGAGTATTTCTTTCAGCCATTCGGTAATTTGCTGCTTGATGAGATCCAAACGGCATCACCTCCTTTCCCGCCGCCTTTTTTCACCGTGATGCGGCCCGAACAGTACCTAACGCGCCTCATGAGACACAGGCCGGGGCTTCTCGGCGGCAGGCACGGATTTTTCTTCCCGTGCAAGTTTTTCGCTGAGAGCCTGGATATTCTTCTGAACGGAGGGCTTTCGCTGTGCCGCCTGTTCCAGCGTGTCCAACCGGGAAAGCGCCTTTTCAACGCTGCCTTTCATCGCTGAGAAGCAGGACAGCTCCGCTCTGAACGGAGCCATCAGCGATTTTGCCAGCTTTCCCGCAGGCTTTACTTCGGCAGCGGCCTCTTTTCCCATCAGGGTCCGTCCCATATTCTTGATATGGCGTCCGGCCTCATGGTACTCCGTGCTCATGCTTTCAATCCTATCCACCGCTGATCTGCCGGACCGGATGCCCTTGTTCAGTTCGCCGCGTATACTTTCCAGCATGGGACGCAGCTTAAAAAAGCGGGTAATATTGTTCAGTGCGGAAATTCCTTTCTCCCGGAAAGCGTCTACGGCGTTTTTACAGCCCTCAATTACCGTCTGTTTCATGGAATCCAGCCGGTCACGGACAACGGTCACGCTTTTTTCCATAGCCGCGCCTGTATTTTGCAGCACGGTTTTCACGGAATGGGGCTGTTCCCGCGCGGCGTTCAGTTCCCGGCGCAGTGCGGCCAACTCCGTGACCGCCGCGTCGAGCTGGCGCTCCATCGCCCCCACCTGATTGAGTATGGCAAGCAAGTCCTTGGCGGTTGGCGCACGGTTGGCCTCCATGATGGTGAAAAGCTCCTTGACGTACTCGTTTTCCAGCAGCGGTACAGCCGTGGTTATCGTGTTTTCCATGCGATCATCTCCTTTCCCGCGCCCCCACGCACGGAGGGCGCGGAGTGTATTTCTGTCGGAATCAGCTAAACAGGCCGGAGAGCAGCGGAACCAGCGTAACGCCGATCAGGATAACGCCGCCGCCCGCCATGAGCTGCTTAATGCCTTGCGATTTCGCGCCCGGATTATCATTTCCATATCCTTCCATAAGGTTGATTGCGCCCCAAATACCGAGGCCCGCGCCGAGCGCGATCACGAGCGTTTGCATGACGTCTACTGCGGAATTGAAAAAACTCATAATGTTACCTCCATTTTTTCAGTTGTATCTATGAAAAAGGCCGCTATTCTGCGGCCTTTGGTTCACCGGAGAGGTCAACGGAATAGGCGTTGAACACATCGTCCGGTTTTGGTTTGAGCCTTGTTGACAGGTACTTTTCAATGTCGAAAGCGTTGCGAGAATCGTAGTCGGACAGGTACTTGTAGTTCGGATGCTGGGTGATGTCGTACTTGTCCGAGAGGAAGGGGCGAACGCCGCGAAGCTGGAGAATGCACTTGCCTCCATCGAGGACGGCCAGTTCATCGACCGAAGCCAATTCCTTCCCCAATTTTTGATAATTGAGGCTGTGGGAAACCTCGCGGCCCCGGCTTTCTCCGGTGTTAAACGTATCAATGGTTTCTTTGCCCAGGGCTGCGGCAAGCTCCTTGAGCGTGGTCGGCTCTTTGCCGCCGAGGAAAATAGAGCAGTCACAGTTGCCGATGATTGTGTCGGCGTTGTCCTTATACAAAGATTTGAGCTGACTTTGTGCCTGCAAGACAAGGCAAGCCGAGATTTCACGGCTGCGGATGGTGGCCATGAGCTTTTCCAGCTTGGGTATCTGACCAATGTTCGCGCATTCGTCGATCAGGCATCGCACATGCACGGGAAGCCTGCCGCCGTACACATCGTCGGCCTTTTCGCACAGCAGATTGAAAAGCTGGGTGTAGGCCATCGAAACTAAAAAATTAAACGTGTCGTCCGTGTCCGAGATGATAATGAACAGGGCCGTTTTGTGGTCGCCCAGGGTGTCAAGCTCCAGCTCGTCGTAGGCTGTCAGGTCCCGAAGCTCCTGAATATCGAAGGGGGCTAACCTTGCGCCGCAGGAAATCAAGATGCTTTTTGCTGTTTTGCCCGCCGCCAATTTATACTTTTTATATTGCCGGACGGCGAAGTGATTCGGCTTTTCTTTTGCCAATTCCTCAAACATGAGATCCACGGGATTTTTGAATTCCTCATCGTCCTCTCGGACCTCGGAGGCGTTGATAAATTCAATCAGCGTGGCAAAATTTTGTTCCTCAACCGGAGCCTCATAGTGGATGTAACCGATGAGCGCCGTATACAAAAGCGTCTCGGCTTTTATCCAAAAATCATCCCCGGCCTTGCCCTCTCCCTTGGTGTTCGAGATCAGCGTCGTGACCAGCTTCAAAATGTCTTTTTCCGAATGGATGTACGCGAAAGGATTGTATCTCATGGACTTTTTGAAATTGATGGTGTTGAGGATTTTGATGCGGTAGCCCCTGCGCCGCAGGAGCTTTCCGCACTCCACAACGATGCTGCCTTTCGGGTCCGTAACAACAAAGCTGGTCGGGTAGTCCTTGGAATCGCACTGCATTAGATTGGGCTTGATGAAAAACCTTGTCTTGCCGGAACCGGAGCCGCCGACGATGAGGACGTTTTTATTTCGGGACGTTTTTGGGTTTTTGGGTCGGCTGTTCATGGTGAGCCGTTCCGTCTGCGTGAGAATGACGTTGTTTTCAAAAACGGGGTCGATGTACGGCCTGATGTCCTCGGCCTTGCCCCAGCGAGCGGAGCCGTATTCCACGTTTTTGCGGAACTTCTTGGCGTTCCGGCCTCTGACGTAGACCGCCAGCCGGAGGGCGGCGGCGAGAAGAACGCCCACGGCCAAATCAGCCGGATGGAAGCTGGGCAGCGGAGAGGAAAAAGCGGCGGTGAGGCCGTCCATCAGGTGCAGGAGCTTTTTTGAAGCGTCCGCGCCTGCGGCCAGCCGCCACGCCTGCCCAAACTTGGTGGCAAACAACGCGACGAACAGATATGGCAGATTCATCAGGAGCAGCTTTTTTGTTTTTACGTTCATCGCGTCCGCTCCTGTTCCTTGTGCTTCACGCGGTCGATGGTATTCGCTTTGACCAGCTCTTTGAACTGCTGGAGCCGCGAGAGGACCGAGGGCCTTTTCGCCCTGTATATCGTTTTTGCGGTAAACTCGGTGAAAGCAGCGGTGAGCGCGTCCGCGTCCCGCGCCTTGAAAAAGACAAGATATTTGGGCGGCGACACGCTGCGGTCCTTTTTGACCGCGTAGTCCACGCCGTATTTCCGCGCCACGCGGTCAAAGGATTTGATGTTGCTGTCGGTGATTTCCAGATTGGACACGCCCGCGTTCTGCCCGACAAGCTCTTTCACCGACTGTTTGCCGTGGGGAACCACGGAACCGGCGCGGGCCTTTGCAATTTTTTTGTCCTTGCGGTGCGCCAGATACTTGGCAATCGCCGCTTTGAGGACGCGCGCGGTCAGCTTCGCGCTGCTGATGATGAGCGTTACGGAGCGGCTTTCTACTTCTTCCTGCATACCGACCACCTCCTGTCATGCGGGATTGAGGAAAGAGAAAGGCGGCGGACTGAAAAAGCCCGCCGCCCGTTTTCCTTATAAATGTTGCTTACTTTCCATCAGGAATTGCCTGTGAAATCATCTTCATACATGCTTCCCTTAATCGTGAGCGTGACGCTTTTCGTTGCGGTCAGGTAGACGTTGGAGCCGGTCAGCGCCGTGGCCTGGGGGTCAAGCGCCTTGATGTGGAAAGTGATCGTATAGGTGTCGTCCGGGGTTTCCACGGGGATGTAGATTTTCCGCGCGCCCGTGACGCTGGTGCCATTCACAGGGAACTGCCATGCGCCGCCGGTGTTTTCCAACGAAACCGTTTTGGCAGACGTGAAGCTGTAGCTGGCCGTCACTGTGACGTCGCTGACGTAGGAGGCCGCTACGGACACATTGGCGGTCACGCCGTACCCGCTTTTCGTCGCGTTCCCCGATTTCAGCGTACCGGAACCGCCGTCGCCCAGGGCAGCGCCGCCCACCGACACCGATGCGTTGGACGCGAACTCGGCGCTGATCGTATGGCCCGACGTGATGTTGCTGAAGGTGTAGGACGATACCGCGCCCACGGACGCGCCGTCCACCTTTACGCCGGAAATCTTATACCCGGAGCTGGGTGTGATGGAAAATGTCTTGCTGTCGCCCTTGACCAGCGTGGTGGTTCCGCTGGGGCTGATGCTGCCGCCCGCCCCGGCAGACGCGGTGATATTATAGAAGGTGTAATTTCCGGCCGGGGTCCCGCCGTCATCTCTGCCGCCTCCGGGGTTAGAGTTGCCGCCGCCGGAAGGAGTGCTTTTGCCGGGATTGCTGCTGTTGTCCTTGTAGTAGTACCCGCCGTCTGCGCCGCCGGAATAGCCGTAGGCGTTGCGCAGGGCTTCGGCTGCGGAGTGAGCCGCCTTGGCCGTCGCCGTGTCGCCGGATTTACTGGAAGCCGAATATAAATCTTCCAGCCACGCGATAGTTTCGGTATCGGCATTAGAAAGACCGGCCATATTCTGCTGATCTTTAGCAGTATGGCCGGTCGAGGAATAGTTGCCAGATGATGCGGTGTTATCCGCTTCTTTGTTATAGTCCGATGCGTTGGAAGCGGAGGAATGCGTGGTGCCGTCAACCTTGGAGCTGGAACTCTTTGAGGTGCTGCCGGAGCCGTCTGAACCTCCGGAATAACCGGATGAATTGCGGACGGCCTCCGCCGCCGCGTGTGCCGCTGCCATTCCCGCCGTGTCGCCTCTGGATTTGGCATTGTTAAAATCATTCGTTGCCTTTTGTACCGCCGACTGCTGCGCTTTCGATAAGGAGGACTGATCTTTTGACGAAACCACGGCCATAGCCGGGGTCGCCATCGAAAACACAAGCAGCATGGCAAGGCATACGCTCAGTATGTTCCTGCGCTTTTTCAATTTTATTACCTCCCGTTACTGATTTTCTGAAAGCAGATAGCCTCCCGTGAGAACCACAGCGGAGGAACTGCAACTGACCTTTACCTCAAAATCGACGGAGTAATCCGACTGCTCTTGCTGATAGCTGACGCCCATATCTTTCAGAACTGCCTTTGCGTCCTCCGTCGCCGCGTCCGTGATGTGCAGATTCAAAATGCCACGGAACGAATAGTGAAAACCGTCGTAATAATCGTCCTGATAGAGACAAGAGGTATCCGTCCGGAAGTTGGCGGTAATCCCATTTCCGGACCACTCCTTATTTGTCAGGGCAACCGCCTCGTTCATGTAGAGCCTTGCCTGATTTTCGTCGCTGTCCTTCCATGTGACGCCGGTCAGAGAACCCTTTACCGGGGAACCGTCCGCATACTTGTAGCGCAGAAGGAACTCCCGCGCGTTGTCGTAGCCGGTTTTTCCGTCAAGAAACGATGCGTTGACGGCATAGGGGGCGAACAGCTTGCCGCCGATCAGAAGCGGGTCCGTATTTGCGGCCAGCTTGCCGTTTTCGTCTGTCACATAGCGGGAACCGCCATATAAGCAGTAGTCGTAGCCGCGCAGCCGGGTGATTTCATCCTTGGTCAGCGTCTCCCGGCAGATGTCCACGGTGTTGTAGTAATTGCTGTACCCGACATACGCGCCCAGCGCCTCCGCGACAAACCGGATGGGGATGCAGGTGCGGCCATCGGTGACAACGGCCTGCGTGTCCATTGCCACGGTCGAGGTACTGCCGTCCTTTGTGACGGAGATGGCTTTGCTGCCAACGGGAACCTTCACGGTCGTGCCGTCCAGCGAGATCACGGCGCTCTGCGTGTTATCGTCCCAGCTCACGTCCGCGCCCAGCGCCTCGCTCACGAACCGGACCGGAATCATGGTGCGGCTGTTGCCGTCGATGTACGGCTGGGTATCGGGAAAACTGACGAGCCGGTCGTTGACCCGCACCGAAGGGACGGCGACTTTATTTACTGTTGTTGCTGTTTTCGTTGTTGCCGTGCTGACTGCGGCATTTTTTGCCGCCGTTTGGTTGGCGGCTGTTGCGGAAGCGCCGGTGATGCAGACAGCACCGATCACCAACGCGACAGCCAGCAGGATCGAGATTCTTTTTTTCATGGTCTGCCTCCTTATAATAGTAAGTTTTTTTCTATCACAAATGCGATGCTCTGAACAGCGATATATGCGGGAGCAAGGTAGGTGCAAAGAGGGATATGCCGCTTGACCGGCAGACGCCGGATGAAGCCATAGATCGCAGCGCCTATCCCGGTTAGAAGCAGGATTGCGGTCAGTTCCCGCAGGCCGCAGGCAAAGCCGAGGGCGCAAAGCAGTTTGAAGTCGCCGCCCGGAACCTCGCTTTTTGTGAGCTTTGCCGCCGCAAACAGCAGCACGGCAGGGACGGTTAACCCAAGTATACTCCACAATCCGGAAAAGCCCAATATGCCGGTGATGAGCAGCAGAACGGGGACGGCGTTCGGAATCTCCCGCCGTCTGTAATCAGCGACGCCGCCGTAAACCAGCGCGGCGGCGTTTATCAGAACGAGAGCGTCATGTATCATAGCCGCCCTCCGTTCGGAAGTTCGTGGACTTTACCGTGAAATGAAAGGTGATGTCGTCAAAGCCGTACTGATGAAACAGCGTCGAGAATGTGACCGTTCCCGTGACGGTCAGGGCCGGGTGTGTCGCGGTGCCAGTGACGGACTTGACCGTGAGCGTGTACTTGTCCGGCAAATCGGAAGAAAGGTAGCGGTGAAAGTCGGCTGTCGCCCCCTGCACGTCCAGATACAGAATGTTGTCGGCGCGATAGGCGTCCGACATGTTCTTTTCCACGGCGCTGTTGCAGCACCGCTGCAAAATGGTTTCCGCGTCGTAGTAGTTTTCATAGACGGCTCCCATCTCCATGACCAGCATGGAGATGAGCAGCAGAAAGAACACAAGGCCGATAAATATAATGGAGGCGCTTCCGGTTCTGTCTTTCCATAGCTTTTTCATGATTTCCAGTACACCTCACTCATCCCCGCCACCTTCACGCGGATCGGCAGGTTCATCACAATAGGGTTTTCGCCAAGCTCCAAAATCGTGATCTTGTAGCTGGCGGTGAGCGTCACGCTGAAGGTCTGCCGAAGCTGAATTTTTTTGCCGCTGAAATACGCAGCGTCAACCTGAACATCAATGTCCTCCAGATCGGAGTTTTTCATCCGGTCGATGATGTCGCGGGTTTCTGTCTCGTCGTATACGCCCGTAATTTCGATGCTGCGCACCACACGGCGGCAAAGGTAACTGGCGTCGTAGTATTGCATGATGTAGATCATGGCAGAAATCAGCGTGACAAAGATAAGGACAAGCATCGCAGTCGTGAGCAGAAAGGAAACCGCCTCGTCGCCCTTTTTTTGCCGCAGCAGACTTCTGATCTTATTCACAACCGCCATGCCGCGCCTCCTTTTTACCAGTTGCCGTTCAGCTTGTCGGCCATTTTGTCGAACATGTCGCTGAAAAAGCTGGGAAAAAACTGATTGATCGCAATGATGAGCAGGCCGATGATGACCACGCCCACGATGATGCCGCCGATGGTGGAGGTAGCCAGCTCGCCGCGCCGGTCTGTCAGAGCGGCGGCAGCTTTGTTGCCGGTGTCGCGGAGCTTTCTGCGGATGGACTGAATGATTTTTTTCATGGTTGAACTCTCCTTTACACGATAGAATTTAGATTATGGATCACGTACACGACGAGGACATACAAAATCATGGCGATGCAGACGCCGATGGCCGGGTAATACGTCCTGCGCATTTTTCCCGGCCTGAGTGACAGCTCTTTCTTTACATTTTCTCTGGCCTGACGCGCCATATCGTCAGCCATATAGCTGAGCGTCGCCGTCTGATCGACGCCGAGGCTCATATCCCGGAGGGCGCTGCACAGCCGGAACGCCTCCGGTGAACCGAGCCGGTCCTCAAAATGAAGGAGGGCAGTCTGGACGTTGCCGGATTTCATCTCGGCAAGCAGGATGTCCAACTCGCCGCCCAGCTCCGGCCCCGCAACCTTCCGGTATGCGCCGATCACGCTTTCCAGATCGCGGTTGCTTTGGAGGCTGCGGCAGATCGTCCGCACGAAACGGGGCATCTCCTGCGCGATTTGAAAATCCTTTTTCCGCACTTTTGCGTTCAGGGCATCGCGCTGCCTCATCAGCAGATAGACCGTGAGCAGCAGAGCCACGACGATACCGAAGTAGAAACGGGAGAGCAGGCACAGGGCCGTCAGGCAAATGCCGAAAGCGCCAGTTAAAACCTTGCGGGCCGTGTATTCCTGCGGCGTGATGTTCAGCTCCGCCTTGGAAAGCGTCTTGCGGAGCTTTACCGCCGTCGCTTCATCCAGATAAACGAGGCGGGCGGTCAAAGCAAGGAGCTGTTTCAGCGGGAAAGCGGCCCAGGCATCGGCCCTCTTTTGTTCCCATCTGGACAGCTTGGAGAGCGTCCGACGCCCTGCGGACGTGCCGCCCGCGTATGCCGCGCAGACCGATTTCAGGCCGAGAAACAGCAGCAGGGCAATGAATAATAAGGTAAGCGTAATTGCCATCGTCCCGCCCCCTTATGAAAGAAGCGGCTTATTCAGCCGCAGCGCCTGAACCAGCGAGAACACCACCGCCGCCAGCAGCAGGACAAGCAGTGCCTGCCCCGGCAGCGTCGTGACGAGGACGAGATAGGCGTCCTTCATCAGAACCCGGAAGATCAGGGGCGCGGCAAAGATGAGGGCCAGCACGGTGAAATACTCCCGCCAGATGGCGTACATCACGGTATCCGATTCCATCTGCGCCTGATGCACGTCGGCCATCGCGTCCACCACGGACATGGTGACGTACTTCATGCGCCGATCATCCTGCGCCATCAGCAGCACATCAATCCATTGCGAAAAGTAGGGGTTATCCACCCGGCTCTCCATCCGGCGCAGGCCGGTCTTGATGTTGCCGTCGATCAGGCTGACGTAGGTGAGAAAATCCCGGAATGGAGCCGGATATTCCAGCAGGTCAATGTTGTCCTGCACGGACTGCACGAAGTCCTCCGTGACGATATAAGAGTTGGAGAGCAGCATCATAGAGCCTTGCAGCCTCTCCACGCGCTGGCTTTTGGCCTGGGTACGCTTGTAGCCGAGATAGAGCAACGGAGCAAGCGCGCCCAGGATGCCGACCGCCACGGCAAAGAACAGCTCATGGAAAAACGCCTTGCCAATGGCCGCGCCGCCCAGCGCGCCAAGGCCGGTCAGCAGCCGGTAAACCGTTTTTGGCATCCCGGTGTCCGCAACCAGCCCGCGCCGCTTTTGCTCCAGCCGCGCAAGCCTTGTGAATACCGTCTGTTTCCGGAGCTTCATTGCCCCGGCTTTCTTGCCGCGCCTGCGTTCGGCGGCAAAACCTTCGTCCACGCCGCCAAAAAGGAAAAGCGCCGCGCTCGTAAGCAGGAACACGGCAAGGTAAATCAGGTTGATATAGGTCATGGTTTACTCACCTCCGGGGAGGCGTCGGGAAACAGGCGGCGCAACTCCGTTTCCGGCGCTCCGTTGTCCCGCAGGCGGCAAAAAAGTTCCGGCGAAATCGTCCCCACCTTTTGATGGGAGCCGTGGACCTTCACAATGCGGCCATGCCCGTCGCGCTCCGTCGCGCGGATGATGAACCGATAGAGCATCCGGCCCTTGAGCTTTCCGGCCTCCACGCCCGTCGCCTCGAAAACCTCCATGTACTTGCGGGAATTATCCTTGAGCTGCTTTTTATAGACCATGACCGGCCACGCGCCCGCGCACATTTCCAGCAAAAGCTCGTCGGATAAGCGGGTTTGTGCCAAGTGGCACATGGACACCAGACGGCGGTAGGCATCCTGCGCGCCGTCCGCGTGAAAAGCGGTGAGAATGGTATGCCCGGTCTGTCCGGCGTTTGCTGCCTCCCACGCGGCGGCGTCCCGCACCTCGGCAGGGACGATTAGGGACGGATGGAACCGCAGGGAGCTGACGATCAAATCCAGCATGGAAATCGGGTTCGGCGGGTCCTTGGTCACGCTGTAAAGCACCCGCGCCGGACGGTCGTTGACCGTATCGTAGGCGGTCAGGTTCAGCTCTCGGCTGTCCTCGATGACGAACACGCGGTTGTTGTAATCATCATTCTTCCTGATGTACTCGTTCAAGAGGAACGCCTCGTCGGTGGTCTTACCGGAGCCGGTGCTGCCCGCCAGCCCCACCGAAATGCCGTTGCACAGGCAGAGAGTGAGAAAATCCAGTAGATCCGCCGACGCGGAGCCGGAATCCAAAAGCTGCTGCCGGGTGATCTCGCTTTTACTCTGCTTTCGGATGGAGGCAATCACGCCGCGATCCTGCGGCACCACCGGCGGGATCATGGCTGAAATGCGGGTGCCGTCGCCGGTATAGCTGTCAACGCGGGGCATTTGGGAATCCAGAATCACGCCGCCCATGCGCACCATGCGCTTTACGATGTCCAGCGCCGCCGTCGGCGTCGGGAACGCCTCGTCTCCGTACAGGTATCGGATGTGATCGGGGTAATTGATCTCCACCACGTCGTAGCCGTTGATGTTGATTTCCTCCACATCCTGGTCATACAGATAGGCGGTGAGGATGCCGAGGCCCGCCATGTCCTGATAAATTCGCTCGACCAGCCTCTCCCGGTCAAAGTCCTTTCCGGCCAGCGCCTCCACACAGTATTTGAGGATCAGCGTTTTCAGGGTCTTGGCGGCATCCGCGCTGCCCAGCGCCGAAGAAAGCTCCTGCGAGTGCTTTTCCGCAATCACGGCGCGCACGTTTTCCAGGAGCTTTTGGTAATCAAAGCCGCCGCTTTCCCGCGTCTGCTCCGGCGCGGCCTCCCGCGCTTGCAGGATGGAGAGATATTCATACGCTGTGATACTCATGATTGCATCACCCCGTACAGTTGATTGATGGCGCTGGTATAGGCCCGTCCTTTTTTGCCCGACTGCCCGAACAAAAACCGCCCTTCGCTTTGCAGCAGGGCGGCATTCTCCATGTAGGGGATTCTGATCTCCGGCGCGCATTTCAGCAGCCGATACAGCTTGGCGCTGTCAAGGGCCTGCGTGACCTCCGCGCCGACGCAGACGGTTTTGTCCCGCACCGCCCTCAGCGCCTTTTGGTTTGCCCGGTGCCACATGATGCAGGAAACCGGACCGCCCACGCAAAGGAGGACCTGATCCGCTTTGTTCAGCGACCACGCGGCGATGAGGTTGTCCGGCTGGGAGGGGCAATCCACCAGGACGAAATCAAAGGTGAGCCGCGCCATATCCAGAAGCCGCTTGATCTGCTCGTCCGAATAGTCGTTGTCAAAGGCGTTGGCCGTCACCGGCATGGCCAGCACATAGAACAGCTCGTCCACCCGGAACATCGTCTGCCGGATACCCGCGCTGCCCTTTAGCGCCGCCCCCAGGCTCTGTTCCTCCGGGATTTTTACGCCCAGCAGCGCGGAAAGCTCGCTGTATTCCACGGGAGAGATGAGGCAGACGGTTTTGTCGCCCCGGCTGATGCCGTAAGCGAGGTTGAGGGCCAGCATCGTCTTTCCGGACTGCGGCGCGCCCCAGATTGCACAAATACTCATGGCCGCGCCTCCGTTCCCCGGAGCGTCAGATGCAGGGCCTTGTCTTTTTCCAGCCCGATCAGCGTTTCGGCCTGCTGCTCGTTTACGACGAACACCACATAGGCCGGGGCAAAGTCGTAATCCGAAGCATCGGCGTCGGAGTCTGCTTTCAGCTTGGCGTCCAGATCATCCAGCGACGCCAGCTTGTCGTTGAGCACCTCGTACACGATGACGCCCGTCAGTGCCTTGTTGACCACGGCGGAGCCGCTTTCATCCGAATAGCCGTACACGTCCACGGTGTCGCCCGCCCGCAGAATACCGGCGAGGCCGGAGGATTCGGACGGCAGGGCGATGGTCAAAAGATAGGTTCCGTCCGACAGGCCGTACCCGGTGCCGTTCCCGCCTTGCCCGTAGGCTTCCGGCGTCATGAAACAGTCGCGCCAGAGATATTCCCCGGCATAGACCGTCTCCCCGGCAATAAGGCCGGTGATTTCGGACTTGTCCCGGATTACGCTATCCGGCAGGCCGTAAGCACCGACCTCCGCGACGGTCAGCATATCGTCGGTGATGACGGTGCCGCTCTCCACGGTCTGCCGGAGCTTTACGATTTCCGTCGTACCGGACTGCGCGCCGTAGAGCCGGGGCAGAAAAACAAACGCGAGTATCCCCGCCAGCAGGAGACACATCGCGCCGATAAAGATTTTATTTTTGAAAAGTTTGAGCAAATAGATTCACCTTGCTTTCTGCCGTTACCGTTCCTCGTGAGACGGTGACTTTTTCTTTGTGGGAGAGGGCTTCTTGTCCAGTTCCTCACTCTTTTTCACAAAAGGCGTGAGAATGGTTTCCTTGCTGTCCATATATAGTTCCTCGGTTTTCTGCTGGGCCTGCTGGAGCTTTGAGATGGTGTCGGTCACGTCATTGAACAGCGAGTGGTACATTTTCTGATAATCCGGCATGGTTTACTTGCACTCCTTTCCCTTTGTTTCCTCCCGGCCCTGCCCCTTGACGGTGAGGATGCCGTCCAGCGTGGTGGCCGTGATCCGCAGCCGCTCCGCGACGGCGATGTCGTTTTTCATGGATTCGTCCACGGTCCTGCCGCAGACCACCAGCACATGGGAGCGGCGCAGGAAGTCGCGGCCAATGTCGATGCCGTCCTTATGCTCCTGCGGGATTTCATCATTCAAAAACAGCGGCAGGAACAGCAGCGGGCAAATCGGCGTAAAGCCAGCGTCGTACACCTTGCGGCAGTACCGGGCCGCGTCCTCAGTGTTCTCAATTTCATCCGCGCCCCAGGGGGCCGTGATGTAAGCGAGAGGTCTTTTCATGTAAATTGTCTCCTTTCAGATTTTTGTGAAATACAAAACGGCCCGCGCCGGACGCTTACCGTCCGCGTGAGCCGTCGCCGTACAGGTCGTGGTTGACCAGGGCTGAATAATAGCTGTCTATGGTGCTGGGCGCGTTGAACAGCGTCGCCAGCAGATATTTCTTGATGTTCCGGACGTAGGTGGTGTTCTTGTCCAGACACTCAAAAACGTACTCAATGTGCTGGCTGTCCAGCTTTAGGAGCTTTTCCTTGACCAGCGCAGCGGGGAAATCGTCGCCGGAAACGCAGATCGTGGGCTTGGTGGAACAGAGCGTTTCCACGATGAGGTCAACAATTTCATCCAGCCTGTCCCGTTCGTATCGGTGGTCCTGAAGAAGAATGTCGTAGTCGATATTTTCTTTGACTGTCTGCCTCAATTCATCCACATCCATCGAATCCGAAGCGCCCAGCGCCGGATGGATAGATCGATCAGTATCGCTCAAATCAGTATTATTTCTCTCAGTATTATTACGTTCCGATTTGGGGAAGTCTGCACTTCCTGTTTTCGGAAGTCTTGACTTCCGATTTTCGGCAGTCTGGAGTTCCGGTTTTGAGAAGTCTTGATTTCCGTTATTCGGAAGTCTCGGCTGGGCAGGGGTCGCCGCTTTCATCACATAGATTTTTGCGGGCCGTCCCTGCCCCTGTTTTACCCGGCGAATGAGGCCGATTCCCTTTGTGTCGTCCAGTTCCGCAAGGAGCTTGACGGCTTTTCCGTGCTGGCAGTTGAGCTGTTCCATGATGTCGTTTAAGGCAAAATGGATAAACACCCGGTTTTCCTCGTCAAACCAGCCGCTTTTCACGGACAGGCTCATGCGGTCGAGCATGAGGCCGTACAGGAGCTTCGCGTCGGTGGAAAGGCCCTTGAAGCGGTCGTCTACGATCAGGATTTTCGGGATGCGGTAAAAGCTGTACTGCTCCGCCTCGTTCCCGTAATGGTAGTCAAAGCGTTGTTCGCCCATGCTCGATCACCTCCGTGCGGGCATGAAAAAGGCGCTCCTTTCGGAACGCCTGAAACGCCGGTTATTTTACCGTTCCTGATCCCGCTGCCGCTTTTTCTGCCAGCCCTCCAAAAGCCGGAGAATGACCTGTTCCATCTGCTGGGGCGTATAGGATTTCGGGAAGTATTTTCGGACCTTATCTCCCGCGATGGTGAGATCGTTTTTCTCCGGTTTCTTTTCTTCGGACATGATCGCCAGCATACTGTCCTCGTTCAAATGCCCCTCCGCGCTGAACTTTTTGAGACGCTGGGCCTGGGAGAGCGAAGGGGTGGCCTGTTCACTTTCGATGGTGTCCAGCAAAAGCGTCTGTTCCTCCGGTTTGAGGTACGACAGCTCCACGGCGGGTGTCATGGCGATTTTCTTGTCGTCCACCATCTGCTGAAGTTGCGGTGTCAGCTCGTTCAGCCGGATATATCGGCGCACAGTATCACCGCTGATATTGGCTCCTTTCGCTACTTCATCATCACTTCGGAAATTCGCCGCAACTTGCGGCGAATTTTCTTTCGATGGTCGGCCAGCCTGCCGCTTTATCGCATCCAGCTTCATTTTGTAGGCTTTGGCCCGTTCGCTCGGCAGAATGTTTTCACGCTGAATATTGCTGTCAACCATGATAATGGTCGCGGCATCATCGTCCAGATCGCGGACGATCACCGGCATAGTGGGAAGCCCCGCCAGCTCGCAGGCGTGTTTGCGCCGGTGGCCGGAAATCAGCTCATAGCCGCCGTCCGCGCGGGGACGGACAATGGCGGGAACCAACACGCCGTATTCCTTGATACTCTCCACGGTTTCTTTCATGGAATCATCATCCCGTACCTGAAACGGATGGTCAGGGAACGGGTACAGCTCCGAAAGCGGCATATCCATAACTTTTTCCCGCTTGGCGTCCTCGCGGGTTTCCTCCGTGGAGAAAATATCATCGTAGCTGTTCAGACTTATGTTTTTGGCGCTGCTTTTCAATCTTCAACACCTCCTTTGTAAGCTCTCGGTACGCCTCGGCAACTTTACCCTTCGGGTCGTGCGCGTAAATACTCCTGCCCTCCGCGCTGATTTCGGCGGCGCGGACGGAGTGGGGAATTTCCACGTCGAACACTTTCAACTTTGAGCCGTAGGTGTCCCGCAGCAGGGCGCTGATTTCCTTGGCGTAGTTGGTACGGCTGTCCACCATCGTCAGCAGAATACCGTCGATTTTGAGCTTTGGATTGATCTGCCGCCGAACCTTGTTGATCGTCTGTAAAAGCTGTTCGAGGCCCTTGGCCGGTAGATACTGCGCCTGAACGGGAATGAGCACGCTGTCGGCTGCGGCCAGCGCGTTGACGGTGAGCATCCCCAGAGAGGGCATACAGTCCAGCAGCACATAGTCGTACTGACGCTTCACGCCGTCCAGATATTGCTTCAAAACCTTTTCGCGGCTCATGGCGTTGACGAGCGAAACCTCCATGCCGGAAAGCTCTATATTGGCGGGCATGAGATTGACGCCCTCGTTATGATGCAGAAGGCCCTCACCGGGGACGATGGGTTCTTCGTTCAGCACCTTGCCCATGATCGTCGCCAGTGTCACGGACAGTTGATCGGGCTGGGGATTGCCCAGGCTGATTGACAGGGAGCCTTGCGGGTCGCTGTCCACCAGCAGCACCTTTTTCCCTTCCTGTGCCAGCCCGATGCCAAGATTGGCGCAGGTTGTGGTCTTGCCTACGCCGCCCTTTTGGTTGGCAACGGCAATTACATTGGTCATGTGATCTTTCACCTCCCTAAATAGCAAAAGGACGTCCCTTTTTCATGGGACGCCCTCAACGTAAGCCGAAATTATTCGATTTTTAGATGTAAATACTGCTTTGTGATTGCCATCAAACCATTGATATTACTGTGTTTTTCAAAAAAATGCTATAAGAACACTCGCACCAAATAAACGGCAATCTGATTTAATGGATTGCCGTTTATTTCTACATAATAGCGAATTGTTTGCGCATTAAAAAGCTGGGGCTGCTTTAGCAAAAGCCTCAGCTTTAAATTTTTTAGTATCATAGTTATATATAAATGAAAAAGGCCTCTCATAATTGGGAGGCCTTTTTCTGCTACTCTTTAAACTTGTTTATTATTTTACCAATTTGTTTATCATTAATGCTATCATAAGTGTGATATGATTTATATGTTGGGTGATTCTTGTCCGAGTATAGTAAAATTGTAACGCCTTTCCCTAAATATGGTATAGTACAGGAAGAAAAGGAGAGGACAATGCGCCGGCGTTTCCAAAGCCACCATATCAAATTGGGTTTACAACTACCGTGAAGAAATGCCGGAATAATGATGAAGCCAAAAACGAATACGAACTTATGCAGGAAGTTCGCAAGCTGCGGCTGCAATTAGAAGAAGCTGAAAAGGAAAACCGCTTCTTAATTAGACGGTGGCGTTACAAAAACGCTAGGCCAGAACAGTCTCAGGAAATAACAAGTAACCGCTCGTTATCAATGCGCATAAAATAACCTAGAGCTATTTTTATGGCTATTAAACAACTTTAAGGAGTGATATTATGGCTTTGCCAGCACAGCCGTGCAACTGTTCGCCGTATTCAAATATATGCTGTTGTGGTACGCAAACTGGGATAACTGTCGTTCAACCGAAGTGTCAAACCCTGCCCGATGGTTCAGTAGTCAACAACCCTGCCTTTGTTCTTGCTCTCAACGCATCATTTTGGACGTATAAATTTTCAATTGATTGCAATAGCGCAACAAGAGGAATAAGCGCAATTGGAATTCCTATTTGTCTCGAAATTAATGCAATAAATATCACCGTGGAAGAGAAAATTGATGGCTGCGGTGACTTTAATACTGTGCCGTTTGAACTCATTCAGAATGATCCGAATTTCGGCTCGGCCCCTACTGGTTTTCAGTTTCTGAAGATTGAAACAGGCGGCAGGTATGATAAAGGCCTTTGTGTCGAATACAGGATACGCATAATTGGAGATTACCCTGAAGCAGTTCAGCCAATAAGTGTTAAAGCTGCAACTGTTGTTTATAAATTTGCATGCACCGGCTGCTTTATTGTCCCTGGGTGTGTACCAAAAGGACAACTGCTCGTATCAAAAGAATGTGGCACTATTATCAGTAACAATCAGGCTTCATTTGAATATGAGGTCCATGTAGATAATGTTGGTAAAGGTGTTTTGAGCCTTGTGGAATTTGAAGATGTAATAACAATTCCTTCGCAATTATCAATAGGATCTATTACAGTATCTCCGTCTTCCCTCAATGTAGATACCAGCACAACAGGACAAGTAAAAATATTTGGAAACATTGGAACAATCGAACCGGGCGGAAGAGTTGTTATAACTTATTCGATTCCTGTTGTCGCAATCAGCAGCCCCGGTGGTTATTTAATAAGCAATACAGCACGTGCCGCTGCGGAAGGTACGAAATCAGCAGATTTGTGTGGAACAACTTTGAATGTTGTAAAACTTAGTGCCGATAAATGCTGCTCCGTCAATGGCAGTATGGGAATCTTTAAGATGACAATTTCAAGTGTCGGTAATTCGCCGAATGTAGTTATTGATATATTTGATCGCATGCAAATACCTTTTGGGGTAACGGTTAATTTCTCGAGTTTCAACGGGTGTGAAGCATATTTTGCTGATACTCTTACACCCATACCTTTGAATACTAATATTGAAGGACCTGTTGGCATTGATATTATTTGCAGGAACGCTACGGTTCCTTCAAATGGAAGTTTTGAAAAAACGATTAGTTACTCTCTTGTTTCAAGTTCAGTAACTAAGGCTTCTGTTGTTAACACAATAACAAATGTATCTCCGAAAGATATTGAGAATCTTGTTTACGAGGGCACAGAAAACATTCCTGCTGCCGCAAATATAGAGGTAGAACTTCTCCAAACTTGCCGTACGCCCTGTATGTAAAACATTTAGGGAACCTCTGACTTAATCTTAAGATACCGGCTGTATGCCATGTTTGCCTGCGCCAATCTGTATGCTCTCGTACTGGCCGGGCGAAGTCTCCGTGGAACCTGACAAGGGCACAGCGCGCCTTTTTGACGGGCGCACGAGAGAAAATGGAGTTGAAACGGCGGAAAACACCATTTTTGGTGGGGTCAGTCTGAGTGAAATTGAAGATATTGGCCATTTATTCAGAGGTTCCCTAACAGAAATTCCTACCATTATGGATTTCTTATGTGTTCAATTTGATTTTACAATCTACCAAAGATTTGCTTTAGGCTAAATTAGACGGTGGCGTTACAAAAACGCTTGATCAGAACAGTATCCGCAAAAAAGCACAAGATTTCATGAAGAAGCTAAAGAAAACAAGTTTTTGACATTGGGATTGTAGTTAGCTCCAGCGACTTGAGTGGGAGTTAAGCCACCAAGACCTTGGTGCGGACGAATGGAATTAAAGAAGAAAATAAAAACGGGGAAGTTGTTATTTCATTTAAAATGATTTATAATGAAGAAAATTGTACGCCTGTGCACAGGCAGCACAGCGGGTTTTCTGGAGGAAGCCATGCGCAACAGATCTTACAAACATATCGGAAAAGAAGTCAGCCGTGCTGTACGGCGCGCTGTCCGTTCCGGCAATTTTGAAGAACTTGGCCGTGCGGTTGACGACGGCGTTCGGCAATTTACGGACTATGGAAATGAAATTTTCGAAGATTTGAAACAAGCTGTGCGCCGCCCGCCTTATCCTTACCCGCAAAATACCAAACCGGTTGGAACCCCTCCGAAAGGATCGGGTGATTTTGGACCGCCGGTTTATTCCGGTTTTCGCAGCAGGATGCCGGGCAGCATTTCCGGCCTTGTCTGTTCAATTGTCGGAGCCTCCCTCGGCATACCGTTTCTGATCGCAGACATTGCGGTTTTTATCGTAGGAGCCACCGGTTCGATTGCATTGTCGCATTTCATTGCAGCCGCCTGGGTTCTGGTTTCCTTTACGGCTGCCTCTTTCGGGCTGATGGGCTATGTGGGATTGCTTTGCGCCGCCGCGCCCGCCGCTTTGCGCGCTACCGCGACGCGATGGGCGGCGCGGTGTTCTGCTCAATCGACAAGCTTTCCGACATCGCGGGGGAAACGCCGGAGCGTACAAAAAAAGACCTGAAAAAGATGATTTCCAGCGGAGCCTGCCCGCAGGGGCATTTTGACCGCGATGAAACCTGTTTTATGGTGAATGACGAAACCTATAACGAGTTTTTACAGGCGGAAAGGGAATATGCCGCCCGTATGGAGGAAGCGAGGGCCGAAGAAGAGAAAAAACAGGCGGATCCGAAGGAAACCGAGCTTTTGACTGCGATAGAAGAAGGCAACGGGTATTTGCGGCAGATTCGCGCCGTAAACGACGCCCTTCCGGGTGAAATCATTTCGGTAAAGCTGGACAAGCTTGAAAACGTCACAGCCCGTATTTTTGACTGTGTTCGGCAGCATCCTGAAAAGCTGCCGGATATCCGTCGCTTTATGCGGTATTATATGCCCACGACTCTGAAGCTGGTGAAGGCTTACGAAGAGTTTGAAACACAGCCGGTACAGGGGGAAAACATTACGAAGGCGAAGCAGGAAATCGAGCGGGCGCTGGATACCGTCAATGTAGCGTTTGCGAATTTGCTGGATTCCCTTTTTGCCGACGAGGCGCTTGATATTTCTGCGGATATTTCCACTTTGGAAACGATGCTGAAGCAGGAAGGCCTTACCGGAAACGATTTTGAAAAAACGTCGGGCAGTAAGCTTTCGTAAAAGAACGCAATCCTAAAACATCATAAATGGGTAATGGAGGTTTACTATGAATCAGAACGAGATCCCTGCTCTTGAGCTTACCCTTGAGCCGTCCCCCGAGCAGCCTGTTTCCGCGCAGACGGTTCTTGAGCCGGCAGATTCCGAATTCGGGAAAGTACCGGAGCCGCAGCTTACCCCTGCCGAACAGAAGATGGTGGAGGAATTTGCCGCGAAGATCGATCTGACAAACAGCAATCAGATTTTGCAATACGGCGTGGGAGCTCAGAAAAAAATCGCGGATTTTTCCGAGAGCGCGTTGGAAAATGTGCGTACTAAGGATTTGGGCGAAGTCGGGCAGATGCTCGCCAACGTAGTAACGGAGCTGAAGAGTTTTGAAGTGGATGAAAAGGATAAGGGCTTCTTTGCGCGCTTTAAGCGCGGGGGAAACCGTATAATGGCTCTGAAAGCACGCTATGCAAAGGCGGAAGCCAATGTGGACCAAATCTGCGAAGCGCTGGAAGCGCATCAGGTACAGCTTTTGAAGGATATCTCTGTTCTGGATAAAATGTATGAGATCAATAAGACGTATTTTAAAGAGCTGTCCATGTATCTGCTTGCCGGAAAAAAGAAGCTGCAACAGGTGCGCTCAAACGATTTGCCCGCCTTACAGCGCAAGGCGCAGGCTTCCGGCTTGCCGGAGGACGCACAGGCCGCAAACGACCTTTCCAATATGTGCGACCGCTTTGAAAAGAAGCTGCATGACTTGGATTTGACGCGTGTGATTTCCATTCAGATGGCGCCGCAGCTCCGTTTGATACAGAATAACGATTTGACGATGAGCGAAAAAATCCAGTCCACCCTTGTCAATACCATCCCTCTCTGGAAAAGCCAGATGGTGCTGGCGCTGGGGGTGGAGCATTCCACACAGGCCGCGAAAGCGCAACGTGAGGTTACCGATATGACGAACGCCCTTCTGCGCAAGAACGCGGATGCGTTGAAAATGGCAACCATTGAAACACAGAAGGAATCCGAGCGCGGCATTGTGGATATTGAAACATTAAAGCATACCAACGAGTCGCTCATCGCTACGCTGGACGAGGTCATGCAAATCCAGAAGGAAAGCCGCGAGAAGCGCGCGCAGGCCGAGCAGGAGCTTCGAAAGCTAGAAACGGATCTGAAAAACAAGCTCCTGCAGCTGCGCTGAATTTTGAAATTCGAAATTTATTTATAGAAAAGCCATTACAGATCAAACTCCCCCTTGCCGATTCTTTTGCCGGCAAGGGGGAGTATCACATTTGTATCTATCAGGCATTTGCGGCTTTTCAGCCTTGGATTCCGAAGTTATTCGTATTCAATTTTAAATCCGGTGTGCTCGATGCAGTTTTTGATTTCCAGCTCAGTCGCGGGTTCGTTGTAATCTACCTTAACGGTGCCCGTCGACAGATTCACGCCAACCTCTTGAACGCCTTTCAGTTTATTCAGCGCGTTTTTAATCTGGGTTTTGCCTTCTTTGTTCTGAATTCCGGAAACACTGCATAATACGGTGTTCATTAAATCGCCCTCCCTGTATTTTATGAATTTAACCACCATTTTTTTCATGCCCCGCGCTGTGCGTCCCGATTTTGCGCCCGTTGCAGATGCCTGCGTCCGCATTTTCCCTCGGCTTCATTCTGCGCAGTTCGGGGTTGTTTTTTCCTCTGTCTTTCATTCGGTTTTTATTATTGTCCATCGTTTTATTCCTTTCCTAAAAGCCTTCTGCTCCGCAATTTAGTATTTCCGGAAACTTAAAATTTATGCAAATTTTTGTGCAAGACCTGTAAAGGTGGGGCGCTTTCTGTATGAACAGCAGAGCCTGTTTTCCACATTTTCAAAAGAATCCGTTGAAAATAAATCGTCCAAAAGAATCGGCTGTGTTTTGTTTGCACTTGCAGTTTCGTATCCGGAAGATATAAAATATAGAATATCAATCAGCTTTCCCGGATTAAGGCGCAATAAGGGGGGATTTCATGCGTTTCCAAATCGTTCAGGGAGATATCACGAAAATGCGCACCGATGCCATCGTAAACGCGGCCAATACTTCTTTATTGGGCGGCGGGGGCGTGGACGGCGCCATCCATCGCGCGGCGGGGCCGGAGCTTCTTGCGGAATGCCGGACGTTTCACGGCTGTGAAACCGGGCAGGCAAAAATTACGAAGGGTTACCGTCTTCCCGCGAAATACGTGATTCATACGCCGGGGCCGGTATGGCACGGCGGGAACAATGGGGAGCCGGAACTTCTGCAAAGTTGCTACCGCTCCTGTCTTTCGCTGGCGGCGCAAAACCATTGTTGCTCAGTCGCCTTCCCGTCCATCAGCACGGGCGTGTATCGTTTTCCGCTGAAGCTGGCGGCGGAAATCGCGGTAAAAACCATATTGGATTATTGCCGGGATCACAAAGGGATCGAAGAAGTTTTTATGGTCTGCTTTGATTCCAATACAAAAGCTGTTTACGACGAGGCATTTAAAAAGGAAACGATGGCAATATGAACGCACCCGGGCGGAATAATACCTCCCGGGTGCATTTTATTCGGCGTCCATTGGAAGCCCGTCAAGCATTTTGACCAGCTTCAGATACTTGTTCAATAATTCCGTATGGTCCTGTTTCATTTGAACAATTTCAAAATGATCAACATTATCAATCGTTTCAATGTAATTCCAAACTCCTTTTTCGGGGTGGCCGTTATAATCCGTCTCTGTGTCTTTCGAGTAAACCTTCGGGCTGGAGGACGAGATCACGCTTACGATCCCGTCGTTTTTCCACCATGAGCGGTCAATGGGAACTTCGCCGGGGTGGTCGTTTGTGTAACGGCCCATAAAGATGGAGGATCTCCTTAAAGCGTTGCTCATATTGGAATTCGGTACCTGATATCCCGTGATAGGGGATTCATGAGTGTCAAGACAGCCGATGGAGAAGTAGTAAACGTCGCTCTGCGCGTGCACCCAGGCGTTCAGTTCTCCTGCGCCTTCGGGCGAAAGATCCCAAACGCTCAAATCCTTTGTCTTTTTCCACAGGTTGCTTTTCATAACGCGCTTATAATAGCTGGCGTAGGATTCCCCTTTGTTCCTTTTTAGCCCCCACTGATCCAACTGGAAATCAATGTTTGCTTCGGAGGGGTCAACAGCGGCGCCGTTCTTTGCCGCCCAGGCCGCATAAAACTGGTTAATCAGCGGTTCCATTTGGTATTTTTCATGGGCGACCTGGCTGCCGTCGTGCGGGGTGGCAATGGTGGTAACGCTGTTTACCCACGACTTGCCGCCGCTAAACAGCGGGCTTAATTCGTCGGCTGGGGTTACCCTTTTCTCGTCAGCGCTTCCGTTTTCCAGTAATTGTACAAGGGTGCGGATGGTCTGCCCACCCATGCTGTGGCCGATCAGGTTGATTTTGCGGATATCGCCGGAAGCGGTTGTTTCCCCAAACTCTTTATAAATCCCAGGGTAAGTGCGGCCGTATCTAGCATGCCCGTATTTTTCGGCATGCGCTTTGCCGTAGTCCACCGTACCGCCTTTCAGGTAAGCGTAAAGCTCGCATGCCCGGTCCCAGTTGCTTGAAATCGGCCCGATGGTAGGAGTATATACGGCGTATCCCTTGTCGCACAACCACTCCCGTAAGCTGTTGGAGCCTCCCCAATAATAAATATCCCTCATTTCATTGTTGCCCCAGCCGAAAAGGCCGTGAACCATCACGATGGGATAATGCGCCTGTTCGGTTTCCTTTGCGTAGGCTTGATTTAGCGGAAAATAAAAGACGCTAGTCAGAGCAAATACCAATACAAGAAGTTTTGCTATGTGTTTCTTCATGAATTTCACCCTTTCAAATTTTTCTTTATTCGGTAAGGGTGATTCATGCAGCCATACGACCATCCCCTTTTGCATTTATTTCTTACACGAAAATAATATCCTTTCTTGTCAGGGCTTATGACGTTTTTTAGACAAAATCCGTAATTTGATAAAATGAAAAATGTAGTTGTAAGAATAGTGTTTAACTTTTGTACTAGAAGGATAGATTGCCGGAGATAAAATCACTTCGGTTCCGATTCTTAAAGAAAAAATCAAAAAAAATTAAAAAATTTTAAAAAAGGGGTTGACTAAAAGGGCTGGATTTGGTATTATAGTCAAGCGCCTTACGGAAGGCGCAAACGGAAAAACAAAGCCGAAGCCGCGAAAACGCAGAGCAGAAGCGAAGTTTGACCGGCCAGGACC
>NZ_JAJUFJ010000026.1:0-3139 GCF_029266045.1 Caproiciproducens galactitolivorans | reverse complement strand
GTATTGCAGGAAGGTGGAGCAGAGCTTTTTGGAGGAGCTCAACCGCAAGAAGCCGAAAACCCTGGAGCAGGTCAGCCGGATATGGTACAACGGCAATGACGGAAGGCATGAGCATTACCACAACAGCCGCTATCACTGCCTTTATGCCAAGTAAAGTATTATGCTGAGTTAAGCGCACAATAATAGGTGGAATCTCGAAAAGCAGGCACAAAACTCAGCATAATAAATTTCATAGCCCTTTGAGAAAACTCATCAAATCCGGATTGTCATTCCAATCCGGCATTTTCGGAGCGGAGCTGTCATCGCATGTTTTGGATATGGCGGCGCGTTTCTTTTCAGGGTTTGCCTTCGCATAAATCTGCGTGGTTTCAATTGATTCATGTCCCAGAAAATCCCGTATGTAAATCAGATTGACTCCCGATTCCAACAGATGCATGGCTTTAGAGTACCGTATGCAATGCGGCGTAATGGTTGAAGGTAGCGAATGCGGGCTGACAGCATTTGCCTTGGATATGTATTTTGCCAAGATAAATGACACGCCGCTTCGGGTAAGGTTGCGTCCCTGACTGTTGAAAAACAGCGGCTCGTCCATCCGATCCTGCCGATCAAGCTTGCGTTCTTGCATGTATTTACGGAGGATATCGGCACACGGAGCAGACAACGGTACTTCACGGATCTTTCTGCCTTTTCCATTGAGGCGGACAACGGGAGGCGATGTTAATCGAAGGTTCCGTACCGTAAGGTCACAAATTTCCTGCACTCTTGCGGCCGAATCGTACAGAAGCGACAGTAAAGCAAGATCTCGGCGACCGTTTCTGTCGGCGGTATCAGGCTGTTCCAAAAGAAGCTTCATTTCTTCTCCGGTCAGGTACTGGATGGTTGGCTTCGGAGACTTTTTGCTCCTGATTGAAATAATGCTTTGGCAAAGCATCAAATATTCCGGCTGTTCAACTTGCACATACCGAAAGAAGGACTTTATGGCGGCAAGACGCTGGTTCCGCGTAGATATGCCGCAGTGGGATGTGTTTTCAAGCCACTTCAGGAAGTCTTCAACAGAGTCGCGGCTGAAATGGGAAAACTTCAGTTTATCCGGCGGCACGGAACGCTCATCCTTAAAATAGGTCAGGAGCCTTGTAAATGTATCTCTGTAAGAATAGACCGTGTTTTCACTGACGTTCAGATGCCCCGGCAAGTACGTTGTGAAAAAATTGCTAAGGTAGTAAGCAAAATCACAGTTCTTCATTTGCCACCTCCGGGAAAACAGCGCCAAAGCTCGTCTCAAACGAATTGGTGACTTCGGAATAGAATTCCGGCACAAGACGAAGGTATTGCTGCGTCGCGTTCAGGTTTTTATGTCCAAGATATGTGCTTAAAATCGGAAGGCATGTATACAGGTCTTTTCCCTGCGCGGCCCAGATGTTCAGAACATGAACTGCGAACGTATGCCGAAGGTCATGCACTCTTGGGCCTTTACCCCGGCCGCCATGCCCGATATTGGCGGCAAGCAGGCATTCTCTGAATCGGTCATATATGGTGCATGTGTCATAAAACCCTCTGTCCGGTGCGGGGAAGAAATAGTCGCTTTCAAAATTGCGCACAGATTCATTGGAACGGTATTCGCGGCACAGCGCGGCCATCGTTTCCGACATGGCAACCAGCCGGTCTTTTCCGCCTTTTGCGTCGAGCACCAGAAGCGTACCCTGCTGCAAATCCACGTCCTCCACTTTCAGCTTCAGCGCTTCCGAAACTCTTAAACCGCAGGTATACAGCATTCGGAACAAAACCGGCAGGACAAGATGCCGGATCGGAGAATTGGCGTTCACGGTACGATATTGCCTGTCAACGGCAATGAGAAAACGCCTGATCTCGTCATTCGTAAAGATATATGGCATGAATGTCTTGCGCGGACGCGGAAGCGGGTGAAAATTTGCAGGCGCTTCAATGCCGTTATTCCGCAGGAACTCTGCAAAACTCCGCAAGCACTGAATCCGCATATGGTGCGTTGTATCATTCTCCTGTAAACGTTTTTCACACCATTTGCTAAACAAACCGGCGGAAAGCACAGGCTCTTCAACGCTTTGCAGAATGCAGAATTTATCGAACTGGTTCAGAATTTCCACATAGGCATTGTATTTATGCCCGAGAGCGCGCTTCTGCTCCACGAAATCACATATATGCGGCGCAAATACACATGAACAATGAAGACGAAGCAATTCAACGGTTTTCATATGGCTGGCACCTCCAATGCGCAGGTTTTAAGCTGCCGCACATCGATGGCGGTGTACCGTTCGGTAGTGTGCGCGTTTACGTGTCCCAATACCTCCTGGATGACGTGAATAGGGATTTCCTGTTCAAGCATGTGCGTTGCAAGGCTGTGCCTTAAGGCATGAAGTCCATGATGAGAAACGCGTTCCAGCGGAATATCGGCCATTCGCATATGTTTTATGAGTATGTTGTCGAAATTCTGCAGCGAAACATAAGGCGCAACAGCGCGAAGAAAAATTTCGGGCGCGCCGCTTTTCGGCCTGCCGTGCCGGATATAGTCAATCAATGCCCATCCGACATCGGATGGCAATGGCAACACCAGCATTTCATTGGTTTTTACCTGTGTCAGACGAATCGTATGTTGTTCCCAATCGATATTATCATATTTGAGGTTTCTGATGTCGCTGGTTCGCAGTCCCAATTTGGCCGCAAGCATCAATACCGCGTAATCACGTTTCCCTGCCGGACTTTCCCGATCCACCGTGGAAAGAATACGTTCAATCTCTTCTTCGGTAAATGTCGGGGGCAGATGCGTCGGAGCACTTGAAAACCGCACATTCATCAGCTTGCAGGACAAGTCGTCGGCAAGCTCGCCGCAATCGAACAGGAATTTAAGGAATTTCCGCATGATCCCAAGATGAAGCCGGACAACACCCTTGCTGTAATTGCAAAGCGCAATTTTAATGTACCTGTTCAACATTTCCAGCGTGATCTCCGAAATCGATTTGACGCCTTGTCCATCAAGAAAGTCGGTCAGATGGTAGAGCGTCTTTTTGTGGGACTTGATCGTGTTTTCGCGCATATGCTCCCGTTGCATTTTACAAAAATAGGCTTGAACCTGTCCTGAAAACTGGGGAGGAAATTCTCGTTCAAG
>NZ_JAJUFJ010000021.1:0-10512 GCF_029266045.1 Caproiciproducens galactitolivorans | reverse complement strand
TCTGGCTGTGAAAAGCCAGGGCTTTTCTTATGCTTATTTAGAGGTGACAGTATGCTATGCAGTAAACGCTGCGTGTGGAATGAATACAGGCGGTGCGGAGTGATGTTCTGCATACTGCCATGTTGCGCTTATGAGAATTCAAAACAAGAGTTTGAAAGAACGGAGAGAACACACACAGAAAAGACAGTAGTGAAAAAATTAGATTGTAAAGGAAAGAAAAATGAGCCTTAAACATATCTGCCCTTATCTTGGTTGTCATGAACTGATACCGGTATCGGAGCGCTACTGCCAAAAGCATATGGCTTTAATTAATGCGAGGCAGGCAGAGTATGATTCATCCGTCCGGCATAAAAGGGATGCAAAGCTGACAGCATTCTATCATTCCCAGCAATGGGTTAAGTTGCAGCGGGTTATCATAGCGAAGTATCATGGGCTGGACCTATGGGCTTATTTCGTTGACCATGAGATCGTCAAGGCTGAAATGGTTCACCACATCAAACCATTACGTGAGTATTGGAGCGATAGATTGAGTATAGGGAACCTTATTCCATTGAGCAATGCCAACCATGGGATGATCGAACAGTTATATAAGACAAGTAAGCGCGAAGAAACACAACGGAAGTTGCTTGGACTGATTGAAAGATGGGAGGAAGAATTCGGCTGAATCGCTTGAAACCAAAAACATTGTGAATGGGGTAGGGGTATAAGAGAAAGTTTTGGCCAAATGGCAGAAGACCGCAAGCCCCCTTATTTCCCGCAAAAACTCCCTAAATAAAAATTGGAGGTGAAAACGGACATGGGTAGAAACGCAAAGCCGATTGAATTATTGGAGGCTGAGGGCAGAAAACATCTGACAAAAGAGGAAATCCGAACCCGCAAGGAAAATGAGATACAGTTTGGAAGCCATAAATTGAAATGCCCTGAATTTGTGAAAAACGATCTTGTTGCATATAAAAAATGGAAAGAAATCACCGCACTATATAAAGATTTTGACTTTGTCAGCTCCGGCGATTCGGGGCTGTTGGCCAGATACTGTAAATCATTCAGCGAATATCAGGATTTGCTGACATCGTATCAGCGGATTAAGGAAATTCATTACGATATGGCGGAACTGGACGAAGCACTCGAAGGGACATACGTAGATGATGAAAACGAAGAACGGAAATTGTTCAGCACCAAAGTGAAAAAGCAGCTTCGGGATATGATTTCGGTTAGCGCCTTGTTGTCTATTGAATCCGCCATTAATAAGAAGATGGATATGCTGATTAAGATGGAAGACAGGCTATTCCTGAATCCTTTGGCAAAAATCAAAAACGTACCGAAAAAGGAAGAAAAGAAGCCACAAAGCCGATGGGAAAACTTCGGCGGTGGTATAAGTGGATAGGGCGACAAAATACGCCGAAAGTGTGGTTAACAAAACGATCGACCGGCCGGTTGGGCGCAGCGAAATACTCGCCTGCCAACGGCATCTTCGCGATTTAAAGCGGCAAGGCACACCGGAATTTCCTTATGTATACGACGAAAAGAAAGCAAAGCACATGATTGACTTTTCGGAAAACCTGATTTTGGCGGAAGGGGATGAAAAACAGCCTTTCCGCGCGTATCCGTTTCAGGCGTTTATTATGGCAAACTGGAACGGATGGGTGCTGAAGGACACCGGGTACCGGAAATACCGCACATCATATATTCAGATTGCGCGCCAGAATGGGAAGTCAGTAATGAACGCCATTCCGGCGCTTTATTATGGGAATTTTACGGGTTATCAGTACCCGCAGATTTATTGCGTAGCTACCAAAGAACGCCAGGCAAAAATCGTATTGAAAGAATGCTATAAGTTCATTGAGGCAGATTCGGAACTGAGTGGAAGCAAATATGAAAAAGGTTTGTTTACGATTCAAGATTACAAAAGTGAAATTCGGTGTAACTTGACCCATGGAACGATTGCTGCCTTGGGACGTGATACCGATACTATCGATGGATTCCGGCCATATTTCGCCAGCGTGGACGAATACCACAAGCATAAAACCAACCAGATGTATAAGCTTCTGACAGATGGAACGAAAAAATTAAGATCATGTTTAGTTTCCATTATTACAACAGCCGGTTTTGACCTTAATTCCCCGTGCAAAAAAGAATATGATTATGCAATTGGAATTTTGAACGGGTTCCCGGATGAGAACCATTTCGTTTTTATTTGCGAACCGGATAAAGACGATATTGTGGGTGACAAAATCTATGATGAAAGTGTCTGGCCGAAAGCACATCCGCTATGGACCCCGGAAACGCTGACCAGCCTGCGTGCCGCTGCTTTGCAGGCACGCGAAAAGGGCGGGGAAGACCTGCTCGATTTCATGACAAAAGACCTGAATCTGTGGGTAGCGGCCAGCGAAAACCGGTATCTGGACGACGAGAAATGGAATCAGGCTGCAAGCAATACGACGCTTGAAGATATGCGCGGGAGAAGCTGCTGGCTTGGCCTGGACCTTTCCAGCGGCGGCGACCTAACAAGCGGGGCTTTAGAGTTCCCTTTGGAAGACGATTGCTATTTTATCGACAGCCATTCCTTTATGCCCGCCGCGCGGCTGTTAGAACACGAGAAAAAAGATAAAGCGCCATACCGTATGTGGGTAAAAAACGAATTGCTTACCCTAACAGAAACGCTTGGCGGGTACAAAACCGATTACAAATACATCCTGTCGTACTACAAGGACATTATTAAGAAGTACGATCTGCACCTGAAAGGGATTGCGTATGACCCGCATGGTGCAGACGCGTTTTTAAGCGATTTGGAAGAGTTCAACTGTGATCTGGTTATGATTCCGCAATCGGCACGTAACTTACACGACGCGACGGATGATTTTCGAAATTCGGTTGACGCCGGGAAAATCATCCGGGACAAACGGAACACCTTGCTGGAATGGAGCTTCCGGAATGCGGTGGTGGTTCATAACAGCTTCGGGGAAATGAAAATTGATAAAAATCTGGAAGAAAAGCGGATCGACCCGTGCGACGCTGTAATTGACGCGCACAAGCTGGCGATGGCAGATCGCCGGGAGAAAATAAACGTCGCAAAATATGACGACGAATTCTATGAAAAGTGGTGGGGCGTATGATAAAGCAAATCGTCAAAATAATATTGAACAACATGGAGGATGTGCTGATTCTAAGCGGGCTTGCCTGTGCTGCGGCGGCAACATTCCAGTTGTCTTTTATTGCGGGGCTTTATGTAATAGGCGTGGAGCTGCTTGGGCTTGGCATTTGGTTTACCGTGTACCCTCCGGGAAGGGAGTGATGTGATTTGCTTTTTCGAAGCGCCTATCGGAGACGGTTATATAATCAGCAGCTTACTGGGGCAGATCAGAACTGGAATGATCTGCGTGAATGGCTCGGGCTGACCGGGGATGAACTATCTATACGGGGTGAAAAGTCGCTGAAAGAGACGACGGTTTACGTTTGCGTGAAGATTCTTTCCGAAACACTTGGGAAATTGCCGCTGAAAATTTATAAAAGCGATGAGAACGTCCAGCGAAAGCCGGTAAATCATTATTTGCTTTTTCTTATGAAAGTACGGCCAAACCCGTATATGAGTGCATTTACATTCTGGTCATGCCTGGAAACGCAGCGGAACCTTTACGGAAATACTTATGCATGGATGGATATTAACAGAAAAAATGGCAGGATCCAGGGCTTTTATCCGCTTGACAGCCGGAGAATGCAAATTTACGTTGATGATGTGGGGTTGCTATCCTCAGAGCAGTCGGTATGGTATGTTTACACCGATAATCTTGGAAATCAGTATAAAATCGACCCTGACGAAATCCTGCACTTTAAGGGACTGACGACGAATGGCCTTGTCGGCCTAAGCGTGATTGAGCAGCTTAAAAATACCATTGAGAACAGCAATGCGTCGGCACAGTTTCTGAACAACAGTTACAAAAGGGGGATGTCGGTTTCCGGTGTACTTCAATATGTAGGCGACCTCGATGAAGAAGGCCGGCGGAAAACCCGCGAAAAATTTGAACATATGGCAACCGGCCTTATCAACGCAAACCGGATTGCCGTTATGCCGCTTGGAATGCAATTTCAGCCGCTGCAATTGAAGATGACGGACGCGCAGTTTCTGGAGAATACGCGCTTTACGGTTCAGCAGTTAACGGCAGCGTTCGGAATTAAACCCCATCAGGTGAACGACATGACGAAATCGTCGTATGCGTCGGTGTCAGAAAGCAACCGGGAATTTTACACGGACACGATCATGGCTATCCTGACGAATTATGAGCAGGAAATCACCTATAAGGTATTTTTGCCGTCGGAGCAGCAAAGTGACCTGTACGTGAAATTCAATGCCGATGTCATCCTCCGCGGCGACATAGAAAAACGCTATGCCATGTACAAGGACGCTGTACAGAATATGTTGAAAACACCGAACGAATGCCGGGCACTCGAAGAGGACCCGCCGATGGATGGCGGAGATATCCTGTATGGGAACGCCGCGCTTGCCCCGGCGACGCTGCTCGCCGAAGGCATAGCATTCCAGAAGAAAGGAGGGGAAAAGAATGGCAATTGAAATTAAAGGATATATCGTACCGGACGACGACAAATTTATTTATGATTATTTCGGTATCAGCGCCACATCTCCGAAAGATGTCACAGAAGCCATTGAAAAGGCGGACGGCCAGCCGCTGGATGTGGAAATTTCAACGTGTTACGGCGGGGACATTTTTGCCGGGTCGGGTATCTATTCCGCGCTTCGCGGGTACAAGGGCGGCGTACATATTCACATTACCGGCCTTGCGGCGTCCGCGGCGTCTGTAATTGCAATGGCCGGTCCGTCCGATATGTCACCGACAGCCATGCTGATGGTACACCGCGTGTCTACTATGGCAGAGGGCAATCTCCATGCAATGGACGCAACATCGGATATGCTGCAAAACGCCGATAAGGCAATCGCGGCGGCTTACGTTGCAAAATCCGGCATGGATGAAAAAGATGCCCTAAAAATGATGGATAAAGAGACATGGATTACCGCCGCGCAGGCTGTTGAATTGAAACTGGTGGATAAAGTTGCTGACGCGGCAACGCCACAGCTTGTCGCAGCCTATGGATTGCCGCTTTCGCACGCTGTCATCGAGAAGACCCGCGCCATGCTGGCCGAAAAGAAAACGGCCACGGGAAAGAATCCGAAGCTGGAAGAACCAAAGCCTACGGTGAGCAATCAATCGGAAAAAGAAAAAATATTACTGATGATCGACCTGATTTAAGGCCGGTCAAATTTATTATTGGGGGTATAATTATGACAAGAGAAGAAAGGGAACTTCGTAATCAGATTTCTGTCCTGAAAGCAGAAGCGCGCAATCTCGTTGCCGAAGATAAACTCAAGGAAGCCAAGGCAAAAGCAAAAGAGGCTGAAAATCTTACCGAAAAAGCCGATTTGCTGGCAAAACTGGAAGATGAATCCAATCTGGGCGGTATTCCCCTTTCCAAAGGTGAAAAAAAGGATTTGGAGGACCGCAAAGCCCTATATCGCAAAGCATTTTTTAAGGCTTTCCGCCGTCAGAAACTGAGTGCGGATGAACGCCAGATGCTGGATGAGGGCGAAGGAGGCGGTACTGTTACAGGGTTGCACGAAACCCCGGATGAAAACGGAGGCCTGCTGCTTCCGCAGGATGTGCAGACGGCGATTAACCAATATAAGCGTACGCTTTCGGAATTGGAGCCGTTCATTACCGTAACACCGGTTACTACCCTTTCCGGGTCCCGCGTATATGAAAAAGTAGCAACCATGACGCCGCTGGAGGAACTGGAAGCGGATGACCAAGATATTCCGGAAACGGATAACCCGACCTTTGAAAAAGTAAGCTATAAAATCAAAGATTACGGCGGCTGGCTGCCGGTTCCGAAGGATTTGCTTGACGACAGCGACCAGAATATTCTCGCTTACCTGACACAGTGGTTTGGGAAGAAATCCGTTGTTACCAGAAATACGCATATCCTTTCCATTCTTACAGCACTTACGCCGACAGCATTTGCCGACTACAAGGCAATTAAGAAGGCGCTGAACGTAACATTGGATCCGATGTTGGCGGCGTCCGCGATCATTGTAACCAATCAGGACGGATTCCAGTATCTTGACACGCTGGAAGATAAAAATGGAAAGCCCCTTTTGCAGGCTGACGTTACGCAGCCCACGCAGAAGCTCTTCGCCGGAAAGCCGGTGCATGTCATTGGGAACAACGTACTGGCAACCACGGGAACTGACAAAAAGCTCGCGCCGATCTTTGTTGGTTCGCTGGCTGACGCTGTGGTCATGTTTGAGCGTCAGGGCTACCAGATTGCGACAACGGATGTCGGCGGCACAGCTTGGAGAAAGAACCGTACCGAAATCCGCATGATTGAGCGTGAGGACTTCAGGCAGATTGACCCTGCAGCGGTTGTATATGGCAAGATCGATGTTACGAGCGTGCTTTAACCGGCACGCTTCCGTTTTGGGAGGCTGAAACATGGCGGAACTGATCGACCAAGCGATAGCCTACGCGCGTGTTGAAGAGGATAAAGAGGCTGTCCGTACGATTTTCGACGCGGCGGAAAATTACATCATTAACGCGATTGAACAGAAGGACAAGGCGGAAAACGAGAAAAACCCGATATTTTGCCTTGCCGTCGAAATGCTGTTCGCACATTGGTACGATAACAGGGGAGCGGTTGGGGAAACCGGCACGCTCCCGTTCGGCCTTCAATCGCTTATTGCGCAACTGACGTATTCCACCCCGTCTGCTGCACAGGAAGGGACTGAGGGAATATGAACGCAGGAGAATTGAATGAACAGATCAGCGTACTTGAGTTGCAGCAAATCGGGATTGTCTGCGGTTGGAATGTAAAGCGCGTTATGTTCGGGAAAGTGGAAAAGCTGAATAAAACCAATCTGTTTTCGTAAGTGGGAATCGGCGTAAAATCCGTAAAATTCACGGTTCGAAAGCAGGATTTGTCCCTTTTCAATGCTTTTCGCTGGAAGGGCGATTTTTATTTCCTAACCGATATTGCGGAAATAAAGCGTATGTATTACGAGGTTACGGCAGCCAGAATCGAGCCGAAGATCTGCACGGTAACCCGAATTACTGTCACAAAAAATGAACGCAAGAATCCGGTGAAGCGAAAAGAAATTTTGCTTACCTTCCCCGGGTGCCTGGTGGAAAAGTACATGGGATACGCCCAGCAGAAGCCGCAGGCCGTCAGCGAAATACAGTATGTGCTGGTTACGCCGAAAGCAGTTGCCCTGAAGCTTGCCGATTTGGTGGAAATCGAAGGGGTTACGTACAATGTTCAAATCGCCCACACGCTTGACCAGTACAAAAACGAGTACGAAATTTTAGTTCAGAAAGATGTGTGAAAATGAGCAACAATACCAGTATTGCCTCGGATGATCTGGATGTCTTGACAGCCGATCTTGACGCGCTTCTCAAAGAATTCCCGCAAAAGCGCCGGGAATTGCATGGATGCCTCGGGCGGATGTTGCAGGAAGAGGTAAACGCGCAGATTGCGCAGGCCGGATTTAAGGACGGCGGGGAGAAATTAAAAAGCTGGCAGGAAATGAAAGTCGGCAGCGGCGGCGGATATACCGCCGTAAGGCCGACCAAATCCGCAACCGGAAGCAATAGCCCAGGCGCGATTACCAACTACAACGAAGCGGGGCATAAAATTAGGAAGCCGAAAGCAGTACATAAAGGGAATAAAAAATACCGCTACCGTCCAAAAATCAATGTACCGTATGTTGACGGCAGGAATTTTTATGAAGCTGCGCGCCGGAATGTGGAAGCCAAGGCAATTCAGATTGTGGAAGAATTTGTCGACGAACTGGCAAAGGAACTGGAGGGTTGACGGTGATTACAACAAGGCAAATCATGGAATCAGTTAACGACCTTCTGGTTGACCAGTTGAATGCGGAATGTGTTTACCTGAACCGAACCCCGAAGGATTTCGAACGCCCTAGCTATTTAATTGAGGCCATTTCAAACGAACTCGGCTCCGTAAACTGCCGTACGGTGAAGCAAACGGTATATCTTACCATTACCTGTTTTGCTGTGGTGGACGCGTTTGGAAACAGCGACGACGGGGTATTGGTTAACCTTCAGGACGGCGTGCTGAACCTGTTCCGAAAAGGATATTTGAAAGTGGCGGACCGGGCGCTGGAAGTGCAAGCCAGCACCGGGGGAGCGGATTTTGACCGCTCTTATGTGGATCTGCAATTGGAATTTTATGACGACCGCTCCGATGAAACGGATACGGCGCCGCTGATGAAAGAAATTGAATGGAACTTAAAGGAGGAATAATCGTGGGACTGCCTAACATTAATATCAGTTTTAAAAACGCGGCCGCAACGGCGACACGGCGTGCTTCGCGCGGGGTTGTGGCGGTTATACTGCTGGATTCTGCCGCGGGTACCGCCGGGGCGCACGTAATGACCAGCGATACGCAAATCCCGAAGGAACTCAGCGTGGCAAACAAAGAGTACCTCTCCCACGTATTTTTAGGGTACGTCAATAAGCCTAGCAAAGTGATTGCTTACGTGCTGGCCGCAGACGCGGAAGGCCTTTCTGCCGCACTTGCGTATTTCGCAACGCAGAAAGTGAATTATGTAGTGGGACCGCCGGATTGCACTACCGCGCAGGCCGCCGAAATTGTTACATGGGTGAAAGCCCAGCGTGCAGACAAGCGGACGCCGAAAGCCATCGTGCCAAATACTGCGGCAGATAATGAAGGAGTCATCAATTTTACATCGGACGAAATCAGGGTGGGGGATAAGATCTATACGACGTCGGGATACTGCGGACGCATAGCGGGGTTGATTGCCGGCACGCCGATTACAATATCCTGCACGTATGCCGAATTGCCCGAAATAGCGGATGTAAAACGGATGACCGAGTCCGAAATCGACACCGCGATCGATGCGGGGCAGTTTGTTATTTTCCACGACGGGGAAAAAGTGAAGGTAGGGCGCGGCGTGAACAGCCTTACCACCACAACGGATCAGAAAAACGGTTCATGGAAAAAAATCAAAATTATTGAAGCAAAGGATATGATTGAAGACGATATCCGTATGCTGACGCAGGACAACTATATCGGGAAATACAGCAATACATACGACCATAAATGCCTGCTGATCACAGCGATCAAGGAATATTTCGACCAGTTGGAAACAGACGGGGTATTGACGGCCGGAAAATCGTCGGTTGAACTTGACCTTGAGGCTCAGGAAGCCTATTTGCAGGGAAAGGGAATTGACACGTCGAAGCTGTCCGAGCAGGAAATCAAAACGGCAGACACCGGTTCGCACGTTTTCCTGAAAGCAACCGTCAGTATTCCTGACACAATTGAGGACATCAATCTTGACATAACGTTTTAAGGGGGCAGAGATATGGATAATGCAAAAAGAATTATATCCGGCACTTGGGGGGAAGTTTGGCTTGACGGCGAATATGTTTCCGAGTGCTACGGCTGTAAACTGGCCGTAAAGGTCAACAAGGAAAAGGTTCAGCTCGCCGGAAAAATGGCGGTTGACAACAAGGTAACCAATATTGAACTGACCGGAAGCCTGAAATTGCACAAATGCAGCAGCCGCATGGCACGGCTGATCGGGGAAAAGATTAAATCCGGCCAGGACGTGCGGTTTACGATCATTTCCAAGCTGGCCGACCCGGATGCTTACGGAGCAGAGCGTGTTTGCGTTACCGGCGTTTCGTTTGACGACCTGACGCTTGCCGATTGGGAAGTTGGTAAAAACGGCTCCGTAGAGGCACCGTTTACCTATACGGATTACAGCTTCCTTGACCTGATTCCGGAGGTATAAAATGGATAATACGCTTGAACTGCTTCTGAAAGCAGAAATTCCAAACGCGCCCGAAAAGGAGCTGAAAATGAAACGGCTCAGCAAGCTTTGTGGGGGCAATGTGATATTTACCATCCGCGCTCTTACTTACAGCCGCGTTGCAGAGATTAAAGAATCCCACAACGTGGAAGACATGCCGGTCGTTATTGTTCTGGCGGGGCTGAAATCGCCCGATTTGAAATCGCCCGAACTTTTGGCAAAATACTCTGTACCGACCCCGGCGGAACTGCTGAAGAAAATGCTTCTTCCCGGAGAGATTGAAGACCTCTCCCGCGAAGTCGAAAAATTAAGCGGATACCGCGTTTCGACGGTGGAAGAAATTAAAAAAAAATAAACGATGATCTGGAAATCGGATTGATGTATCTGCTTTTCCGGGATAAGAACATCCTGCCAGGCTCTTATTACAATCTGCCGGAAGGCGATAAGGTTGTGATAAGGGCCTTTATGGAGAAATATTATGAGGAGTTGAGCAAACATGGCGAGAGATATTAGAGTCTGTTAACACTATTGCATTAAAGTATAAAATATAGTATAATAATTATATGGAAATAACAAAAGAACAATTTGATCGAATTGCCTCATATCTTCCGCGGCAACGTGGAAATGTGAGTATGAGCAATCTTCAATTT
>NZ_JAJUFJ010000027.1:0-2699 GCF_029266045.1 Caproiciproducens galactitolivorans | reverse complement strand
GGAAGGTGAGATCCCCGTTCGCAATCTGATTCAGCACGGACGAGATTTCATCAATATATTGGATGTACTGCTTCAGCCGGTCGACTGTTTTGGAAATGGCAATGAAAACCTGCCCAACTTCATCAGTTGATTTTATTTCAACGGAAACATCCAGATTTCCTTGTGCAATCTTGTTTGCCACTTCTTTTAATTTTACCAGCGGATTAGTGATACTCTTTGATATAACCACGATCAGCAAAAGCAAAATAATTAGGGCGATCACAGAAATTAGAATTACAGTCTGTAATACCGTGTAATAGGAATTATAAAATTCGCTTTCCGGCAGGCCGGTAGTGATGGTCCAACCGGTGTTTCCTACCGGGGAAAGATATCCGTAATTGGTTTTTCCCATTGCGTTATAGGTGAGAAGACCCTCTTTTTTGCCCTGAATCGCCTTCACAGCGTTTTGGGACAGATTTGACTCGGTGATACTTTTATTTTTCAGGGATTCGTCCGGATAATAGACCAGTTGTCCGCCCGCGCTGGTAAGAATATAAAACCCTGATTTTCCGAGCTTATAACTTTTGATTGTGCTGTAAAGACGGTCCAGCGTAATATCTACACCCGCAAAGCCGACCAGATTGTCGCTTTTGTAAATCGGGCATACTACGCTCATAACTATTTTTCCGGTAACGGTGTCTTGATAAGGCTCAACGAAGACGACGCTCTTTTGGGTAGTCGCCGCCTGATACCAGGGCCGTTCGGAGAGCGTCATGCTGTAAAGCTGGTCCGAGTTGTTTAGGACAGCCTTATTGGTTGCACAGTCAGCTACCCATACGGCGGACAAGGTATCGGGATCCGTCTGATAGATATTCTCCGTGGTAGCTTTTACCCCGCCGAACCCCTCTTTTGTATTGCTGTTTTTTATTTCGGGCGACTTTTCAAAATATTGCTGCAGTAAATCATTCGCTGCCATCTGTTCCACGATATCGCTGTATTTTGTCAAAAAGTTATTGGCCTGGTAGGCGGCGGCCTGCGTTTTTGCGGTCAATTCGTTGGTCGTCAAGTTTGAAACAGACTGTTTAATCGTCTGCGTGATAAATACCGTAGTGCCGACCAGAATAGCGGTGACCGGAATGCCGATAAAAATTAAAATTTTCCTCAGTAAACTTTTTTTCTTCATCTTTCATTTCCCTCCAAATTTGCATGGCTTGATAAAGATTTCCTCAAACAGGTGAGATTGGAAAAATACCCAGCAGAAATGGATGAATGCTTCTTAACCCGGGGAAAAGTTCCACTCGGGTTTTAAATGGATATATTTTCCTAAAAATTTACCTGTTTTTGTAATTTTTATCGGTTTTAAATTATAGCCCCTGGTTTTCTGGCTATGTCAAGAGAAGTTCGCAATTTGGGGACTCCACGAAATGAATTAAGCTGCGCTTAGCAGAAGTGTCTGAATCGATTTGGGATTCAAATATGCTCTGGAAACGGACCAGTCTTCAGCGTATTCCATGAGATATGTTGTAACCAACCGCAGATAGGAATCTTTGTTTGGGAATATCCCGACGACGTTGGTTCTGCGCCGGATTTCCTTGTTCAGCCGTTCCAGCATATTGGTCGATGAGATTTTACGGGCATCAAGCTCGGGGAATGCATAGAAAGCCAGTGAGTCCTCCAGCCCGTCTTCCAGAAGCTCGATTGCTTTGGGAAACCGCTTCCCATATTGCTCCGACAACTGTTTTGCGCGCTGTCGCGCTAATTGGACGGAAGGCGCCAGCCAGATTTCTTTCAGTTGGACCGCAAAGGATTCTTTTTCTTTCTGCGGTATATGGGCCAGAATATTTCGCATGAAATGCACTTTGCAGCGTTGCCAGGATGCGCCGGGAAAACTTTCTCGGATGGCGGCAATCAGCCCTTTGTTCGCATCGGAAACCACCAGCAGCGGTGTTTTCAAGCCGCGATCCAAAAGACTTTGAAACAACTGGGAATAGCTCTCTTTGGATTCGTCCAGCATCGGCTCCACGGCGAGAATGTCCCTGTGCCCTTGCTCGTTGACGCCGCAGACAACCATCACCGCCATGCTGACGACACGGCCATCCATACGGACTTTTTCGTACAGGGCATCCGTCCAAATGACAGGATAACGAGTATCCGTCAGAGAACGGTTGCGAAATTCCTGTACCTGTTCATTGAGCCCTTTTGTCATCTCACTGACCTGACTGCGGGAGAGGTTCTCTATCCCCAGACTGTGAGCCAACTTTTCCATCTTCCGTGTGGACACGCCCTGCACGAATGCCTCCTGAATAACCTGTACCAGCGCCGCCTCGCTGCGTTTGCGTTCAGTGACAAAGAACGGGATATATCCATGGCTGCGCAGCTTTGGCACCATGAGATACATCGTCCCTACGCGAGTATCCAGCCTCCGGGGACGATATCCGCAGCGGTAGTCACTTCGAGACGGATTGTGCGCATTCTTTTCCGCCCCCACAAGGCCGGAAACCTCCGCCTCCATCAGTTGAGCGCAGAGCCATTCCAGCATACTGAGCATCGGGTCGGGCTCCGCCATACATTTCAGTAGCAATTCCGTAAGATCTGTGTTATTCTTTCCTTGAGTCATTGGGACCAACTCCTTTTTGAATGTCTTGACACCATTCATTTTAAAGGAGTCCCAATGGCTTTTCTATACCTTCTCGAAATTGCGAACTTTATTGTACTCTATC
>NZ_JAJUFJ010000013.1:0-94917 GCF_029266045.1 Caproiciproducens galactitolivorans | reverse complement strand
TTGTTCGCTCTTATTCACGATACACTAACGTGTATTTTTGTTGCCTTTTTAAGTGACAACCAACTTTGTCCGAAAGTACTTTCTACTCTCTGGTTTACGGGTTCCTTAATTCGTTACGTTGTTTAATTTTCAAGGTCCTGGTTCTCCGTCAAACCTAATAGGAGAACGCTTAATATATTATCACGATTCAGTAAACTTGTCAAGCATTTTCTCCCCGTTTTCGACGGCTTCACTATAATACCACGTGGGGCATACAATGTCAACGTTTTTTTTTATATTTTTATCATACGTTCAATATTTTATGCAATATTGCAGTATTTATGGATGTTTGCTATAATGAATCCATTGTCTCTGTGTCAGGAGGATAAACGATGCCAATAAAAATTCAGGAAAATCTGCCGGCTATTGAAGTACTGGAATCAGAAAATATCTTCGTGATGACGCATCAACGTGCCATTACCCAGGATATTCGCCCCCTCAAAATTGTGATACTGAATCTGATGCCGACAAAAATTGAAACAGAAACGCAACTTTTACGCTTATTGAGCAACTCCCCTTTGCAGGTCGATGTGGAGCTGCTGCAAATGGCCACGCATATTTCGAAGAATACTTCTTCCTCCCATCTGAATACATTTTATAAAACGTTTGACGATATAAAAGAGGAAAAATTCGACGGAATGATCATCACCGGCGCTCCGGTTGAAAATATGCCGTTTGAGAAAGTCGATTACTGGGATGAACTTTGTAAAATTATGGCATGGAGCCGGAAAAACGTTTATTCCACCTTGCACATCTGCTGGGGTGCGCAAGCTGCGCTGTACTATCACTTCGGAATTACAAAATACCAGCTTCCCCAAAAGCTGTCCGGCGTATTCCGCCATCATGTGCTTGACTATCGCCATCCTTTGATCCGGGGGTTCGATGACAATTTTTATGCGCCGCATTCGCGTAATACCGAAGTACATGCTGAAGATATCAACAAATGCGGCGATCTTGTCATACTGACAGCCTCTGACGAAGCCGGCGTTCATATTGTTGCCAAAAAGAACGGCAGGCAGTTTTTTATCACCGGTCATCTTGAATATGACTACGATACGCTTGCAAAAGAATATTTTCGCGATTTAAAAAAAGGAATGAATCCTTCCATTCCTTTGCATTACTTTCCGAACGACGACATAACCAAAGAGCCTCCGTTTGTGTGGCGCAGCCATGCACATCTTCTGTTTGCCAATTGGCTGAACTATTTCGTCTATCAGAACACGCCGTACAATATAAAGGAGATTTCCGAATAAAACAGCCGGGACAGTTACCCGGCTGTTTTTTTATTCGCCGATGATTTTAATCAGAACCCGCTTGTCGCGTTTGCCGTCAAATTCAAAATAAAAGATCTGTTCCCATGTGCCGAAGTCCAGCTTGCCTTCCGTAACCGCCACAACCACTTCGCGTCCCATAACCGTACGCTTTAAATGCGCGTCGGCGTTGTCCTCAAAACCATTGTGGCGGTACTGGCTGTACGGCTTTTCCGGCGCAAGCTTTTCGAGCCAAGCCTCGTAATCATGGTGCAACCCGCTTTCGTCGTCATTAATAAACACGCTGGCTGTGATGTTCATGGCATTCACCAATACCAGCCCCTCCCGGATTCCGCTTCCTCTGAGAGCTTCCTCCACTTGCGGAGTAATATTCACGATTCCTCTCCGTGTCGGCAGATGAAAGTGCAGTTCCTTTCGAAAAGATTTCATAAAAGAGTCGTACTTCCTTTCCTTAATAGAGTCTTTATAATTTTATCAAAATCATAGCACAAAAGCGGTTCTCCGTCCAGACAAGGATCGGAGAGCCGCTTTTTCAAATATGACAGCTTTATGAAAGTTTCAAGCGCAATTCATTGAGTATTTTCTTTTCCCGCCGGGATACCTGAACCTGCGTCATGCCAAGTGCGGCGGCTGTTTGCGTCTGTGTCTTGCTTTTAAAATATCGAAAAATAATAATGCTCCTGTCCTTTGGTTCCAGCTCCGTAACAACCTGTTTAAGAGACAAAAGCTCCGCGATTTTATCATCTCCGGCGTCTACGCTGATATCGATCTGACCTCCGCCCTCTTCCGGAGAAGAAGTAAGCGAAAGCGGCAATTGGGATGCGCCCAGAGCCTGTGCGGCTTCCGCTGGTTCGACATTCAGGATTTCTGCCAACTCTCCGATCGTGGGAGAACGCCCTTCCTTTTCACTAAAAGCGGCGGATTCACGCGCGGCACGCATGGCAAGTTCTTTTAAGCCCCGGCCTACTTTCACCGCTCCGCCGTCCCGGAAAAGGCGCCGGATTTCGCCGAGGATAACCGGGACGGCATACGTTGAGAATTTCACTCCGCGGCTGCTGTCAAAATTGTCCACCGCTTTTACAAGGCCCAGGCAACCGGCCTGAAAAAGGTCGTCGTATTCTACCCCGCGTCCTTTAAAATGCTTTACGCAGGCGTGCACTAGTCCGATATTCTCGTTTATGGTCTGTTCTCTGTCCATTTTAAGTGTTCTTTTCCGCCTGACGGCGTTTAATTGTCTTATACATGGTGACGGTCGTACCTTTGCCGGGTTTTGAAGTCACCCTTAATTTGTCCATAAAGCTTTCCATCACAGCAAAACCCAGCCCGGCGCGCTCCTCATTCTCCGATGTGGTAAACAGCGGCTGCATCGCCTTTTCCACATCTTCAATTCCACAGCCCTTGTCGCGAATCCGGATGCTGAGCCGGCCGTCTTCATATAATTTACAGGTTATGTAAATAACACCGAGGGTATCACGATAGGCATGAACGATACAGTTTGTAACGGCTTCGGAGACCGCCGTTTTAATATCACTAAGTTCATCAATGGTTGGATCCAGCTGCGCCGCAAACGCCGCCACCGCAGCCCTTCCAAAGGATTCGTTTGCTGAACAGCTTAAAAAGGAAACCGCCATTTCATTCGTAGGCTTCATCATAATTCACATCCTTTACGATCGTGCAGAGCTGGTTTAAGCCTGCCAAAGATACAATTTTCTCAATTTTCGGGTTTAGATTGGCCACCCGTACACTACCGCCCCACATCTGCAATAGCTTGCAGCGCCCCATAACAAGGCCGATACCGGAGCTGTCCATGAACTGTACCCCCGAAAAGTCCAGCGTTAACCGCTTGGGTTTTACCTTTGACGCCGCTTCGTCGACCTCCGTGCGGATTTCCCTCGCGGAGTGATGATCAATTTCCCCGCTCAGAAGCGCGGTCATCTCTCCGTCTTTTAACAGTAACCTGACACCCATCGCGAAACCTCCATGCTTTTATGTAATCTTTTATTATCTGCAAATCTTTTCAATTTATGCGCAATGCAATAAAAAAAATAAAAAAGTCCTATCCGCCGTGCCTTTTCCGGCATTTATGCAGAAGCAGCTTGTCCGCTAATAATAATGTATAAATTTTATCAAACCGCATGGGAAAATTACCATGAAAAATGTCGCCGCTCCGCCAAAATCCCGAAACGACGAAAAAGCCCGCCGATCACTCGGCGGGCTTATAGCATATATCCGTCTTCTTTTAACATTTCAACCATCTTTTCGATGCATTCCCGGCAAATTCTATGTCCTTTGAAATTCATTACATAATGCGTCTGCTTACAAAATTCGCATGCCGTTATCCTTTTTTTAATCATAAATTGATCATCACCTAAGAAGAATTCAAGCTCATCATCTGCTTTGATATCCAAACTGTTTCTAAGCTCTTTCGGCATTACGATGCGTCCTAATTTGTCTATTCTTCTAATAATTCTGGCTTCCATTTATCAAACATTCTTTCAGAGTGTTTTTGCAAATTCTATCATAAAACCGGAAATATTTAGTTCTCAATATGCAATGGCAATTATTAACAAAAAGCCGCACCGGATTCCTTCCTGATACGGCCTATTGTTGTATTTCATTTCCGCTAACAACCTGTATTTTCTTTGCATAAAAATTCTTTATTTTCTGGAGAGCAGATCCAATGCAAGCGGACGGAGTTCCCCCGCAAGATAAAGAGAACCGCAGACAAACAGAGTTCCCTCTTTTCCCACTACAGACAAAGCCTTTTTAAGAGCTTCCCTGCTGTTTTCCATTGACTCAGCGGGCGTTCCTACCAACCGGAAGTGCTCCGCAAGGTCTTCCGCGCTCATAGCGCGCGGATTCTTCGGCACCAGCGTGATTACGTTTGAAAACAGCCCTGCCAAATTTTCTACCGACGCTTTTACATCCTTATCGGAAAGCATGCCGACAATTGCTGTGATTTTTTTATCGGGAAGGTACTTGCGAACCGTCGCGGCCAAAGCCGCCATCCCGTCCGGGTTATGCGCCCCGTCAAGGATGACCGTCGGGTTCATAGACAGGACTTCCATCCTTGCCGGAAAGCTTGCGGAGGCAAAACCCGATTCAAAGCTATGCCCTGATATATGGTATCCCTTCTCCTTCAGAACTTCCAGCGCGGCAAGCGCCGTAACGGCATTTTTAATCTGATGCTCTCCCAAAAACGGAAGATGCACCAAAAGCTCCCCGTACAGCAGCCCCGTACCGTTCAGGTTCATGGAAAGCGGCACGACACTTTTCATATCGGCAAGAACAAACCGATTGTTTCGTTTATCCGCCGTTTTTTGCAGGATCTCAAGTACCTCCGGCTTTTGCTCGGGGTAACAGACCGTTACGCCCCCGTCCTTGATAATCCCGCTTTTTTCGTAAGCTATCTGCGCAAGCGTGTTACCCAGCACCTTTGTATGATCCGAAGAAATTGAAGTAATAACCGACACAAGCGGCGTTTGAATCACGTTGGTTGAATCAAGGCGACCCCCAAGGCCAACTTCCAGCACGACAATATCGCATCCCTTTTGGGCAAACCACGCAAACGCCAATGCAGTAACCAGTTCGAATTCGGTAATGATTTCCCCGTTTTGATTCATCCTCTCTACCAGAGGAAAAACCTTTCCCACCATTTCGGCTAATTCCTCATGGGATATCTTTTCCCCATTGATCTGCATCCGTTCACAGAAATCCGTGACATAGGGTGAAATGAACAGTCCGGTTTTATAGCGGGCTTTCTCTAAAACCGAGGCGATCAGCGCACAGGTGGAACCCTTCCCGTTCGTGCCGGCAACATGCACATATTTCAGGCTGTCCTGCGGGTTCCCCATCATTTGAAGCAGTTTTTGAATCCGTTCCAGACCAGGTTTCGAGCCGAAACGCTCCAGCGACGATATTTTCTTTAATGCTTCCGTATAAGTCATTGATATTCACCTACATTTTTAAAATGAAAGGCGGACGCAATGTCCGCCTTCCTGTTCCTATTCTTTCAAAGCTTCGATGCTGGACTGAATCAGCGCAATATGTTCGCTGAGCTTCTCCGCATTCTGCTTCACGCCTTCCACAACGTTTGCCGGTGCTTTCGAAATAAACTTCTCATTGGCAAGTTTCGCCTGTGCGTTGGCATACTGCTTCTGCGCAGATTCCAGTTCCTTTTTAAGGCGTTCCAATTCCGCCTTTTTGTCTACCAGTTCCGACATAGGAATATAGAGTTTGGCATCCGCAGTAACAATTGTCACCGCACCGTCAATTTCAAATTCTTCCCCAATTTCCACTTCGTTTGCATAAGCGAGCTTTTTCATGATTTCAACGCCGTCTTCAAAAACCTTTTTGGAGCCGGTTGCAATGAACAGGCGGGTTCTGCGCGACGGCGGCACGTTCATCTCAGCACGGCGGTTGCGCACGGCGCGGATTGCATCCATAATGCTGTGCATATTGTCCGCAGCCTGCGGGAAGCAGTACGCCTCCTCAAATTCGGGCCAACTGGAAACCATGATTGCTTCCCCGTCGTGCGGAAGCGACTGCCAAATTTCCTCCGTAATGTACGGCATGAACGGGTGCAGCAGTTTCAATGTGCCGCTCATGACCCAAACAAGCACCTGCCGCACATTCTGCGCTGCCTTTTCGTCCTCCGAATACAAACGTATCTTTGCGATTTCAATATACCAGTCGCAGAATTCGTCCCATAAGAAGTCGTACAGCTTCTGTACGGCAATCCCCAGCTCAAAATGTTCAAGGTTATCCGTAATTTCCTTGGTAATGCGGCTAAAGGAATCAATAATCCACTGATCTTCCGTGGCGAGATCATCCGGAAGTTTATTCTTTACATCATGGCCGTCAATATTCATCAGGATAAAGCGGGACGCATTCCAGATCTTATTGGCAAAATTGCGGCTGGACTGCACCTTTTCGTCAGAGAAACGCATATCGTTTCCGGGGCTGTTACCGGTGGCAAGCGTGAAGCGGAGCGCGTCCGCGCCGTACTTGTCAATAATTTCAAGCGGGTCAACCCCGTTGCCGAGCGATTTGCTCATTTTTCTCCCTTGCGCATCACGCACAAGACCGTGAATCAACACCGTGTTGAACGGCACTTCGCCTGTCTGTTCGATTGCCGAGAAAATCATGCGTGCAACCCAGAAAAAGATAATATCATAGCCGGTAACCAGCGTGTCGGTCGGATAGAAATATTTCAAATCCTCGGTCTGATCCGGCCAGCCAAGTGTGGAAAACGGCCAAAGCGCGGAGCTGAACCAGGTATCGAGCGTATCCTCGTCCTGCTTCAGATTTTTGGAACCGCACTTCGGGCACACGTGGGGCTCTTCACGCGCAACAACCATTTCGCCGCAGTCCTGGCAGTACCACGCCGGAATACGGTGCCCCCACCAAAGCTGGCGCGATATGCACCAATCCTTAATATTTTCCATCCAATGGTAATAGATTTTTTCAAAGCGTTCCGGAACAAATTTGGTCTTGCCGTCCTTCACCTGCTGAATCGCAGGCTCCGCCAGCGGCTTCATTTTTACAAACCATTGCTTGGAAACCCGCGGCTCCACCACGGTTCCGCAGCGGTAACAGGAACCGACGTTGTGCTTAATCGGTTCTACCGCGACCAAAAAACCTTTTTCCTTCAGCTCTTCCACGATCTTTTCACGCGCTTCCAGCGAAGACATTCCCGCGTATTTCCCGGCATTTTCATTCATATTGCCGCTTTCGTCCATCACGTTGACGACCGGCAGATTATGGCGCAGACCGACCTCAAAGTCGTTCGGGTCATGCGCCGGGGTAATCTTTACCACGCCGGTTCCGAAATCACGCTCAACATACGTGTCGGCAATTACCGGGATTTCACGCCCAACAATGGGAAGGATCAGCGTTTTGCCGACAAGGTCCGCATAGCGTTCATCTTCCGGATGCACCGCCACCGCAGTATCGCCAAGCATGGTTTCCGGACGGGTTGTGGCAAGCTGGATATAACCGCTGCCATCTTTGAACGGGTAGCGCAGATGCCAGAAGAAACCGTCATGCTCGCTGAACTCCACTTCCGCATCGGAAATGGAAGTGCGGCAGTGCGGGCACCAGTTGATAATCCGCTCGCCGCGGTAAATCAGCCCTTTATCATAAAGGCGGACGAAAACCTCACGAACCGCCTTGGAGCAGCCCTCGTCAAGCGTAAAGCGTTCACGGCCCCAATCGCAGGAGGAACCCAGCTTCTTCAACTGCTCAACAATGCGTCCGCCGTATTTTTCTTTCCAATCCCATGCGCGCTTTAAAAACGCCTCGCGCCCGATATCTTCCTTTGTCAGACCTTCCTTGCGCATTGCTTCAACAATTTTGGCTTCCGTCGCAATAGAAGCATGGTCGGTTCCCGGCACCCAAAGCGCCGAATACCCCTGCATTCTTCTCCAGCGAATCAGGATATCCTGCAAAGTTTCATCCAGGGCATGTCCCATATGAAGCTGCCCGGTAATGTTCGGGGGCGGGATTACGATTGTATACGGTTTTTTCTCCGGATCCACCTGTGCGTGGAAATATCCACCGGAAAGCCAAAAGTCATAGATTCTGTCCTCGACCTCCTGCGGGTTATAAGTCTTCGCCAGTTCCCTGCTCATAGATTTCCCTCCTGGGTTTTCCCCTATATTCAAAATAATATAATGTGTCGCCAAAATCGCCGCGCCAATATCCATTTTCAAGACAGGCTTGTCCGGCCGCCCTGATCGAAAAAACATCATAATACTATATTATGGCATTACAATATCGGTTTGTCAAATTGCGTTAGTGTGCCGGCACGGCCTTCGCAGAACCCGCTATCACCGTGCTGTCCAGAATTACTGCAATGCATAAACAAAGCAGGACGTCCGATTCGTTGGCAATATCAACGGCAAAGCAGTCGCCATTTTCATTCCAGCAACGCCCATGGGACATTACCACCGCCGAATTTGCATCAATCAGGTCATAGGAGCGTTCCACCAAATCACCACGGAAATGCCAGTTCACACCCTTGATTTTGACCGGATGGTGTTCCGACGTAAAGCTCCAGTTTACACGGGCACATTCCTTATCATGAATGTATATCGTATATTTCGACTTCGGCGTAAGGCCCAAGCTTACAATTTTAGCTACTTCATTCGTATTGCCGTCAATCAAATAAAACTTGCTGCCAATGGCAAGCGAATCACCGGTAACACGATAAACAGGTTGACCCAGCGTATCGAGAATCGTAAAAAGAGCATCTGTACCGGTGCTCTGCTTAATGAAAAACTTCATGCGCCAGCCTCCCCTTTACAAGTAAAGATTCCTTTTAATCATACCATTTTTAAGATATATAGGCAACTCATATTCTGTATAAATATGGCTCATGCTCCCTCCTTCTATTTCTTTTATCGAAATGATCCCCTTGGGACTTGATTCCATTGACGCTTCTTCGACGATATACTACAATAAACGAAAGCGGAGGTGTCAAAATGAAAAAGATAGTTTGTTATAAGCGGTTATGGCTTTCCCTTTTTGCGCCGGCCGCGTTTTTGCTTTCGTTCATCGCTTCGAATGCCCCTGCTTTTGCGGAATGGTATGCCGTAACCATCTACCCGGTGTTGTCGAAAAGTGTGAATTTTATAACCTCGCTTGCTCCGTTTTCCATAGCGGAACTGTTGATTGTGCTGCTTGTGATAGGTGCTGCAGCTTATCTGATCGTCTGCGTCATAAAAATCAGAAAAGCGAAGGGGCGCTGCGGGAAGGTTCTTCTTCTTTCCCTGATTACCCCTGTATGCCTTGCCAGCGTCCTGTATTTTGTCTTTATGCTCAACTGCGGAATCAACTACAGCCGGTATACCTTCGCCCAGACGTCCGGGCTAGAGATCCGGCCGTCGTCAAAAGCCGAGCTTACTGCGTTGTGCAATGCTCTGGCCGAAAAGGTCAGCACCCTACGTAAGGAAGAAAAAGCCGACGGGAAATCCGGAACGAAGTGGACTAGCGGGAATATCTATGAAACCGCCAAAAAAGCACAGGCGGCCTTTGAAAAACTTCACCGGCAATACCCGCTGCTTCCGGCGGGATACGGGCAGCCAAAACCGGTAATTGCCTCCCGGCTGATGTCCTGGTGTAATATTACGGGTATATTTTTCCCGTTTACTTTTGAAGCCAACGTCAATGTAGATGTCCCGCAGTACTCTATACCGGCAACCATGTGCCACGAGCTGTCGCACCTTCGTGGATACATGCGCGAGGACGAAGCTAATTTTATAGGTTATCTCGCTTGTGAATACAGCGACGACCTCGATTTTCAATATTCCGGAAATATGCTGGCCTTTCTTTATACATACAATGCGCTCTACGACGCCGACAGCGGCGCGGCGAATACGATCTATGCCAAGCTCAGCGAAGGCGTAAAACGCGACCTGGCGGACAATAACGCTTATTGGGAACAGTTTAAAGGTCCGGCTGCCGTTGTGGCAAGCGCCGTAAACGACAGTTACCTGAAAGCCAACAAACAGGAGGACGGCGTAAAAAGCTACGGGCGGATGGTTGACCTGCTGCTTGCTGAATATCGCGCAAATGAAAAAGCCCGCTGACGTGAGCTTTTTTACGGGATTTTGCAAAAAAGGTAGGGCGAACTGTCGACGGATGGGCCGAGCACATCAAAAGAATAGCTCTCGTTTTTCAGCGTCTTAATAATTTTCGCCATAACCTTCAGCGTGTTCCCTTTAAACTTTGTATTATGAAGCAGAACAACCGAATTGCTGTACCGGTGAACCCCGCTGATTACGTTCCGGTAAATGGATTTTGCGGTGGCACCCTTCTCGGCGTCGCCGGAATCCACGTTCCAGTCGTAATACACATAGCCGCGACGGTTCATTTCTGCTATGATATCCCTTGCCGTATTTTTGTTATAGTCGTTTACGCTTCCGCCGGCATAGCGGTAAATTTTCGTATCGACTCCTGTTGTGGATTTGATCAAGTCATGCATTTTCGCATAGTCTTCCAAAAACGAGGCGGGCGACGCATAAATTTGCTCGAACTGGTGGGTATAGGAATGAACGCCGATCGCATGCCCGCGGTTTACAATTTCCTTCATTGCTTTCAGACTCTGGCGGTCCGTATGGCCGACCACAAAGAAGGTAGCCTTTACATGGTAGGTATCCAGCACATTGAGGAGCGGTATTGTCAGGTTGGACGGGCCGTCGTCAAACGTCAGATACACCGTCTTTTTCTTCGGCGCTGCGGCAGGCACAAGCTCTCCGGCATATAAGTCCGGATACATCGTCTGATAAGCGGGGGGCGCTTCTTTTCCCGATGAAACCCCGCTGGAAGAAGCGGTGGATTCTTCCCTGCTTCCCGTTGACTGCGTATTCATTTGGGCGTTTCCAATCGGCCGCATTTCTGCCGCAGCCATGACCGGCTTAGCCAAATGGCACGGCGCCATATTTTTTCTAAATTGGAAAGTAACTGCACCAATGACAAGAATCAACACAAAAGCTGCTGAAACAATTGTAAGGGAGCGTAATTTTCTTTGAAAGAAACGACTTGCTAAATGAATCATTTTCACACATTCTTTGTCAAATATTGTAAAATTTCTTACATTTCTATTATATGACGATATTCGAAAAATGATAGTTAAAAATTTGTAATGATCGGTTATAATAATGTTTTTTAACTCAAAAGGAAACAGAAAAATTTCTTATGCCTTATGTTAAAAAGCATTTTCGAGTCTATTGGAATTATCCGTTTAAACGGCAAGAAAAAAGGACCTGAAGCTGCCGTTTCAGATCCTCTGCCGCATAATATTCAAGATTAGTTATCGTCGTCGCCGCTTGCCGGCCCTTTGCTGATTACAATAACAACCTCCGAACCGTAAGCCATCTGGCTGCCTTCCTTTACGTCCTTATAGCCGATTGCCAATCCCTCCGGTACGGTGGAACTGTATTCCTCTGTTTTCGTGGGTGTGAATCCGGCTGAAGTGACCGCCTCGGAAGCCTCCGCTAGTGTTTTTCCGGTGATTGAGGGTAGCGTGCGCACAGCAGCACCTTCGCTGACAACCACAACAATTGCCGTACCCTTTGCCATTTTTGTCCCCGGCGCGGGCGACTGGGAAATAATGCAGCCTTCCGGAATGGTATCGCTGAACTGCTTGGTAGAAAGCAGAACCTGATAATCCTGATCTGCGGAGGATGACCCGGAGGAAGTCAGCTCCTTAAAGTTTTGGCCGATTAAACTCGGCGCGGCAATCAGGTTCGGATCCTCGGATTCCTCTGCGTTCAGCGTACTGTCCGGCATTTCCGATTCAGAGGATTCTACCTGCGAGGTACTCGAAGCAAGCGTTTCCGCCCCGCTCCGATCAGAATTTGATATCCAGATAATCCCGACAATTGTAAAAACGATGAGTGCCGCGACACAAGTCAGGATAACCCATACAAAATTCGGCACACCCTTTTTTTCACGATCGCCATTCTCTCCCAAGCTTGGAATCCGCTGTGTTTCTTCGATCGTCGCCGTAACCGTCGGCGCAGCGGACAGTTCGGCGCGCAGCCGTTCAAAGGTTGGGGTGCGTTTATCCGGTGAAACCTGCAATGCGTTTGCCAGCGCGGACACCACATGGGGCGGCAGGCTTCGCATAATGCTTGTTGGAATTAAAAGACGCGTGTCCGCACGGCGCTTCAAAGCGTCCTGCGGAAGGGTGCCGGTTAAAGCAAAAAAGAGCGAAGCGGCAAATCCGTAAACATCCGTCGATTCGTTCGGTACATAATCCATCACATATTGTTCAATTGCCGCACAGCCGGGCACCAGATCCGGCGGCAAATCGGTATCCATTTTGCGGATGGCGCTGATACAGAAGCTCCCCAGCTTCATTTTCCCGTCCTGCATAATCTCAAGCGTATCAGGGGAAATTCCAAGATGGCAGATTCCCGCAGCGTGTATGGCGCTGAGTGCGGACAAAACAGGCATGAACAGCTGGCGCGCGGCGTTCCAGTTTAGATTCCCGCCGCTGCGTTCAATAAAGTAGCGAAGGGTAATGCTCTCATTCCATTCGGAAACGGTATATGCCGTGTGGTTTTCTTCAAATATATCATAAATATGCACAATTGCGGAAAGCTCCCGCAAATGAGCAACTTCCCTTGAAAAATTCAAAAACGCGGCAAGGCATTCGTCAAAGATGATTTCGCTTCCGCCCATTACGCGGATATCCCCTTTTCCGTCCGCCCGTTCACACAGGGTTTGCGGAAAAAATTCGCGCAGTTCAATCGGTATGTTTAAAACCGTATCGTAGCCGATATAAGTGATGCCTTCCCCGTTGCTTGCCTTCGCGCGCCCAACGATGTACCGCTTCTGCAGCATCGTCCCGTATGGAAGTGCATGGCGCATCTGAGGCTCGACAGCACTGAAGCCGCAGTTCGGGCATTCCCTTTTGCCGCCCGTATCGGACATACAGTTCATGCATAGATTGTCAAAGCCTGTCATCTTGTTTCCTCCATGTTTTACGCAATATGGAAAAACTTACTTACTATTCTTGGTCATCCAAATCCGGATTATCCCAGTTATGCCAAACATTTTGAACATCGTCATTGTCCTCAAGGGCATCGAGCAGGCGCTGCATTTTTGTTCTGGATTCTTCGTCCGTCAACGCTGTATAGGTGTTCGGAACCATTTCCACCTCGGCAGAAACGAATTCGTAACCCTTTTTCTCCAAGTCGTCGCGTACACCGCTGAAATCTTCCGGCTCCGTATAAATTTCAAAAACATCCTCGTTGGCTTGAAAATCGGAAGCACCCGCTTCAAGGCAGTCCTCCATGACCTTATCTTCATCGAGTCCTTCCCGTTCAATCACGATAACGCCTTTCTGAGCAAACATAAAGGAAACGCAGCCGGTCGTACCGAGGTTGCCGCCGAATTTGTCGAAATAATGGCGTACATCAGCGGCGGTGCGGTTCCGGTTGTCGGTCAGCGTTTCCACGATCACCGCAATCCCGTTAGGGCCATATCCTTCATAAGTAATATTTTCATATTTTGTATCGTCGCCGTCACCGGCTGCTTTTTTGATGATTCGTTCAATATTATCATTCGGTACATTTGCCGCTTTTGCCTTGGCAATGCAGTCCCTCAATTTTGAATTGGAGTTCGGGTCCGGGCCGCCGCCCTGTTTTACCGCTACGGCGAGCTCACGACCGATTTTCGTAAATATCTTTGCCTTTGCGCCATCTGCCTTTTCTTTTTTGCGCTTAATATTGTTCCATTTTGAATGGCCTGACATATTTTTTATCCTCCCAAATAATTAGGCTACATTTTATGATAACACATTTCACATAGTATGGCAAGCGCGAGGTCTTGAGCGGCTTTCCGGGCATTTGCAAAGGTGGAATGACCGCCTAGGGCATCCGTATCTGCCCAGACGGCCATTCCCTTTAACGCCGTATTCGTAACCGAAAAAACTCTTTTCAACTGGCGGTACAAAACATCCGCGTCTTCCGAAGCAGGCGAGCCGCAGGTCACCAGCAGTACGGCCGTCTTATGCTTTTCAATCGGTTTTGATATGCCAAGCGAAAAGCGTGCGGCATAGTACCTTTGGGTACGGTCGATAATCGCCTTCAGCGGAGCGGGAAAACCTAAATTATACACCGGCGTTGCCACAACAATTGCATCTGCGCGGCGGATGAGTAAATCCAACTCGTCGAAATCTCGCTGGGAGCAAGTCTGTTCCGAAGCGCACAGATTGCAGCCTAAACAGGGCGCAATATTTTGTTCATACGCGTTTATGATCCGAATTTCCGCATTGCCATAAAAAGGCTCTAAAAACGCCGTAAGAAGCTTTGCGGAAGTCCCGTTTTTATGCGGCGACCCGAAGAAAACCAGAAGAAGCTTTCGGTCAGATGAGCATTCTTCCTTCACAGTATTTGCATTCAAGCATATCACCGGCCTCTGAGAATAAATTTGGCAGATAAGGCTCCGTACGTGTGATGCATTTCGGATTCGTACATCGGCTGGGATGCGTGGAATGTGGAACCTTTCGTTTCCCACACGATCCGGCGTTTTGCAGAAGCGTCAGAACCAGCGCCATGCGGGTATACAGACCGTATTCTGTCAGATCAACAACGCGCTCGTCGTCCGCGGCAACATCTTCCATTTCCACACCGCAAAGTTCAGAGGGAATGACCATGAGGTCTTTTTTGGCGCGTTCAATAACCTTCTCGCTGAGGATTTTTTTCCTTTCGGTATGTTCGTCTTTCCCGATATTTTCCTTTTGTGTACAAGTTATGTAAAGCACATCAAGTGCTGAAATCATTTCATCTAAACCGGATGCTTCGGTATATTTGCAGCCGGCGGCATCCAGACTGTCTTTTATGTACTGCGGCAGCGTATCTTCCAGGGAGGAAACCAACACAAAACTGTTCCCCTTATAACGCATGAAGGTCTGGATAAGCGAAAGCGCCTCGGGGCTGTTTTTTAAGTTTCCACACAGGCCGACGCATAAATGATCGAGCCTGCCTTTTTTATCGCTGATCGCTGCCAGAGCAGATAGGGTTTCGCAAGGGCGCAGATGCTCCCCGTCCCCCGCGTTGATAACAGGCTTTGAGGAATACAGCGCCGCGGCCGCCGCTGTACCCTCCGCCGTGCTGCGCAACACAAGCAGATCGGCGCAACCGCCGACGGCGGAGACGACAGCTTTCAAACTGCCTTGCCGTAAAAATGAGGTGCTGTCCGGAGAATCAAAGCGAATCACTTCGCCGCCAAGACGATACATTGCGGCCTGAAACGCCATTTGGGCTGCAACCGCCGGTACGGTAAACAAAGAAGCCATGATTTTACCACGACAGGATTCCCGGTATACCCACGGATTGTTCCGGATGTTGTTTGAAAGTTTGATGAGTTCATGGATTTCGCCGAGGGTCAACCGATCCAAATCAATCAGATTTTTCAACTGCATCAAATCACCCCAATATTTAATTTTTACTGCTTAGCTTCATTTTAACATTTCAATCAAAGAATAACAATATCAATACAAATTATTTAACAATTTCGTCATTTATTTGCTTGCGCTTTTTGTGAAAAAAAACAGAGCGGTTCTCAAAAGTTTCCTAATCAGGAGCATGCATGCAAAAAACGAGACTGCCCCGGATAAAAGGTATTTCCGTAATGTTTTTGGAAATTGCTTCACTTGACAATGGAAGGCCTTTTGAACTAAAATATGTTATTAACGTTTATAGAACAAAGAATGTAGAAACGGTGGCGCTTTATGAAAATCGGCTTAGACGTCGGCTCCACAACGATTAAGTGCGTGGTTCTCGATGACAACAATCAAATATTGTATCAATCCTACGAAAGGCACTACTCCCAGATCACGGAGAAAATGGCGGAACTCTTAACAAAGATTCAAAAAGAAATCGTGAAGGGAAAACAAACCCTTCTTACTGTTTCCGGTTCAGCGGGTATGGGCATTTCACAAACTTGCAAGCTGCCGTTTATTCAGGAGGTTTACGCTACCCGCGTTGCAGTCGGCAAGCTGATCCCCGACGCCGACGTTATCATTGAACTTGGCGGAGAAGACGCCAAGATTCTGTTCCTTTCCGGAGGAACCGAAGTCCGCATGAACGGCACCTGCGCGGGCGGGACCGGCGCATTTATCGACCAGATGGCAACCCTGCTTAACATTCCGCTCGACGAAATGGACCGTCTTGCCGAACAATACGAAAAAATCTATACGATCGCGTCCCGTTGCGGCGTGTTCGCAAAATCCGACGTGCAACCTCTCCTGAATCAGGGGGCACGCAAAAGTGATATTTCCGCCAGCATTTTTGCCGCCGTTGCCAACCAGACCATCGCGGGTCTGGCGCAGGGGCGGAAAATTGACGGAAAGGTCATCTACCTTGGGGGGCCGCTGACCTTTCTTTCCCAGCTCCGGGAAAGTTTTGACCATGCGCTGCAAACCAAGGGAATCTGCCCGGAAAACTCCCTTTATTACGTGGCGATCGGCGCCGCGCTGAGCAGCGGAATCGAAACGGATCTGGATACTGCGCTTGAGAGCATTAAAGCCTACGGTACGACGGCGAATTTTCTTTCCATTCCCCCGCTGTTTGAAAATCAGGAGGAATACGACGAATTCAAACGCCGCCACGCCGAATGCAGGGTGCCCCGGGGAAACGCGGAAACCTACGAGGGCGACGCTTATCTTGGAATCGACGCGGGATCTACTACGGTGAAGGCCGTGCTGCTTGGAAAAGACGGCGAGGTTCTCGATTCGATTTATAAGGGCAACTCCGGAAACCCCGTTCCCATTATCCGCGAGTATCTCCTCAGCCTTTACAACAAATATCCGAAAATACAGATTGCGGCGGGAGCCGTTACCGGCTACGGCGAGGAGCTATTGAAAAATGCATTTAACATAGACTTCGGTATCGTCGAAACGGTCGCGCATTTTACAGCCGCTAAATGCTTTCTGCCGAACGTGGATTTCGTCATCGATATCGGAGGGCAGGATATGAAGTGCTTTAAAATACACAACGGAGCCATCGACAATATCTTTTTAAATGAAGCCTGTTCCTCCGGCTGCGGCTCGTTTTTGCAGACCTTTGCAAATACGCTCGGCTATGATATCGAAGACTTCGCAAAGCTCGGGTTGTTCGCGAAACATCCGGTTGACCTGGGTTCCCGCTGTACTGTGTTTATGAATTCACAGGTAAAACAGGCGCAGAAGGACGGAGCGACAACCGAAGATATTTCTGCCGGGCTATCTGTCAGCGTTGTGAAAAACGCAATCTACAAAGTTATCCGCGCCGCCTCCGCCGAAGAACTCGGCCGGAACATTGTGGTTCAGGGCGGCACTTTCTTGAACGATGCGGTTTTGCGGATTTTTGAAAACGAACTGGGCGTTCACGTCTCCCGCCCAGATATTTCCGGACTGATGGGTGCTTACGGTGCCGGAATTTACGCGAAAAACCGGTCAACCGGTGAGAGCACAATTATCAAAAAAGACGAGCTGGAGAATTTCCAGCACGAAGTCAAAGTAACCTCCTGCGGAAGATGCAGCAACAACTGCCGTCTGACGATCAACGTATTCGGCGGAGGAGCCCGCCGCTTTATCGGCGGCAACCGCTGTGAAAAGCCCGTGACAAAGCGTTCCTCCAGCGATGAACTGAACATGTACGCCTTTAAACTGCAGACACTGCGTTCCTATCAGCCGGTAAAAGGCAAAAGAGGCCAAATCGGGCTGCCGATGGGTTTGAACATGTATGAGCTTCTGCCGTTCTGGCACACCTTCTTTACGCAGCTCGGCTTTGAGGTCGTTTTGTCCCCCCTCTCCAGCCGGGAGCTGTACATCGAAGGGCAGCACACGATTCCTTCCGACACCGTATGCTTCCCTGCAAAGTTGATGCACGGGCATGTACAGGCGCTGATCGATCAGGGGATTGAAAATATTTTCTATCCCTGCATGAGCTACAACTTTGACGAAGGGCTTGGAGACAACCATTATAACTGCCCGGTTGTGGCGTATTACCCGGAGGTTATCTCCGCCAATATGAGCGCGCCGGATGGACTGCACTTTATCCACGATTATGTCGGCATCCACCGGAAGCATGATTTCCCGATTAAAATGCATGGCGTACTTGCAAAGTACTTTGACGGAATCTCCCTTTCTGAAATTAAAAAAGCCGCGAAAGCCGCTTATAATGAGTATGATAATTACTTGGCCAGAATTCATGAAAAAGGAGACCGGATGATTGCACAGGCGCAAAAGGAACATAGACAGATTATTGTTCTGAGCGGAAGGCCGTACCATCTGGATCCGGAAATCAACCACGGAATCGACAAGCTGATCATCAGTCTGGGTGCTGCGGTCATCTCTGAAGACGTCCTAAGCTGTAAGGTACACCGCTTCCCCACCGCAGTACTCAACCAGTGGACGTATCACTCCAGGCTGTACGCGGCGGCAAAATACATAGGCGACAAGCCCGACATGAATCTGGTGCAGCTTGTTTCCTTCGGTTGCGGCGTTGACGCCATAACGACCGACGAAGTCCGGCGTATTTTGGAGGAAAACGGTAAAATTTATACACAAATTAAAATAGATGAAATCACAAATCTCGGCACGGTCAAGATCAGGCTGCGTAGCCTATTCGCCGCGCTGGAAAGCTGAGGTGGAGCATTTGGCAGACCTTAAATTCAGCAAAGACGGGCGTTTGCTTTTTACCAAGGAAATGAAAAAAGAATATACCATTCTCTGCCCGATGATGGCTCCCATTCACTTTCAACTGTTTGTAAACGTGTTAAAAAACTGCGGTTATAACGTGGAGCTTCTGACCAATGACGGACCAAACGTCGTGCAGGAAGGTTTGAAATATGTTCATAACGACACCTGTTATCCCGCCCTGCTGGTAATCGGCCAGTTCATCGACGCTCTGCATTCCGGAAAATACGACCTTGAGCGCACCGCGCTGATGATTACGCAAACGGGCGGCGGCTGCCGCGCTTCCAATTACATCCACCTTCTGCGAAAAGCACTAAAAAAAGCCGGGCTGGAAAAAATCCCGGTTGTTTCGCTCAATATGTCCGGACTGGAACACAACCCGGGATTTCATCTCACTTTATCCATGCTCCGGAAATTCATCGCTGCTGTGGTTTACGGCGACGCGCTGATGCTTCTGGACAACCAGACCAAGGCATATGAAGAAATCCCCGGCGAGAGCCGCCGGACGGTGGAGAAATGGGTTGACGCGCTTTCCGAACAGTTTAACAGGGGACAGGGGCTTTCCTTAAAACAGCTAAAGGAAAACCTGAACCTGATTGTAAAGGATTTCGCGCAAATCAAAATCAATAAGCGTCCGAAAATCAAAGTCGGCATTGTCGGCGAAATTTACGTGAAATACTCCGCGCTGGGAAACAACAACCTGGAAGACTTTCTGGCGGAACAGGACTGCGAGGTCAACGTACCCGGAATCCTGAATTTCGCTTTATTTAAAGTGGACAACCGGCTGGAGGACATTAAGCTCTACGGCGGAAGTAAGGCGAAATTTGTTGTGGTAAAGGCATTGATGGATTATCTGCTGAAAATGCAGAACATCCTGATCCGCGCCGTTGAAAGCGGGCAAAAGTTTTTGGCACCCGTTCCCTATGCCCATACCAAAAGCCTTGTAAAGGGCGTTATCGGTTACGGCAACAAAATGGGTGAGGGATGGCTGTTAACCGCTGAAATGCTGGAACTGGTTGAGCAGGGATACGAAAACATTGTGTGCGCGCAGCCGTTCGGCTGCCTGCCGAACCATATTTGCGGCAAAGGCATGATCCATCGTATCAAGGCTGTGGATGAGCGGGCAAACATCGTCCCCATTGACTACGACCCGAGCGCCACGCGCGTTAATCAGGAAAACCGCATTAAACTGATGCTTGCCGTAGCGCGGGAAAAGCTGAATAAAAAATGAAGCTGCAAAGCAGTCTCGTAAACATGATACCAAAATGCGTCTTGATCCGGCTCAAATCCGTTTCAAGACGCATTTTCATACCGTAAATTTATCTCATTATGCAGCGCATCGCAAATTATCTGTCCCACTTGTTGCAAAGGGAAAGTACCTGATCGGCAAATTTTGCGATATCCTTGTTCGCGCTGCCCTCGTTTTTCTGGATAACTTGCAAAAGCCGCTGCCCTGCTTCCACAAGGCGCGCAAACGCCGCGGAATATTTTTTGCCCTTCCCGGCTTTCTGTGTGCGGCGGGTTTCGGGCGCAATTCCATCTTCCAAAATTTGATTTTCCGCCAAATCAAAGACGGTTTGAAAATTCGGTACCAAAGCATCATAACCAAGCTGCCGCAGCGAAGAACAAAACAGGTCGCAGACCCCGGCTTCACCATGCACGACAAACACACGTTTCGGCTTTTTCTGAAAAGCCTGAATCCAATTCAGCAAACCGGTCCGGTCGGCATGCGCGGAAAGGCCCCTAAAATTATAAATATGCGATTGTACCGCAATTTCCTCGCCGAACAGCTTTACCCGTTTTGCTCCGTCGAGTAATAATCGGCCGAGCGTACCGTTTGCCTGATATCCGACAAACACGACGGCACATTCGGGCCGCCACAGATTATGCTTTAAATGATGCCGAATTCTTCCCGCTTCACACATACCGCTGGAGGAAAGGATCACCTTCGGGACACCGTCCATATTCAGCGCCTTGGATTCCTCCACACTAACGCAAATATTCAAGTTGGAAAACGAAATCGGATGGAATCCGGATTGAATCACTTCCACCGTTTCGTCATCTGCGTACCCCGTAAGATCCCCGCTGTAAATTTTTGTCGCTTCCGCAGCCAGCGGGCTGTCTACATACACCGGAAAATCCGGATTGCATTTCACCAGCCCTCTTTCCTTCATTTCGCGGATATAATAAAGCAGCTCCTGCGTACGGCCGACCGCAAAGCTCGGAATGACCACGTTGCCACCCGCGGACAGGGTCTTTTCAAATATATCCGCCAGCAACGCGACATAATCCTGCGCCTTTTCATGGTCCCGGTCGCCGTATGTAGATTCCATCACAACATAATCGGCCTGCTCAATATACTGTGGGTCGCGGATAATCGGCTGGTCGACATTCCCGATATCACCGGAAAAAACAATTTTTTTCGTCCGGCCGTTTTCTGTCATCCACATTTCCACCGAAGCGGAGCCGAGGAGGTGCCCTGCGTCGATAAAGCGGAACCGCACACCCTCGCAAAGTTCAACCATTTCTCCGTAAGAATAAGGAACCAGGCGTTCCAGCGTGTCCTGCGCATCTTCAAGGGTATAAATCGGTTCCTCTGGTTCCCTGCCCGCGCGCTTCCCCTTGCGGTTTTCATTCACAACGTCCATTTCCTGTATATGGGCGCTGTCGCGCAGCATAATGGACAGCAGCTTGCAGGTTATCCCGGAGGCGTAGATTTTCCCTTGATATCCGTTTTTAACAAGGAGCGGCAACCGGCCGCTGTGGTCGATATGGGCGTGGGTAACAATGACATAATCAATCTGCGAAGCGTAGAACGGAAGCTTGTGATTGTCGTCTTCATCCGCTCCCTGCTGCAAACCACAGTCAATCAGAATTTTCTTGCCGTTCACCATCAGGCAGTAACAGCTCCCAGTTACTTCGTGGGCGGCTCCGTAAAAAATCAGTTGCATTCTGTTTCCTCCATAGATTATTTTAGGATAATACCAGTTCGATCGGGCAATGGTCGCTCCCCATTACCTCCGGATGAATGTTACTTTCGCAAATTCGGTTTTGAATGCCGTTGGATACGAGAAAATAGTCAATGCGCCAGCCTATATTCTTTTCGCGCGCCTTAAACATATAAGACCACCACGTATAAGCGTCCTTTTCATCCGGATGCAGATAACGGAAGCTGTCCGTAAACCCGGAAGCCAAAAGCTCGGTCATCTTCGCGCGCTCCTGATCGGTAAATCCGGCATTCCCCCTGTTGCTTTTCGGATTTTTCAAATCTATTTCATTGTGCGCCACATTCATGTCGCCGCACACAATGACCGGCTTTTTGGCATTAAGCTGCTGTAAATAGGAACGGAACGCGTCCTCCCAGCGCATCCGGTAATCAAGGCGTGCTAAATCCCGCTGCGCGTTGGGAGTATAAACCGTTACAAGATAATACTCTTCAAATTCCAAGGTGATAGAGCGGCCTTCCCCGACATGCTCTTCCGCCTGAATATCATAGCTTACAGACAACGGCTCCAGGCGGGTGAAAATCGCTGTTCCGGAATACCCTTTCTTTACCGCGGAATTCCAGTACTGCCGGTACCCCGGAAGCGGAATTTCCGCCTGATCCGGCTGCATTTTTGTTTCCTGCAAACATACGGCATCCGCATCCGCCGAGCGGAAAAAATCCAAAAAACCTTTATTCATACAGGCCCGAAGCCCGTTGACATTCCACGAGTAAAATTTCACGATTTCGTCCCCTTTATTTTTTCTTCATTATACCATAACCGCAGGGAAAACACGAAACAGTTCGCAAGAATATTTTGCAATTCTATTTCCAGCGGATCCGAGGGGTTCCTGACCGGGCAAAGCCCGCTTCCCGGCTACGTTTCCAAGGGCATTAAGCAAAAGCCCTTTAAGCTTCCCCCACGACCGGGAATCCCGAAATACAAAAATAGCAGGAGATGCCGAATGAAGGATCTCCTGCCTATACATCTTTACGCAACACGGTTTAAGTATTTGCCGATAGCCGCATAGGAAATTTTTCTTCTCTGCTGGGCTTTGTACGAATAAATTGCCTGCTGATAAGTACTTTTTTTCTGTAATTTCTTTGCTTCGCTTTCTTTTACTTCCTGTTTCCTTGCAGCCCTTTTCGCAAGTTCAGCCCGCTGCTGAAATTCCGTGATAATCCCGTCAGAAACAAGTTTTTTCAGCTCCGCTTCCGTATACAGGGAAAGATCTGCATAATGCTTTGACTTCGGCTTTTCTTCCGTTTGCTGCTTTTTCTGAGCCTCTAACAACTTCTCTGCCCGACCGGAAGGTGCCTGCGATTCCCTCCGCTTTGAATCATGTCCGGCGGCAGCTTTCTCTCCGGTTGAAGCTACGGTACCGGCCCGCTGTATCGCGGCCCGTGCCTGTTCGCTGATTTCTACAGAGTCCGCCCTGATATTTTGGCTTCCCTGCGCCTTTTTCTGAATTTCCGTTTCCGGCGTTTTCCGCACGCTGCTTGAGGAAAGGGGAGCCGTACGAAGCGACATTTCGAAATCAGTGTTGATTGCCTGGAGCATTTTATCACCTCCTCCGGTCGAACCCTACAATTAACCGTGATACTGTAATATTTAGTTTGGTTTGCCAAATTATAGCACTTTTTTGTTAATAAACTGTTAACAAACTATTCACAAGCGAAAATTTATCCCTTGAATGAAACTCCTTTTCCCGCTATAATAAAAATACTGAAAAAATACGGAGGAATTAATATGAAAAATCCGATTGTGACAATTACCACCAATGAAGGTTCTATGAAAATAGAGTTGTATCCGAATATCGCCCAAAATACAGTAAACAACTTTATCTCCCTTGTGAAAAAGGGATTTTATAACGGCACGATTTTCCACCGCGTAATACCCGGCTTCATGATCCAGGGCGGCGATCCGGAAGGAACCGGAATGGGCGGTCCCGGCTATAGCATCAAAGGAGAATTCAGCGGCAATGGAGTCAAAAATGATCTTAAGCATACCCGCGGCGTAATATCCATGGCCCGTTCCATGGATCCGGACAGCGCCGGATCCCAGTTCTTTATTATGGTTGCGGACGCGCCGCACCTTGACGGCCAATATGCCGCTTTCGGGAAAGTGATCGAAGGAATCGAAGAAGCGGATCGCATTGTATCCGTTCGCCGCGACCGCAGGGACAGACCCAAAACCGATGAGGTAATGAAGAGCGTTACCGTCGATACTTTCGGAGAGGATTATGAAGAACCAGTCAAACTTAAAATGTAACAGGAGCACAAAATGTCCATTTTTCGCAAATTTATAAAATATTACAAACCTTATCGCGCCTTATTTTATTTTGATATGTTCTGCGCTTTGATTGTTTCGGCAATCGATGTGGCTTTCCCGCAGATTTTAAATTTTCTGGTGAAAGGCCTGTTTCCACAGGGAACGCAAATCATCCTGAAAAGCCTTCCTTGGATTGCGGCGGCTCTATTGGGAATGGAGCTTGTGCGTTACGGCTGCCAGTACTATATCACAAGCTGGGGACACATTATGGGCGCAAAAATGGAAAGCGACATGCGGCAGGATTTATTCGATCACTTGCAGCGGCTTTCCTTTTCCTATTACGACAAAAACAACACCGGGGAAATGATGAGCAAGCTGGTTTCCGATTTATTTGACATTAGCGAACTGGCGCATCATGGCCCGGAAAACATTCTGATTTCGCTTTTAAAAATCTTCGGCAGCTTTGCGCTCATGATGCTGATTAATGTTCCCATGACGCTCATTTTGCTGTCTGTCACCCTGGTTATGATTGTGTTCAGCATTGAAAAGAACAAGAAAATGCGGGCAGTTTTTATGGATAACCGTAAGAAAATCGCGGGCGTGAATTCCCGTGTGCAGGACAGCCTTGCGGGTATCCGCGTGGTAAAAAGCTTCGGGAACGAAGAACTGGAGCAAGAAAAATTCAGCGAAAGCAACCTGCAATTTCTGGATTCCAAAGAGAGTAGCTACCTCATTATGGGCAGCTACCGCGCAGGAACCTCGTTCTTTGAAGGATTATTGTTTCTGACCGTGCTGGTCAGCGGGGGGCTCTTTATCGCGCGGGGTACGCTTGCCCCAACCGATTTGGCGGTCTATGCCTTATACATCAATATCATTATCAATCCCATCGATATTCTGATTGAATTTACCGAGCAGTTTCAAAAGGGGTACTCCGGTTTTAGGCGCTTTGTTGAAGTCGTGGAAACACAGTCGGAAATTGTTGACCGGCCCGGCGCCGTCGATCTGAAGGACGTAAAAGGCAGCATCGAATACCGCAATGTTTCTTTCAGCTACGATACCGCTAACAACGTACTGGAGAATATCAATATCAAAATCGACGCGGGAAAAACCGTTGCGCTTGTGGGGCCATCCGGCGGTGGAAAAACCACCCTCTGCTCCCTGCTCCCCCGTTTTTACGACGTTACCGGCGGCAGCGTAACCATCGACGGTCACGACATTCGTGATGTTACGCTGAAATCCCTGCGCAAAGCAATCGGCATTGTACAGCAGGACGTCTACATGTTCGCGGGCACTATTAAAGAGAATATTGCCTATGGAAAGCCCGACGCAACCGATGAAGAAATTATGGAGGCCGCAAAAAACGCCAATATCCACGACTTTATTGTAAGCCTTGACAAAGGCTACGACACCTATGTGGGTGAGCGCGGAGCGCGCCTTTCCGGCGGGCAGAAGCAGCGGATTGCCATTGCCCGGGTATTTTTGAAAAACCCGCGGATCTTGATTCTGGATGAAGCCACGAGCGCGCTGGACAATGAAAGCGAGCGGCATATTCAGAAATCGCTGGTGACCCTGTCCAAAGGCCGCACTACTTTGGTCATCGCCCACCGGCTGAGCACAATCCGCAATGCGGACGAGATTATTGTCATCGGCGACGACGGAATTGAGGAAAGCGGCACTCATCAGGAATTGATTGAAAAAAACGGAATGTATGCAAAGTACTATAACATGCAGTTCGAAGGACTGGATACGGCCATGCAGTAAACGGAAATAAAGGGCTGTTGCAAAGCAAGCTTTACTCAATTGCGAATTGTTAAAAATCAACAGCCCAAAATGCAAAAACACGCCCGGAAGCAGCTCAATCGCATCCAAGGCGTGTCTTTTTTATATTATTTAGAAAACGTTTTTCTTGCATTCCCTTTTCAACATCAAAGCTTTTCCACGCCGTTTACTGTTACTCTGGCGTGAATAACCGGAACCGATTTCGGTGCTTCCGGACGGATGGAAACCGCGCTTTGGAAGATCTTTTCCGCTTCTTTGCATTTTCCTTCTTCGGACGTATAGAACACGGCAATTACGTCGCCCTTCTTCACATAATCCCCGATTTTTTTGCGAAGCATGATTCCGGCGCTGTAATCGATGGAATCTTCTTTCTTTTCGCGGCCCGCGCCCAGTTCTACCGAAGAGATTCCGCACCGCTCCGTATTCATTGCGTACAGGTATCCTTCGCTCTGCGCCAAAACCTCATACGCAATTTTTGCCTGAGGGAAGTTTGCGCTGTCGTCCAGCACACGAGTGTCGCCGCCCTGCGCCGCGACCATTTCCTTTAATTTCGCAAAAGCCTCGCCGTTGTCGATCTGCCTTCTTGCCAGTTTTTTGCATTCCGCAAGATCGCCTTTCCCCGCCAGATACAGCATATTGGCGGCAAGCTCGATGCAGATTTCCGTCAGATCCTCCGGGCCGTGGCCTTTCAGCGTATCGCACACTTCCATAATTTCTAGCGAATTGCCGATCGCGTTTCCCAGCGGGCGGTCCATATCGGTAATCAAGGCGATGGTCTTACGCCCAACATGTTCGCCGATCGCAACCATTGCCTGCGCAAGTTTAATGGAATCATCCACGGTTTTCATAAACGCGCCACTTCCGGTCTTAACATCCAACAGAATACAGTCGGAACCCGCGGCAATCTTTTTACTCATGATGCTGGAAGCAATCAGCGGGATGCTTTCAATCGTGGCGGTTACATCGCGCAGGGCGTAGAGCTTTTTATCCGCCGGAACCAGATTGCCGGACTGGCCGATGACACTCACGCCGACCTTGCGGACGATATCAAAGAATTTTTCACGGTCAATGGAGGTCTGCATACCGGGAATCGATTCCATTTTATCGACCGTTCCGCCGGTATGCCCCAGTCCTCGCCCGCTCATTTTCGCCACGCGAACGCCAAGGGAAGCGACAATCGGGGAAATAATCAATGTTGTTTTATCGCCAACGCCGCCGGTGCTGTGCTTATCAACCTTAATCCCGTCGATGGAAGACAAGTCCACCATTTCACCGGATTTTGCCATACACATCGTCAAAGAAGCCGTTTCCCTGTCCGTCATACCCTGAAAATATATTGCCATGAGAAGCGAGGAAACCTGATAATCCGGAATTTCGCCGCTTACATATCCGTTGATGAAAAACTGGATTTCCTCGTCGGAAAGCTCTCCCCCATCCCTTTTCTTTGCAATAATATCATACATCCTCATTTGAATCACCTCATACGTAATTTTATGGTTTCAGAGAAACGCCGGCCCTGCGTAGTGTGTCGCGCAAGGGCTGCTCCTCTCCCTTATAGACAAAGCCTTCCATTCCAAGCCTGCGGCCCGCTTCCACATTGTCCGCGCGGTCATCCGTAAAAAAACATTCTTCCGGGCGCAGGGAAAACTTTTCAAAAAACAGCCGATAAATGTTCGGATCCGGCTTTATATAATGTACATCCGCTGAAAAAAATGTGCCGTCAAAGTATTGCAGGGCCATAATTTTCTTCGTGAATTTATGAATGCTGACAGAAGCGTTGGACAGCAGGTAAAGGGAATAGCCGTTTTGTTTTAATTCCGCAACCAATGGGTCAAGATTATGGAAGACCTTCATATAATCCTGCCAGTGCAGAAGAAGCTCCTTGACCGCAAAATGCAAACGTTCCGGCAGACGGGCGCAAACCGGTTGAACAAGGTCTTCCTCCGTCATTGTTCCGAGATCCATTTCCACCCATTCGCTTTTACCGAAAAGCTCGGTTCGCAGAAGAAGGGCGTCCTCCCGATCTGTGACATAGTGCCCAATAAAGTGATCCGGATTAAAATCTACGAACACCTGGCCCATATCGAAGACAATATTTTTAATCATGGCTCTTCTCCAAATCTTGTTTGCCAAATCCGAACGGCAGCAGTTCGCGAAGGGTATAGACATGCCATTTTTCCGGCGTGCCTAAAATTATTTTGAATTCGTCCGGATCACAGAACTCCATCATAACCTGTCTGCAAACCCCGCATGGAGCACAGAATTCTTCCAGTTCATCCCCTTTGCCGCCCACAATCGCGATACATTCAAACGCAAGCTCACCTTCGCTGACCGCCTTGAAAAAAGCAGTCCGCTCCGCGCAGTTTGTAGGAGTAAACGCCGCATTTTCAATATTGCAGCCCTTATAAATCCTGCCGCTTTTTGAAAGCAGCGCGGCCCCCACTTTAAAATTGGAGTAAGGCGTATAGGCCATTTCCCGGGCGGAAACGGCCGCAGAAATCAATTCCCGAGCGTTTTCCATGATAACACCTCTTTCAAGGAAGATTTAAGGAGCGGCGAACCGCTCCTTTTGGTTAATATCCGTGGGCTTCCTCATTCTTAATCAGTTTGATAATCCGGCTTGTGCCAAGGCGGGAAGCGCCGAGCGAAATGAATTTTTCCGCATCTTCCATTGTCTTAATGCCGCCGGCCGCCTTGATCTTTACATTCGGTCCGACATGCTCTTTGAACAGGGCAACGTCCTCAAAGGTAGCTCCTGCCGTAGAAAATCCTGTGGAGGTCTTAATGTAGTCGGCTCCGGACGCGGTTACGACCTCGCACATCTTTATTTTCTCTTCTTCCGTCAGCAAACAGGTTTCGATGATTACCTTCAGGATATGGTTCCCACACGCAGCTTTCACCTGTTTAATTTCCTCAAGCTGAAGGTTGTAAAGGCCGTCTTTTACATAGCCTAGGTTAATAACCATATCTATTTCATCCGCTCCGTTTTGAATAGCGTCCTTCGCCTCGAACACCTTCGCGGCCGTAGTAGTGTATCCGTTTGGGAAACCAATCACGGTGCATACTGCCATTTTTTCGCCGACATACTCCTTTGCCCGCTTCACATAGGCGGCGGGAATACAGACCGAAACGGTACCGTAGTGAACGGCGTCGTCGCAGATTTGCTTGATCTCCGCCCATGTTGCCGTCTGCGTCAGAAGGGTATGGTCAACCTTCTCAAGTATTTCTTTTTGGTTCATTTCAATTGCTCCCTTATTCAAAAATTCCGATTGTCTTATCTTTGGCCCTTTTCATACGGCACACCGTCCGCTTTCGGTGCAACCGAGCGTCCAACAAAGAAAATCAGCACGATAATTGTCAGAACGTACGGAAGCATCGCAAGAATCTGGGAGGGTACGGCATAGTCGCCGCCACCCAGCACAATCGTCAAAGCCTGCGCAAAACCAAAGAGTAGACAAGCGCCGTACGCGCCGAACGGTGTCCATTTCCCGAAAATAACAGCGGCAAGCGCAATAAAGCCCTGCCCGCTGATCGCCGTGGGCGTAAACTGCGAAATAATTGCCAAGGTCATGGAAGCGCCGCCAAATCCCGCTAAAACGCCTGACACCAGCACGCAGAGGTAGCGGGTACGGCTGACGTTGATTCCCAACGTATCGGCTGCGGCAGGATGTTCGCCAACGGAAAGCACACGGAGGCCCCATTTCGTCTTATACAGGAAATACCACATAACAGCGGCACAAACGAGCGCAAGCACAACGGTGACATCCACATTCAAATTTCCTGCCGGGCTGCCTTGAAAGAAATCTTCTCCGAAAATCTTCGGAAGCGTCTTGGCAGGCGGCGTCATGGTAGCCTTGGAAAACATCAAACGGCAGAAAAACAGCGCAAGTCCGGGTCCGATAAAGTTGATGGCAATACCGGAGATCGTCTGATCCGCTTTAAAGGTTACCGAAGCAATCGCGTGCAAAAGGGCGATTGCTCCGCCGGCCGCTCCCGCCGCAAGCAGTCCCAGCCAGGGGTTGCCCGTAAAATAGCTGACCGCAGCGGCCGCAAAAGCGCCAACCGTCATCATACCCTCAATACCTATGTTTACCACACCGGAACGTTCGGAAATAACGCCGCCGAGCGCACCGAACACCAGCGGGGTGGAATACATCATCGTAATACCGATCAACAGCAGAATTTTACTTAGCATGGCGAGCACCTCTCTTCTCAAGCTTATCAGCCAGCACGGGCACAACCCTTGTAAGGGCTACAAAAAATACAATCGTGCCGATCATAATATTGATAATTTCCGTGGGCGCTCCGACTTCCTGCTGAACGCTCTGCCCGCCATAGAGCAGGCCGCCAAACAGAAGCCCCGCGAAAATGCAGCCGATCGGTGAGGAACCCGCAATCAGCGCGACCGATAAGCCATTAAAGCCGTTGTTTTCAAAAGCAGCCATCTGCGAAATGCGGTGCGGTGCGGTGCCGGTTATGGCAAGCGCGCCGGCAAGTCCGGAAAGCGCCCCAGCAATCAGCATCGCCTGGACAAGATTGCGGCTGACGCTGATCCCCGCAAATTCCGCCGCGTCACTATTGAATCCCACCGCACGAAGCTCATAGCCCTTTGTGGAACGGTAAAGGAGTATCCATATGATTACCGCCATAACAGCAGCAACCAGAATTCCGAAGTTCACATCCGTTTTGACCATTACCTCATAAAGCCATTTATTCGGCTTCAGCGCGGCCATACCTTCTTCTGAGACTTTCCATTTCGGAAGAAGCATGGTAAAGCTCGACTCGTTAACCGGCAGGGAGCTTGTGGAGTTCGGCTGATGGTATGCGGGCAAGGCAACAATGTAATTTGAAAGATAGAACGCAATCCAGTTCAGCATAATACTGGTAATAACTTCATGGATGCCGAAACGGGCTTTCAAAAGGCCGACGATCCCGCCGAAAATCGCTCCGGCAAGAACGCCTGACAGCACAACAATCAGGATTTGGAAAACCGGCGGCAAATCCAGCTTAACGCCAACACAAACCGCGGCAACTGTCCCAACTATGTACTGGCCCTCGGCACCAATATTGAACAGACCGGTTTTAAATGCAAATGCCACGCTTAGTCCCGTCAATATAATCGGGGTTGCCTTGATAATGACATTGGAAATATACTTTGGCTTTGCAAAAATACCTTTGAATAACGCCGCAAAAGAGCTTACCGGATTGTAACCCGCCAGCACCAAAACAATGGCGGCTACCAGAAATCCGCAAAGAATCGCAATCAGCGTGGAGGTAATCGGCTTTTTTAGAACTTTAACCAACGTTTTCATTTATTTTACCTCCCGCCATTAACAGTCCGACTGTATTTTCGTCCACTTCACCCTGCTTAAAGGTGGAGACGATGCTTCCCGCATAGATAACCGCAATTGTATCCGCCACATTCATAACTTCGTCAAGTTCCAAAGAAATTAAAAGAATCGCCCTGCCCTTATCGCGTTCCCGGATCAGCGTTTTATGCACGTATTCAATCGCGCCCACATCCAGGCCGCGGGTAGGCTGAACGGCAATCAGCAAATCCGGCTCATTCGAGATTTCCCTCGCAATAATCACTTTTTGCTGATTTCCGCCGGAAAGACCCCTTGCCGCCTGATTTTCACAGTTCTCCGGACGGATATCGTACTCCTTGATCAGGCCCTTTGTAAACGCAAGGATTTCGCTGCTATTGAGCATGCCACCCTTGCTGTACGGCCGTTCACGGTATTTTTCAATAACCATGTTTTCCGCAACGGTAAACGGCAGAACCAGGCCGCGTTTCTGGCGGTCCTCATGAATGGTCGAAATCTTATGGTCGATCACATTGTGCGGCGTCGTGTTCTGGATTTCGACCCCATTTATTTTAATGGTACCGCTCTCCGCTTTCGTAAGGTTTGTAATCGCCTCGACAAGCTCTTTCTGTCCGTTTCCGTCGATTCCAGCTATGCCGACAATTTCTCCCTTTCGGACTTTCAGCGACAGGTTTTTCACGGCGTCCAGCTTCCGCTCATCCTTGACCGTCAGGTTATCAATTTCGAAAACGACGTCGCCCGGCTTGGCGGGCGTCTTTTCAACAACAAGCTGAACAGCATGCCCCACCATCTTTGTCGCCAGTTCTTCCTCGTCCACATCCGCAACAGGAACTGTATCAACATATTCGCCGCGGCGGATAATGGTGCAGACATCGGCCGACGCCTTAATTTCCTTCAGCTTGTGGGTAATAATGATAATGGTTTTGCCGTCAGAAATCAGGTTGTGCATAATCTGGATCAGGTCGTCTATTTCCTGCGGAGTCAGCACCGCGGTAGGCTCATCCAAAATCAGCAGATCAACCCCGCGATAAAGCGCCTTTAATATTTCAACACGCTGCTGCATGCCAACAGAAATATCCTCTATCTTTGCATCCGGATCTACTTCCAGTCCATATTTCCGGACGATTTCAAGGATTTCCTCACGTGCTTTTTTCATATTTAATAGGCCAAACCGATTTGTTACTTCATTCCCCAGAATAATGTTCTGTGTAACCGTAAAATTTTCAACCAGCATAAAGTGTTGGTGAACCATGCCAATGCCATGTTCAATCGCAATATTCGGATTTTTAATATTTACTTTTTCCCCATTTAAAAAGATTTCCCCCGCATCCGCCTGATATAGGCCGTAAAGCACATTCATCAGCGTGCTTTTCCCCGCGCCGTTTTCGCCTAAGATCGCGTGGATTGTTCCCTTCTTAACGTCAAGATGGACATTGTTCAGGGCGCAAAAAGAGCCAAACATTTTTGTAATACCGTGCATCTGCACCGCATAATCGCTGCTGACTTCCATTAAAATAGACCCCCTGCCTGTTAATGGTTCTTTAGACACAGCGGGGCGCCTGAAAACGCGCCCCGCTTATGAAAGAAATGGATTGATGCCAAATTATTTAAGAGCGGCTACGAATTTATTATAGTCGTCTTTGGTTGCCGGAGGAGTGATTGTCTTGTCTTTAATTTTGCTTTCGAGCGCAATCGCCGCATTGTAGGTGTCGTCGCCCATGAGTGAATGTTCTTCCGGAATGCCAACAGCGTCTTCCGTCAAGCCATAGGTGTATGTCTTGCCGCCGATCTTCTGGCCGTTGATTGCTTCCTTGGAAACGAGCTCAACCGCTTTGTTGACGAGCTTCAATGCAGAGGTAAGAACGTTCTTCGGAGCAAGATAAGCCTGGTCGCGGTCAACGCCGATCGCAAATTTGTTGGCTTCTTTTGCCGCTTCAATAACGCCTGTGCCAGCACCGCCGGCCGCATGGAACACGACATCGCAGCCATTGTTGAACATGCTTGTTGCAATTGCCTTGCCCTTTGCAGCATCGCTGAAGCTTTCCGCGTACTGGGCGTCAACCGTAATGTTCTTTTTCAGTTCTTTGGCCGCATAAGCAACGCCGGCCTTATAGCCGTATTCGAACTGGTCGATGATAGCGCTGGTCATGCCGCCCACAAAACCGACTTTACCGGTCTTTGTGGTTTTCGCCGCAATGTAGCCTACAAGGAAGGAGGGCTCCTGCGCGCGGAACATAACCCCTGTTACATTGGCAGGAGTTTTGTCGCCATAGGAATTGTCTACGATTGCATAGCTGATATCCGGATTCTGTTTCGCCGCATTGGCTACTGCGTCGGCCATAGCGAAACCGATACCCCAGATCAGGTTGCTGCCGTCGTCAGCAGCCTTATCAAGGTTCGTGGTGTAATCCGATTCCTGCTTAGATTCGGTGTACTTTACCGTAGCGCCCGTATCTTGGGACACCTTCTGAAGTCCTTCCCATGACGACTGGTTAAAGGACTGGTCGTTTACACCGCCGGTATCCGTAACCATCGTAATCTTAAAATCGGATTTTCCAGCGGAAGTTTCCTGGCTTTCCGCAGCGCTGGCGGCAGGGGCTGTGCTGGATGTTGTGGAACCAGAGCCGCATGCAGTCACAGACGCCGTCATCATTACTGCAAGAAAAAATGCTACAATCTTCTTCATAATTCTTTCCTCCTGTTTTTTTTGCAGGCCTTACCAGAAAATAAGACCCGGGGATATATAGAATATCACAAACGTGATATTACCCACATCATCAGGCAAGGGACAACGCGATTTCCATCATCTGCGTAAAGCTGGTCTGGCGGTCTTCGGCCGAAAGCGATTCGCCGGTAAACGGACAATCGGAAATTGTCAGCATGCAAAGAGCATTTTTGCCGGCACGGGCCGCGTTCATATACAATGCGGCAGCTTCCATTTCCACCGCGAGAACGCCCATCTTTTTCCACTTTGCCAATGCGTCCCCGTCGTCGCCGTAAAATACATCAGAAGACAGGATATTGCCGACCTTTACCGGGTATTTCAGCCTTTCCGCTTCCTTTACCGCCCGGCTGAGGAGGCCATAGCTTGCAATCGGCGCAAATGTGCCCGGAAGACAGTACTGGGAAGCATAATTTGAATCGGTACAGGCTCCCATGCCGATGACAATGTCACGCACTTGCACATTATCTGCGATTCCTCCGGCTGAACCGATACGGATAATATTGTCAACATCGTAAAAATGAAAGAGCTCATAAGTATAAATCCCAACGGATGGCATGCCCATTCCGCCGCCCATTACGGACACCCGTTTGCCCTGATACGTCCCGGTAAAGCCCAGCATATTGCGAACCGTATTAAAACACGAAACATCGGTGAGAAACGTATCTGCAATAAATTTTGCCCGTAACGGATCGCCCGGCATTAAAACCGTTTTGGCAATTTCCCCTTCTTTTGCCGCGTTATGTGGTGTAGGTATATTCGCCATATTCAATTCCTCCTGTTTCTTTTTGAACTGCTTTTATTTTTTGAACTGCTTTTATTTTAAAATGTGCTTCAACAGCGAAGTCCCCGTTATCTTTTGCTCCACGTTGAAATAGTCCAGAATGGTCGCCGCAATATCGGCGAAGGTCGGACGGGTGCCAAGGTTTACGCCGGGCTTCACATTCTTTCCGTAAATAACCCACGGCGTGTACTCCCTGGAATGATCGGTAGACGGCGTAATCGGGTCGCAGCCGTGATCCGCCGTAATCATCAGCAAATCATCGTCGCGCAGGCCGTTCATAATCTCCGGAAGCTTCTGATCAAAATACGTCAGCGCTTTCGCATAGCCTTCCACATCGTTACGGTGACCGTACAGCATATCGAAATCAACCAGATTCACAAAGCAGAGTCCGTTAAAGTCCTCTTTTGTCAATTCGATGGTGCGCTCAATGCCCTCGGCGTTTCCCTTCGTGCGCATAAAGCGGCTGATTCCCTTGCCAGCAAAAATATCATTAATTTTTCCAACAGCAATAACATCATACTTTTCTTCCAAAAGCTGATCGAGCATGCTGGCTTTCGGGGGCAGAAGGGAAAAATCATGACGGTTTGCCGTGCGGGTATAATTCGGGTAAGTTCCTACATACGGCCTTGCGATTACCCTGCCTACGCCATGCTCGCCGGTCAGAAGGTCCCGCGCGATCTGGCAGTAGCGGTAAAGTTCTTCAACCGGAACCACAGCTTCGTTCGCGGCAATCTGGAAAACGCTGTCTGCCGAAGTATAAACAATCAGCGCGCCCGTTTCTTCATGCTCCCTGCCATAATCCATAATGACCTGCGTTCCGGAATACGGCTTGTTGCAGATGGATTTTCTTCCAGTTTTTTCCTCAAAGGCGCGGATCACTTCCTCCGGAAAACCGTTCGGATAGGTCGGTAGCGGTTTTGGGGAATAAATTCCCGCAATTTCCCAATGGCCGATAGTCGTATCCTTTCCCTTTGAGGCTTCCTGCATACGTGCAAACGCCCCGGCCGGATTTTCCACCTTCGGGCGGCAGTTAACGCCGTCAATATTAAACAGCCCCAGTTTCTGCATATTGGGCATCGCAAAAGAACTGCTCGTAGCGGCGGCGGCAAGCGTATTGCTGCCTTCGTCTCCATATTCCGCAGCGTCCGGCTCTTCACCGATCCCCATACTGTCCAGTACAATTAAAAAAATGCGTTTGTTCACACTACACGCCATCCTTTTTTAAATAGTTTCTCTCGTTCCGGCAGTTTCATCCATTACTCTCTGCCGGCGGTCTGGTTGTCTGCCTTACTTTCAGCTTGACCGGAAGAATGTATTCCTGTCGGTCAGGGGTTTTATCCGCCACCTGATCAATAATAATTTTCGCCGAAAGCCTTCCGATCTCCTCAATCGGCTGCAAAATCGTTGTCAGCTCAGGGGTCATCAGCCCTCCGAGCTCTATACCGTCATACCCGACGATCATAATATCATCGGGAACCCTGCGCCTCTGCATAAGCAGCACCTTATAGAGCGACAGAACCATCATGTCATTTACTGCCAGAATGCCGTCCACATACGGGAACCGCTCCAAAAGCTCCTGCGAACACCGAAGCCCGTCATTAGAATTGAACGGGCTGTCGATAAACAGCGGCTCAATGCCGTGTTCCTTGCATACATCCATATAGCCGAGAAAACGCTGCCGGCCGCTCGAATACTTTTGCGGGGGGCGCATCAAAACCGGATGTTTGCAGCCGCACTTCAGAAGATACTCGGTCGCGAGGCGCCCGCCGGCGTAATTGTCGGACTGTACGACGGCGGTATAGCGGCCGCTGGCTTCTTTATCCAGTACAACAATCGGAAGCGGGCAGTTCCGAATCTCCTCATCCAAATTTTCATTGTTCGCGGTAATAATAATCCCGTCGGCATTCATCGCCGTCAGCATTTGAATATATGCCGCTTCTTTTTTCGGGTTTTCATCCGAGTTGCATAAAATCATTTTATAGCCGTGCTGGAAAGCCTCTTCCTCAATCGCGCGGCCGATTTCGTTCAAAAAAATATTCAAAATACTGGGTACAATATATCCGATAATCCGCGAGGACTTTTTATACAGAGAACGTGCAATCTCATTCGGCTTGAAACCAGTTGCTTTAATCGCTTCCAATACCCGTTTGGCCTTCTCTTCGCTCACTTTGGCGGAGCCATTAATCACACGCGACACGGTTGCCGGAGATACTCCCGCCAATTTTGCCACATCGCTGATCTGTGCCAAACTTATCACCATAGCCTTCCTGATAAAATATGCGCTTTAACTTTGAAACCGGTTTCAAAGCGTTCTCATTTTACATCCATGCCGCAAAATTGTCAAGAGATTTTATAAATGTAAAAATTAATTGTGCAAAATCACCACATCCTCCTGCTTAATTTTATTTATTTTTTTGCCCAAGAACCATCTTTTTATTGCAGTACCTAGTTCCAGTATTTTCTTGTTCGGTTGCGCAGAAAACACCCGTGCGGATATTCTCCCGCACGGGTGTCGCTTATGTTACTTATTTTACAGGTACAACCGCACCGTTAAAAGTATTTTTTATAAACGTTTTCATTTCATCGCTTTTCAGCACTTCGACTAGTGCCTTAATCTCCTCGCGGTTTTCATCGCCTTTTCGTATGGCAAGAACATTTGCATATTTTTCCGCGGCTATGGAATCGTCTTTTTCCACAGCAATCGCGTCCGAAACCTTCAGGCTACCCTGCAAGGCGTAATTTCCGTTGATAACAGCCAGATCGACATCCGGAAGGGAACGGACAAGCTGGGCGGCTTCAATTTCCGTAAACTTCAGGTTCTTTTTGTTCTCCACGATATCCTTCTGCGTGGCAGTAATCCCCGCATCGTCCTTCAGTTTAATCAAGCCCTGCGCCTGCAAGAGAAGGAGCGCTCTCGCTTCGTTGGAGGTATCGTTCGGAACGGAAATCGTCGCACCGTCTTTTAAATCGGCCAGGCTTTTGGTTTTTCCCGCATAAATTCCAAACGGCTCATAGTGGATAGATCCGGCGGAAACAATATCCGTACCGTTTTTCTTATTGTAATCGTCCAGATAAGTCACATGCTGGAAGTAGTTTGCGTCCAGTTCCTTGCTTACCAGCGCGGTATTGGGCAAAACGTAATCGTTAAATTCCTTTACTTCAAGGTCATAGCCCTTTTGCTTCAGTAATTTTGCAGCTTCCTTTAAAATAATCGCATGGGGTGTGGGAGAAGCGCCCACCACAATCTTTTTGCTTCCCGCGGAAGCCGCTGTGCCGGATTTCGCGCAGCCGGCAAGCGCTGCCAGGGATAGAGCTGCGATCAATATAATCGATATGATTTTTTTCATAAATTCCCCTCCAATATTTGAAAATCGTTATTTCTTATTGCTGAGCCCCGCCAATTTCATCAAGATCCCCTGAAGCACCTGTACAATGAGAACCAACAGAACCACCGTCACAAGCATAACGTCGTACTGATAACGATAGAAACCGAAATTCGTTGCGATCGTACCAAGCCCGCCGCCGCCTGTAAAACCGGCCATTGCCGAATAGCCAAGAATCGTTGTGGTTGCGATAGCGCACCCGACAATCAAGGACGGTTTCGCTTCCGGAAGCATGACTTTCCAGATGATCTGCATATTGGAGGCGCCCATGGACTGAGCGGCCTCAATAACGCCGACATCCACTTCCTTGATGGAAGACTCGACCAGACGGGCAACAAACGGCGCCGCCGACAAAGTCAGCGGAACAATCGTCGCGGTGGGGCCGATCATCGTCCCGGTAACAAGCCGCGTAAAAGGGATAATGGCTACAAGGAGGATCAGGAACGGAATGGAACGGGTCAGGTTCACAATGACGTCCAAGGTTTTAAATAGCCATGGACGGGGGCGGATCCCTTCCTTTGCGCTTGTAACAAGCAGGATGCCAAGCGGCAACCCGATGATATAATCAAAGAAAGTGGAAACAAGCGTCATATACAGGGATTCACCAACACCCTGTATCAGCAGATTCAGCGTTGTCTCATCCCACATAACCATTCACCTCCTCCGCAGATAATCCTCTTGCACGAATATAATGAAACATCTTCTGCGCCAGAACTTCGTCCTCCGGCAGTTGGACCACCATTTGACCAAACGCTTTGCCGTCTATATTCTTTGTATCCGCATACATAATGTTCACGGGAGCCTTACATTCCAGCACCATGTTGGCAATAACCGGCTCAAACGAAGAATTCCCGTCAAAAACAATTCGCATGCAGCGCTTGCTGATAAATTGCTGCGTAGGTTTTCCGGAAGGATAAACCAGCTTTTGCGCAATTTCGGTTTTCGGCTTATAAAAAATATCTTCCACCTTACCGGACTCCGCGATGTGGCTTTCGTCAATAATCGCAACGCGGTTGCAGATTTCCTCAATAACACTCATTTGATGCGTAATCATGACAATCGTAATGCCCAGCCGTTGATTGATATCCTTTAAAAGGGCCAAAATGGAAGTCGTTGTCGTAGGGTCAAGGGCGCTGGTGGCTTCGTCGCAAAGAAGCACTTTCGGATCCGTGGCAAGCGCACGCGCAATTGCGACACGTTGCTTTTGCCCGCCGGAAAGCTGAGCGGGATACGCCTTGGCTTTATCCGCAAGCCCGACAAGCTCCAGAAGATCTTTCGCCCGCTTCCTTGCGGAAGCCTCATCCATACCGGCAAGCTCCAACGGGAAACAGACGTTGCCCTCCGCCGTGCGCTGCATTAAAAGATTGAACTGCTGAAAGATCATTCCCATGGAACGACGCACTTCCCGCAACTCCCGTTCAGACAGCTTCGCCATGTCACGGCCGTCAAACAGAACCGTACCATGCGTTGGCTTTTCAAGCATATTGATACAGCGCACAAGCGTGCTCTTACCGGCGCCGCTCATGCCGATAATTCCGAAGATTTCACCCTTTTCAATCGTCAGATTAATATCCCTCAGGACGGTTACTTCCCCATCTTTTGTGCGGAAAGATTTGCTAAGCGCCCGTATTTCAATAATGGCCTCGCCCATGCCCAGCACCCTCCAATTATATTACTAAATTAATAGGACTTATAATGTATCCTCATGCGTTTGTCAATGAATATTTATAAATTAACGAACAGGAAGTTTTGCAATTAGTGCTTTGATTTTGATTCCCTTTTCTAGGAACATTTTCTCATGCTCCGTAAGCACATTTTCCTCCGGCCAGTTATCCGCGTGCAGATCATAGGTTATTCTGGTAATTTCAAACCCGCTTTGTTTAAAATAAGCCACCGAATTACTGAAAAGCGGGTCGTCGTCCGTTTTAAAATGGATTTCGCCGCCCTTTGCTAAAATCTGTTTGTAGCTTTCCAACATTCGCGGATAAGTAAGACGCCGTTTATTGTGCTTCGCCTTTGGCCATGGATTGCAGAAAAGAATATAAATTCTCTCGACGGTATCGTTTTCATTCATAACCGTTAAAAGCCGCTCAATATCCTGCGCCATCAATACAACATTGTCCGGCTTTTTGTTTTGCTCCTGAAACGCCTTTTCGATATTGCGCTTTGCAGGGCCTAGAACCGCATCTTTCAAATCGATCCCGATATAATTAATTTCCGGATGCTTTGGAGCCATTCCCGCGATAAAAAATCCTTTCCCGCAGCCAAGCTCCAGATGGATCGGCTGTCTGCGCGGGAAAAATGAATGCCATTTCCCAATCTGTTCCGACGGGCTACGGACAAAAAATTCGCAGGCGTCCAGTTCCGGCGCAGCCCATGGTTTATTACGCATTCTCATACTACTTACTCTGTCCCCCGGTTTCCTGCCAATTTTTACAGACGTCCAGCCACTTTCTGCTTCCCGACGCCCGGAAAAGCTCCTCACAATCCAATTCTACACAGGAATTGGAGCTGCCCCCAGCGGGGTAGACCGTGGTAAAGCGCTTCAGGGACAGGTCGCAGTAAACCTTTGCTTCCGACGGGTTCCCAAACGGGCATACTCCGCCGATCCGGTAACCGGTCAGCCGCTCCACATCCTCGGAAGCGAGCATTTTTGCTTTTATCCCGAATTCCGCCTTAAACTTTGCATTATCAATTTTTGCATCCCCCGCGGTAACGATTAAAATGCATCCGCCTTCGGCGTAAAAAGAAATCGTTTTTGCAATGCGCGCCTCTTCCACTTGCAGCGCCTGTGCCGCAAGCGCAACGGTTGCACTAGAAACCGGAAATTCCCTTAAACGGTTTTCCATTCCGTATTTTTTAAGATATTCTCGTACTTTTTGTACCGACATGTCATCCTCCGAAATGATTCTTAAACTTTAGTATAGCATACTGGTTGTTGGTGAAAAGTACTTTCCTTAATTTTTGTAATAAAATACAAATCCAAGAAACCTTTATTTTGGTTTTCTGTAACAGATTTGTATGGATTCCGAAGTGGCTCCATCAAATGCATACGCAAAAAATAAAAAACTTTGGTTTTTTTCCGGTTGTATTTGGGCCGACAAAAAGCATAAAGCATCCAGGATTTGAATAAAAATTATTACCCTCTCCGTACGCCGCTTCCATTTTCCCTTTCCAATTTTTCAGGAAATTTCTGTTAATTTCCCGTATAGCTTTATTCTGTCGCAATTGGGAAAAATATCCTGTTTTTTAAGGAAAAAGGAATTGCGTTAAGGAAAAAAATAGTGTATATTTTATCTATATTGAACAATTTTCCTTAAATTAAAACACATAATGGAAAGGATGCGAGCTTGTGACGTTAAAGCCAAAACTAGCGGCTGCGTGCGTTCTTCTTGTCTCTTTATCCTTTCTGCCGTTGTCATTTACAGCTTTCGTAAGCAAGATGAACCGTGACCTACAGTCCTCCGTTTCGAGAAATATGATTGAAAACGCTGCGCAAAGCGCTGCAGCTATAACGGCAAAGATGGACGAAAGTTCATCTGTTTTACGTACCCTGGCCACATATCTCGGCGAACACGGGAATCTATATGACAAAGCGGCTGCGGACGCCACGCAAGCGGTATTAAACAGCCATCCGTTCCTTCAGATATCTGTTGCCGACCTGCACGGAGACAGTATAACAAACGACGGCTTGAAACGGAATATCGCCGCAAGCGAATCGTTTCAACAGGCGGTAAAGGGAAAGGCCACCATAACCGGCTCTGAATCCTTCCCGAATGCGAAAAAAGCGTTCCTTTATTCCGTTCCGATCTATTCAAAGCAAAAAATAATCGGCGTATTAAACGGAACAGCATCCGCCGACCCCATTGCAGAGCAACTGGATAACCCCCTGTATGAAGGAAAGGGCACGCGCCTTCTGATTCGCCATGACGGCACCGTCGTGCTGTATTCCAAAAAGGCAGCCGACAGCGCCGTGCAAAATTTTTATTCTTCTCTCAAGTGTGTAGAACCGGATAAAATGAGCGTTGAGGCGTTGAAGGAGCAGATCGGCCGGAACAGCAGCGGAACGGCAGAATTCAACGTCGACGGTTTGGACAGCTTTATATATTATCAACCGCTTGGCGCGGGGAACTGGTACCTGATCACCATTGTTCCGTCCAATGTAATTCTACCGCAGTCAAATTATATGATCCGCATTTCGGCCCTGCTGGCGTTCAGCACCGCGTTCGCTTTTATCCTTCTTGGTTTTTACGCAGTCCTTCTCCTTCGGAAAAAGAACAGCGCTATTGAGAAAAGCATCCGGGAACTGAGTGTTTTAACATCCAATATTCCAGGCTGCGTGCAGCGCTGTAAATACGACGGGAACTTAACCATCATCTATTGCAGCGACGGATTTTATTACTTAACGGGATATAGCCGTGAGGAGGTCACCAGGCTTTTCAATCAACAATTTTTGAAAATGATTTACCCGCGTGATCGGGAAGCGGTAAAGCACAGCATCGACGAACAGCTTCATGCCGGCAGCGTAATCGACATACAGTACCGCATCCAGAAAAAAGACGGGACTTTGGTATGGATTTTGGAGCGGGGCCAGCTCATGGTGGAAAGCGGGAAAGAACCCGAGCTGTACAGCCTTTTAATTGATATTACCGAGCAAAGGGTAATCATGCAGGAGCTGGAAATCAGCAATGAACGCTATCAGATTGTTATGGACCAGTCCGACAGCATGATTTTTGATTACGACATTCTAAACAAGACCGTTCTGAACAGTACGGGCGGGCGGCAAATTTCGGGCGGCGGCTACGCCATTAAAAATTTTCCCGAAAGCTTTCTGAATACCGACGTAGTCCATCCGGACGATGCCGAAGCTTTCCGCCAAATGTTTGAAAGCGTGAAAAACGGCGAACCCAGCGCCGAAAGCGAATGCCGGATGAAATCGGAAAACGGCGATTATCTATGGTACAATATTAAAATCACTACAATTTTCAGCAAGGAAGGCAAAGCCATACGGGCAATCGGCAGAATCAGTGACATCACCTGCCAAAAAGAAGCGACGCAAAAGCTTTTGTTCAAAGCGCAGCGGGACGGATTGACGGAACTGCTCAATAAAATCGCAACGCAGAATCTGATTGAGCAGGCGCTCAATGACAATGAACCCTGCGCCCTTTACATGATTGATGTGGACCATTTTAAAGAGGTCAATGATAATCTGGGCCATATGTTCGGGGATGCCGTGCTTGCGGATATCGGCAGCAAACTGAAAAAGCTGTTCCGCACAACGGACATTCTAGGCCGGATCGGCGGGGACGAATTTATGGTGCTTCTGAAAAATGTCGATGACCATGCTCTGATTGTAGAAAAAGCAATGGCGATCACCCAATGCCTGCAACAAACATTCAACACCTGTTACTCGATTTCCGGAAGCGTAGGCGTTGCCCTTTTCCCGAAGGACGGAAAAAGTTATGCCGAGCTTTATCAAAAAGCCGATATGGCCCTGTACGAAGCAAAGCGCAGCGGCCGAAACCGCTTCGTTCTTTTTCACGACAGAGCGGATTCTTCTGAAACCTGCCCGGAACATGGGAAGAAAAATATACCGTAGACAGCTCGCGTCCTTACAATTATAATAAAGGTACGAAGTCATCCGCCAACATAATGCAGGCAGATGACTTTGTTATATCTGGCACTACTTTTCGGAGGCTAACAAGTGCTTTGTTATTGCTGGACTTTCCATAAATTCGTGGTATAATCTACCTACTGGAGGTTAAAAATGTATAAAGAAAAAAAGCTGGCTTATCTGCTTTTTGCCGTCTTGATTGTAGTTATCGCCGTACTGGCCTGCATCCTCATAAAATCCAATCAAAAACCGGTCAGCTACGAATGCACAAATTACGCGATGGGAACCTATGTGCAGCAAACCGTTTACGGCAAAAACAGCCAACAGGCCGCCAAAGCAGCAGCGCAAAAAATCGGCGAACTGGAAAATTTGATCTCATGGAGGCGTAGTGATTCCGACATCACGAAGCTGAACCAGGCATCCGGCTCCGACTGGGTTTCGATCGATCCAAAAACGGCGGCAATCCTTCAAAAAAGCCTTGATGTTGCCGATAAATCGTATGGAGCATTTGACCCCACCATCCTCCCGGTTTCCTCTCTCTGGGATTTCGGCGGTGAAAATCAGCATCTCCCCTCCAAAAAAGAAATTCAAAAATATTTAAAATATGTAAATTACAAAGAGCTTCGCGTGAATACGCAGGAATCCACCGCCTCGCTGAAAAGGCACTATATGGCCGTTGACCTTGGTGCGGTTGGAAAAGGCGCAGCATGCGACGAAGCGGTTGCCGCCTACGAACAGGCGGGCGCGGATAGTGGAATTATTGCGGTTGGAGGCAGTATAGGCGTATTCGGCACAAAAAAGGACGGAACACCTTGGAATATCGCCGTACGTGATCCACACAGCTCCGAAACGCAGAGCGCTTCTCTGGGAGCGATTGATCTTCGTTCCGGCTATGTCTCAACCTCCGGCACATACGAAAAGTACTTTACAAAGAATGGCGTTACCTACCACCATCTGCTGAACCCGAAAACCGGATACCCGGAAAACAACAGTCTGGTATCCGTTACGGTCGTATGCGACAACGGCGCGCTGAGCGACGCGCTCTCAACCGCCTGCTTTGTGCTTGGACGCGAAAAGGGAGCGGAACTTTTGAAGAAATATAACGCCGGGGGGATTTTTATTACCACGGATGATAAGATTTATTTGACCAAAAACATGGAAAATACCTTCACCCTATCCGATCGGAAATATTCCCTCGTTAAAAGCGGGGTATAACACACCATTATGATATTAAAAAAGAAGGATCTGTTTTTAATCGCATTCTTTCTTTGCCTTGCAGCTGTCCTGCTTCTTTGCTTTAACAAAAATGCCGGGACAGGAATTGCTGTGGTTGAAAGAAACGGTACGGAACTTTACCGCTTTGATTTAGGAAAACAAAAAGGCACGCAGGTTATCGACTTGGGCGGCGAATACCACGTCAAACTCCTAGTGGAACCCGGTGCGATTTCGTTCCAGCATTCCGACTGCCACGACCAGATCTGTGTGCGGACAGGCAAGCTTTCAAAGCCGGGGCAAGCCGCAGTTTGCCTTCCGGCAAAAATTTCCGTCCGAATTACAGAAGGTCAAAAAACAATTGACGCATTTACAGGGTAATAAAAAATGAATCATACGACAAATCTGAATCTATCCCCACGCACGCGGAGCATTGCCTTTAACGGCCTTCTAACGGCGCTGGCTCTTGTTTTATCAGCAATCGAGCTGACGCTTCCCCCTCTGCCGCTTCTGCCTCCGGGTGCAAAGCTGGGGCTTTCCAATATAGTAACCATGTACGCGACGGGAGCGGTTGGACTGGGTCCCGCCCTTTGTATTGCCCTGATAAAAGGGCTGTTTGCCGGTGTAACCCGCGGGTTCACCGCTATGCTCATGAGCCTTTCCGGAGGCTTGCTCAGCACGCTTGTTATGTGGCTGTTGCTCCGTGTGAATGGCAGCCCCTTCGGGCTGATCGGGCTGGGGGTAGCCGGTGCGCTTTCCCACAATGCCGCGCAGCTTTTCGTCGCTTTTCTTTTAACCACACCAGCCGTTCTTTATTACTTACCCTGGCTGATTCTTTTCGGCGTATTGTCCGGAATTGTAACCGGGCTTGTCCTTCGCGTGATGATGCCGTTACTAAATAAATTTACGATAGATTGATTTTGTTTGGAGGTAAGAAACATGGAATTTTCTTCGAAACATCGCGGTGCAGATGTTCCTCATCGGAAAAGTACCGCGCAGATGGAGTCATCCATCCTTCCGCCACCGGGACAGGTTATTCTTCCAATGCAGCAGCATGCAGGCGCCCCCTGCAAACCCTTGGTGAAAATCGGCGACGAAGTTCTGGTCGGGCAAAAAATTGCGGACAGCGATGCCTTTATCGGTGCGCCGATCCACGCAAGCATTTCCGGAAAGGTATCGGCGATTAAAAAGCTCATGTTACCCGGCGGACAATATTCCGAAGCGGTGGTCATCGATTCCGACGGCGAGATGAAGGTTTCTCCGGAGGTACAGCCTCCGGTTATTAAATCGCCGGAAGATCTTGTAAAAGCAGCGCGGGAGTCCGGATTGGTGGGGCTTGGCGGCGCCGGGTTTCCTACGCATGTGAAGCTGAACGTCCCTAAGGATAAAAAGCTGGACACCTTGATTATTAACGCCGCCGAGTGCGAGCCTTACATAACGGCGGACAACCGGGAAGTTCTTGAGAACACCCAATCCATATTTGACGGGATTTCCGTTGTGCGGCATATGCTGAAAATCGACCGGGTAATCCTTGCCATCGAAGATAATAAACCGAATGGCATTCAAAAGTTAAAGGAGCTTGCAGACAGCGAAAAAAATGCGGAAGGCAGCGTCCACATCTTGACGCTGCCTTCGCGATACCCGCAGGGAGCGGAAAAGGTTCTGGTAAAAGCCTGTACGGACCGGGAAATCCCCATGGGCAAACTTCCCGCGGACGTTGGCTGCTTGGTTATGAACGTCACATCCGTGGCTTTTCTGGCAGATTACATAAAGACAGGCATGCCGCTGATCAAAAAGCGCGTTACGATTGACGGTTCCGCAATTCAGAAGCCACAAAACGTGATTGTCCCCATCGGCACCAAAATTGGGGATGTCATCCAATTCTGCGGCGGTTACCGGGCCGAACCAAAAAAACTGCTGATGGGCGGCCCCATGATGGGGCTTTCCCTTCCGGATGACTCGTTTCCTATTTTGAAACAAAATAACGGAATCCTTGCGTTTGACGAGCGGGAAGCGCGGATGAATAAGCCTACCTCCTGCATACGCTGCGGCCGCTGTGTGAACGGCTGCCCAATGCGCTTGATTCCTACCCAGCTTGAACGGTATTCGAATGCAAAGGATATTGAGAAACTCCAGGAGTACGACGTAATGGATTGTATTGAATGCGGTTGCTGCGCATTTAACTGCCCGGCCAATCGACCGCTTGTACAGGCAATCCGGCTGGGCAAAGCATTGGTAAAAGCAGGAGGGAAACATTAATGGCGGAAAAAATGATCGTATCCTCATCTCCCCATATCAAAAGCGGTATTACAACTCGAAAAATCATGCTTGACGTGATCATTGCGCTAATTCCGGCGGCAATCGCATCCGTCATTCTGTTCGGACCGAAGGCGCTCCTTCTGATTGCCGTTTCGGTAGCGTCCTGCGTACTGAGCGAATATATATCCCGTAAGGTTATGAAACGGGAAAATACCATTGATGATTTAAGTGCAGTCGTGACCGGTCTTCTGCTTGCCTTCAACGTACCGGTGGGCGTAAGCCCGTTTATCGTCCTGTTCGGGGGCGTGGTCGCCATTGTCGTTGTAAAGCAGATGTTCGGCGGTATCGGACAGAATTTCGTGAACCCGGCTCTTACAGCAAGAATTATCCTAATGTCCTCGTTTCCATCCGAAATGAGCACATGGAACAAACCATTTTACTATATGCAGACGACGGCGGACGCGATAACAACCGCTTCCCCGCTCGGTATCCTGAAAGAAGGTACAAACGGCACCATGCCGACCCTGCTGAATATGTTCGTCGGGGTTCGTGCAGGCTGCCTGGGCGAAACCTGTGCGGTTGCTTTGATTTTAGGCGGCATTTATCTTGTCTGCCGCAAAATCATAAGCCCCGTGATTCCGATGTGCTACATTGGCACCGTTGCCGTTCTCTCCTTAATCTCCGGCCGGAATGTTGCGTTTGACATTCTAGCGGGCGGCCTTCTTCTCGGTGCGATCTTCATGGCCACCGACTATGCCACCTCCCCTATTACCTTCAAGGGAAAGATTGTTTACGCGGTTGGCGCCGGGATAATCACTATGCTGATCCGGATATTCGGCCAGCTTCCGGAAGGTGTATCCTTCTCCATTATTTTAATGAACATCATGGTTCCGCACATTGAGCGTTTAACACGCCCGCGTGCTTTCGGGAAGGAGCGTGTGGTAAATGAAGGTTGACGTAAAAAAGATTCTCAAACCGGCCGCTGTACTATGCGCAATCTGTATTGTCATCGCGGCTTTGCTTTCCGTCACCAATTGGATGACGCAGGATAAAATCAAACAAATCAACGAGGAAACAACCGCTGCTTCCCGCGCGCTTGTCCTTCCCGGGGCGAAGCAGTTTGTGGATTCCAAAAATGGAACCTACGCTGTCGGCAAAAACGGCAATGACGTCTTGGGCTATGTGTTTACAACAAAGACGAAAAGCTACGGCGGCGATTTGAAGGTGATGACCGGCATTGATAAAAACGGAAAAGTGACCGGCGTTGTGCTGCTGACCATCAACGATACGCCCGGACTTGGCCTGAACGCGCAAGATGAAAGCTTCCGTAACCAGTACCTGCAAGAAGCCCCAGAAAAGGGATTCAAGCTTGTGAAAAATGGAAACGCCGGAAAAGGCCAGATTAACGCTATGACCGGCGCGACGATCACAAGCAAGGCGGTTACAGAATGTGTAAACGAAGCCGTTGCGCAGTATCAAAAGATAAAGGAGGGCAAATAAAATGGCGAAAACTCCGTGGCAGGAATTCAGCAAAGGCATCATTAAAGAAAACCCGGTGCTGCGCCTTGTCCTTGGTACCTGCGCAACGCTTGCGCTGAGCACCTCCGCAAGCAACGCGATCGGCATGGGCCTTGCAACGACTTTTGTGCTGGTTTGCTCAAACACGGTTATTTCCCTGCTTCGCAAGGTAATTCCCGACAAGGTGCGCATTCCCTGTTACATCACGCTGATCGCCGGATTCGTTACCATTGTTCAGATGCTGGTGGAAGCCTATTCGCCCAGCCTGAAAGCAGCGCTCGGCATTTTTCTCCCCCTGATTGTTGTAAACTGCATTATTCTTGGCAGGGCGGAAATGTTTGCGAATAAAAACAATGTGCTCCCGTCCATTCTCGACGCTCTTGGCATGGGCGTAGGATTTACCGCGACCCTGCTGGTTATGGGTATTATCCGGGAACTCCTCGGCGCGGGAACCGTCTTCGGATTTCCGATTACAAGGGGCTTCATTTCCCCGATTATTATCTTCCTGCTCCCTCCGGGCGGATTCTTCGTTTTCGGCATGCTGATTGCCCTTGCAAACAAACTTGCTGCCGGCAAGGGGGAAGCGCCGGCGGAACTCGGCTGCCAAAGCTGCCCGCTTTGCGAAAGCTGCTCCAAACTGGCAGAAAAAGAAAAGGAGGGTGCTAAGAAATGATAAAAAGCCTACTTGCTATCTTTCTGGCCGCTATTTTAACGGAAAACTATATTCTTAATAAATTCCTTGGCATCTGCCCCTTCCTTGGCGTTTCCAAAAAACTGGATACCGCCACCGGCATGAGCGTCGCCGTAACCGTTGTCATGGTAATTTCCACCGCGGTTACCTGGCCGATCTATACCTATGTTTTGGTTCCGTTAAACCTTGCTTACCTGAAAACCATAGTGTTTATTCTGATTATTGCCGCACTCGTCCAGTTCATTGAAACCGTTTTGAAAAAATATGTCCCCTCCCTTTACAACGCGCTTGGCATTTACCTGCCCCTGATCACCACCAACTGTGCGGTTCTCGGTGTAACCATGCTGGTAATTGAAAAAGGACAGGCCGACCCCAGCTTTGGATTTGTGCAGTCACTAGTGAACGCATTCGGTTCCGGCATCGGCTTTTTGGTCGCCATGGTGCTTTTTGCGGGTATCCGCGAGAGAATCGAGAATAACGACATTCCCAAATGCCTACAGGGCCTGCCGATTACACTGGTCGCCGCTTCGCTGACAGCCGTATCGTTCCTTGGCTTTCAGGGACTTGTCGACAAGATGCTGGGTTAGGAGATGCTGTAAATGAATGAAATACTGATTCCAATTTTGATCGTTGGGGGGATCGGGCTGCTATGCGGGCTGATTCTGGCGTTTGCCTCCATTGTGATGGCTGTTCCTAAAGATGAAAAAGCGGAAGCCATCCGCGATTTGCTTCCCGGCGCAAACTGCGGCGCCTGCGGTTTTTCTGGTTGCGACGGCTACGCGCAGGCGTTGGCGGCCGGAGAAGTGAAGCCGGGGTTGTGTCCGGTCGGTGGAACCGCTGTTGCAAAAAGCATTTCGGAATACCTTGGCTGCGAATCCGACGAGATGGAGGAAAAAGTCGCAACCGTTCATTGCCTTGGCAGTTACGATAATACCAGTAACAGGGTTGAATACGAAGGAATTGAAACCTGTGCAGGTGCGTTAAGTGTTGCCGGCGGCCCCGCAAGCTGCCAATTCGGATGTTTAGGTTTTGGAGACTGTGTAAGGGCCTGTCAATATAATGCCATCAGCGTCTGCAATGGCGTGGCCAGAATCGATCCAACACGCTGCAAGGCCTGTTCCATGTGCATAAAAACCTGCCCGAGGCATCTGATTTCCTTTATTCCCGCCAAAAAGCAGGCGGTTGTCCGCTGCAAGAACTGTGACAAAGGCGCCCAGACGAACAAAGTTTGTAAAATCGGTTGCATCGGTTGTAAGAAGTGTGAAAAAACATGTCCGCATGACGCTATCCATGTAAAAAATTCCATTGCGGAAGTTGACCCGCAAAAATGCACGGGATGCGGCGAATGTGTGGGCGCTTGCCCAAGGCATTGCATTACCCTCTTTAATGCAGATTGATAAGTATATAAAGCAGACGGAGCCTCCCCTTCGGGGTGCTCCGCTTGTTTTCCATTAAATTAAAAGTATGTATTGATTTTTCCGTCGATTTATTATATAATATTGTTCGTTGTTCACGCCGGTGTGTCGGAATTGGCAGACGAGACAGACTCAAAATCTGTTATCCGCAAGGGTGTGTGGGTTCGAGTCCCACCACCGGCACCATCAATATGTACGCCAACTTCTACGGAAAAGCTTCCGTCAGGGTTGGCGTATATTTTTGTCACAAATTCATGAATTGGCAGACCGGCCGAAATCATGGGCGGCTTTCGCTGTTTCCCTTGGCGATCCGCTTCCGAAACCCTTTGCAAATATTTCATTGGAAATGCCCATCTGTGTATGCTGACCCCGGAGCGAGTTCCAATCGACAATGTTCCCGTTGAACCGAGCTGGCCTCCATCGCAAATAGCTTTACAGGCCGAGAAATACTGGAGTTTTTTTGAAAATAGAAATTGCTCAACTTCATTCTCAAACTCTGCTGCTTTTTTTATTTTGGTGTTAAATAGTGTGAAAAAAATACAAATTTAGTATTAAATTGCAAAAATTGAAAGCTTGGGATACAATATGAACAGTAAAACAAAATATGCAGAAATTAAGGAACTGGAAAATACAGAGAATATTACGATGAGCAGCACAAGATTAAGGATGATCTTGATTTCTGGATTGATTATGACTTTTATGATGACGGTAGACAGCAGCATTTTTAATGTCGCCCTGCCGAAATTGGCAAAAGCCCTGAACGTGCCGACCAGCCTGATTGACTGGACATGCACTGCCTAAATGATAAGTATGTGTACGTTTGCACTTATTTTTGGAAAAATATCTGATATCATCGGAAAACGAGAATTTTTCAGGCAGAAACGGTCATCTTTACCGTTGGATCCATGCTGTGCAACCTATCCGAGTTGCAATCTTGGCATTATTAGTGAGACTTATCCTGCCGAGAATCGAACAAAAGCGCTCAGCGGCGTTTTCTCGGCAGTGGTCTGGGAACGTTGGTCGGGCCGATTGTGGGTGGTGTTATTTAAATTATTTCAGTTGACAAGTCATCTTCCTGATTAACCTGCCGAAGTCTCGGGTCGCTGCGTTATCTAGGCGTGTTAATTGGGCTGACGCTTTCTACTTGTATCCTTTATGCCTTGATGTCTTATAAGGCAGGCTACCCGATGAAAAGTTTCCCGAATGACCAGCCGGATTTCTTTATTTACGAGCTACGCTATGTATTTATTGGTTCGTGTGTGATTTTGTGGGTGGCAACTTTCCTCATGTTAAGGCAACATATAAAATCCAAAAAACATCAGAGTACAATTATAAATTACAACTAAGCTCAAATGGGCTGAACTTCCAGTTCGAGGCAGTTTAGCCAATTCGGATACAAACGCCGATTGTGCGGTACATAAACCGTATAAATAAATTATTTATTAGGAGGAAGTTCTCATGGATAAAACGTACGAATTCTTAAAGAAAAGCGGTACTTACTATCTGGCAACCATGGATGGTGATCAGCCAAGAGTACGTCCTTTCGGCACGATACATCTTTTTGATGGAAAACTCTATATTCAAACCGGCAAAGTAAAAGACGTATCAAAGCAAATGCATATCAACCCAAAGGTTGAAATATGCGCATTTATGGACAGAAAGTGGATTCGGGTATCCGCTACTGTGGTAGAAGACCCGCGAACTGAGGCTCAAAAGAGTATGTTAGACGCGTATCCGTCACTTCAAGGAATGTACAAGGCGGGAGATGGCAATACAGAAGTCTGGTACTTAAAAGACGCTACATCGACTATTTCATCTTTTACTGAAGAACCAATCATTGAAAAATTCTAACTGACATAAAACAAATAGTTACTCCCCCGGTACTGATGGACTGTTCCCGATTGAACAGACAAAGAAATAAAATCCCTGTCGCAGAATAGCTCAGATTTAGGCGGTCTTGCTCCGTATTTCGGACGGAGTGAGGCCGTTTTTCATGTTAATACGCTCATAATTGTAAAATTGCACATATTCAGCTACTGCCTGTTCAACTTCAGGATAAGGTACAATAAGTTTCGCAAATTAAAAAAGGATAAAAAGGAGGACAGATTTACAGTCATTTGGTAGAATAAAGTTACCACACCAATACACCAAAAGGAGACTGTAAACATGTCCGAGAAAATTATACAGTTAAACGAAGAAATCATTAAGCAGGAACTGAAAGATTTGGTCAGGAATAGTGTGGAAGAAACCCTGAACGGCTTGCAAGACAAGGAGGCAGCGGAATTAACGAATGCTGCCAAGTATGAGCGTACAGAGAACCGACAGGGTTATCGTTCCGGTCACTACACCCGAAATCTTCAAACAACTTTCGGAGATGTAAGCCTTAAAGTACCAAAGCTCAAAGGGGTGCCATTTGAAACAGCGATTATCGAACGGTATCGCCGAAGAGAAAGCAGCGTAGAAGAAGCGCTGATAGAAATGTATCTGGCCGGTGTCTCTGTGCGGCGGGTAGAGGATATTACCGAAGCCCTTTGGGGGACGAAGGTGTCACCAGGCACCATCAGTGAACTGAATAAAAAAGCCTACGTACATATTGAAGAATGGCGAAACCGTCCCCTGAAGGGCGGCAAATATCCATACGTCTATGTTAGATGAAATCTATCTGAAACGCAACTGGGGCAGCGAATATGAGAATGTCTCCATCCTTATCGCAATCGCCGTAAATGAAGATGGATACCGTGAAGTCATCGGTGCCAGGGAAGGTATGAAAGAAGATAAATCCAGCTGGACAGAGTTCTTCAAATGGCTCAAAGGGCGTGGCTTGGACGGCGTAAAACTCATTGTCGGAGACAAATGTCTTGGTATGCTGGAATCGGTTGCCGAAGTGTTCCCGGAGGCTGAATATCAGCGCTGTACCGTTCATTTCTACCGCAATATCTTTTCCGTTGTCCCACGTTCAAAAATGAAGCTGGTTGCCAAAATGCTGAAAGCGATTCACGCTCAGGAAAGCAAAACGGCAGCCAGAGAAAAAGCTAAATCTGTTGTAGAAGATCTTAAAGCAATGAAGCTCAAGGAGGCCGCTAAGTATATTTTCTGGGCATAAAATTACCTCCTGTTGTACTTTCCATTCTACAACAGGAGGTCTCTTTTTTCACTATCTGTTTTCTGGGGGATAGTCCAGAATGACTGCGGGTTTGTTTATTTTTGTTCCGGAGCTTGCGTGATTCCGATCCGGTCCTTTTTCCAGCATTCGTAACATAATCCGATGTAGCTTTCGTTCCCTCCCAGCAGAACCTGTTCGCCTTCCCGGACAATTTTGCCGTTGCATATCCGGGCGTTCACTTCCGCTTTTTTGCCACAGGTGCAAACCGATTTGATTTCCGTTAAGGAATCCGCGATTTCAAACAACCGTTTGCTTCCCTCAAACATATGGGTTTGAAAATCGGTTTTTAACCCGAAACACAGGACGGGTACAAATTCTATCGCAATATCCTTTAGCTGATCAATTTGTTTGGCGGATAAAAACTGAGCTTCGTCTATAATCAAAACATCATATCTGTTTTTCAAATACCAGTCATAAATATTCATGTCCTTCTCGATTAATATTCCTTCGTCCTGTAAACCGATTCGTGATTTAACGACCGTTGTGCCGTCCCGATTATCGATGGAAGGCTTCATCAGCCCAACATGGTATCTTTTTTCCTCATAATTGAATTTTACCATCAATGCCTGCGCAGTTTTGCTGCTGGCCATAGCGCCGTATTTAAAATAGAGCTTTGGCAATATGATTCCCCCAATTTCAAAATCTTATAATAATAGATTATAATAGTATAGCATGGTTTAGCCCGTTCGAAAATACAAAGCCTTCTCGGTTCTAACTTCAAATCGCTGCATATATATAAACCGAAGGGGGCCAAATGATGAAAATTCTGATTTTGACGCGTAAGCGGATGCTGACGGTTCTCTGTTGCCTGCTTTGCGGTGTTCTGACAGTCTTTCTTGCCTTTCAAGGTATAGCGGCGCTGACGGCGTCGTCGAATCAGCGTATGATTCCGATTTATTGCGTGAAGACGGATGAAAAGAAAATCGCTCTCTCTTTCGACGCGGCTTGGGGAAATGATCTAACGCAGACCTTAATAGACATATTGCAGAGGTACAAGGTAAAAACAACCTTTTTCGTCGTCGGCGCGTGGGCTGAAAAATATCCCGAATCCGTAAAAGCGCTTACCGCGGCCGGCCATGAAGTCTGCAATCATTCAGATACCCATCCGCATATGCCGAAGCTTTCCCGGGACGAAATGGCGGCGCAGATCGGCAATTGTAATGATAAAATAAAAAAAGCATCCGGCGTAAGCCCAATTCTGTTCCGCCCCCCGTACGGGGACTATGATAACGCCTTAATGGAGACGGTAAAAGCAAAGAATATGTATTGCATACAGTGGGATGTCGACAGCCTTGACTGGAAAAATCCAGCGCCGAGCGCCATCGTAAGACGCATTACGTCGCAGGCTAAGCCCGGTTCCATCGTTTTATTCCATAATGGGGCGAAAAATACGCCGACGGCTTTGCCGGCTGTGATTGAAGCGCTGCAGGAACAAGGGTATCAGATTGTCCCGGTGTCGCAATTGATTTATAAAAACCATTACACAATCGACAATTCCGGAATGCAGATACCGGACGGAAATGCCGCGCGATAAACAGACTGGATTATAATAAAAACGACCTCCCGGTTGGATGGTTTTAAAATGCGTCCGGAAGGATAGTGTTTGAAAGCAGAGGATTTGCCATGTCATACATAACAAAACGTGCGCTTGAAGAATCCTTGAAAAGGATGCTTCGGAAAAAATCGCTGGATAAAATTACGATTGCCGATATTGCTGAGGATTGCGGGATTAGCCGCATGACCTTCTATTACCACTTTAAGGATATTCATGATTTGGTGGAATGGTGCTGTCTGGAGGACGCCGAAAAAGCGCTCGGCGACAAAAAGACTTATGATACCTGGCAGCAGGGCTTTCTGCAGATTTTTGAAGCGGTGATCGAAAACAGGCCGTTTATCATCAATGTGTACCGCTCAGTCAGCCGCGAGCAGGTGGAGCTATACCTTTACAAGCTCACTTACGATCTGATTATCGGTGTGGTAGAGGAAAAGGCGGTCGGAATGAAAGTCAGCGAGGAGGATAAGAAATTTATTGCTGATTTCTATAAATACGGGTTTGTCGGACTGCTGCTCGACTGGATTAAAAAGGATATGAGGGAAAACCCACGGCAGATTGTTGAAAGGTTGGATTTACTGATCCGCGGCAATATCACCTTGGCCTTGGATCGGTTCCGGAGCGACAAAATTAAACAAATCGACCCAAATGACTAAATTTCATACAATTTGCCCGCTATGATCAAAATTTGATCATAGCGGCATTTCTGTTTATTGAGTCTTTTCAACAGGTTGAAATATAATAAAGGCACAATCAAATTCAGAAAGGAAGTCCTGTGTATGTATTATTCCAGCGGAAATTACGAAGCATTCGCGCGGCCGGAAAAACCGGAAGGCGTCGATCGCAAATCGGCATATATTATCGGCTCCGGTCTTGCAGCGCTGGCGGCGGCCTGTTTCCTTGTACGCGACGGCCAAATGAATGGCAAGCGGGTACATATTCTGGAAAAAGACCCCATCCCCGGGGGTGCATGCGATGGCTATAAATACGACAACGTCGGTTACGTTATGCGCGGCGGACGTGAAATGGATAACCATTTTGAATGTATGTGGGACTTGTTCCGGTCGATTCCTTCGATTGAAACCGAAGGCGTCAGCGTGCTTGATGAATATTATTGGCTCAACAAACATGATCCCAACTATTCTTTGATGCGCGCCACGGTGAATCGCGGCGAAGACGCCCATACGGACGGCAAATTCGGCCTTTCCGACAAGGGTGCCATGGAAATCATGCACTTATTCTTCACACCGGACGAACAGCTCTATGATAAGCGGATTGAAGAAGTGTTTGACAACGAGGTTCTGAATTCAAACTTCTGGTTGTACTGGCGCACAATGTTTGCCTTTGAAAACTGGCACAGCGCGCTCGAAATGAAGCTTTACCTAAAGCGCTTCATCCACCACGTTGGAGGCCTGCCCGATTTTCGAGCGCTGCGCTTCACAAAATATAACCAGTATGAGTCCATGATTCTGCCGATGATCAAATACTTGGAAGCGCATGATGTCCAGTTCCACTATAAAGTTAAGGTACTTAACGTGATTTTTGATATCCAAAAGGAGAGGAAAATTGCCAAACGCATTGACGTGATCCGTGAAGGAGCGGAGGACGCGATTGATTTAACCGAGAACGACCTGGTTTTCATCACAAACGGAGGCTGCGTTGAAAATTCCTCCATCGGCAGTCAGAATGAACCCGCTTCTTTCGACTGGGAAATCCGCGAGGGCGGCGGATGGGATATGTGGCGAAAGATTGCGGCACAGGATTCGTCGTTCGGGAACCCGGACAAATTCTGCTCTAACCCCGAGCAGAGCAATTGGATGTCCGCTACCGTGACGACACTTGATGGCCGTATACCGCCGTATGTGCAGAAAATCTGCAAACGAGACCCGTTCTCCGGAAGGGTGGTTACGGGCGGCATCGTTACCGTGAAAGACTCTAATTGGCTCATGAGCTGGACCTTCAACCGCCAGCCGCAGTTCCACAGCCAGCCGAAGGATCAGCTTGTAGGCTGGATTTACGCCCTGTTCAGCGATAAACCCGGCAACTATATTAAAAAACCGATGCGCGATTGCACCGGTAAGGAAATCTGCATGGAATGGCTTTACCACATCGGCGTGCCGGAAAACGAGATTGAGGACATGGCGGAGCACAGCGCGAACACAGTACCGGTGATGATGCCTTATGTTACAGCCTTCTTCATGCCCAGAAGGAAGGGCGACCGGCCGGCGGTGGTTCCGGAAGGCAGCGTGAACTTTGCATTCCTGGGCCAGTTTGCCGAAACCGTGCGCGACACGATCTTTACCACGGAATACTCCATCCGCACCGGTATGGAAGCCGTTTACACACTGCTGAATATTGACCGCGGCGTGCCGGAGGTATGGGGCAGCACCTATGACGTGCGGGATCTGCTGAATGCAACCGTTCAGCTTCGTGACGGCAAAAAGCTGACCGATATGAACATGGGTATGGCGGAACGCATGAAGATAAAAGAGATCGGGAAGACGATCGCTGGAACCGATATTGAAAAGCTGCTGAAAAAATACGGCGTAATCTAATTACACCATTCCTTATCATCTCCTCAAAAATCAAACGATCCGGCAGGGTTACAGCAACTTGCCGGATCGTTTGGCGTTTTCGATCCGGAGCCCTAAATTTGGAATACGAAAACCTTTAATGTCTGTTCGGAAATAAGTTCGGGAAGTACGTTTGCTGAATACTCATAAGGCAGGAATGATTTCGGTTCAGTAAAGTTTAGGAGGAGCGGATAGGATGAATTATGATCCTGAGAAACTGGAGAGTATCACATTTGGCAGAGCTTTTCTGCACGGATACAATAAGAATCAGGTCGATGAAGTGATGACGAAGTGAGTCGGTGAACCCAGATGCTTTCTTGAAAAAGAGAATTCCAGAAAAGATGCGGAGTAAGAAAAACGGAGAACGGGACAAACTGTTCTCCGTTTTTTATTGTCAAACCGAAATAAACTACTGGCTTAGCCGGTGGAATCGTAGATGGCTTTAGCCGAACAAACACCCTGCTAAAATAAGATGAAGGTTTGGCCAACCACATCAAAAATAGCAGGGAGGTCTTCTCATGAAAGAGAAAAACATTAAAAGTTTAGAGCATACAACATGGAGATGTCAATATCATATCGTATTCGCACCAAAGTTCAGAAGGATGGCGATGTATGGTGAATAAAAAAAGATATTGGGTGGATATTGAGGAAGTTATGTGATGAAAAAGGAGTAGAAATTATTCAGGCAGAAACTTGTCAGATCATATTCATATGCTTGTAAACATACCGCCAAAGTAGGCATAAAAAATAGCCCTTTGAGGGGCGGCCTGAGAAAGTCGATACGTTGGTCAGACCTTTCAGGCGCCTCTTAAGAGGCTAGCCGGTATTATGCCCTTCTAGGGCTTACACAAGCCCCCGGCTTGCCGGGGGTTCTGACTGGTGCTTTTGCGGGTGAATTCAGCGCTTTCAATAAAGAGCAGGCCTTCCTGATATAATGACGGGTGGTAAGTCTCGGACAAGCGGAAGAGTTCCTCTGTGGCAGAAAAAACCATTAGTACATCTTTTCCTGTCGGTTTCGCTTCAATATAACTTTTCCTGCCTCATGGGATATTTTTAAGAGGAAAAGGCAACTATGATATTTGTGAAACTTCGGAAGGCAAGGTTGGAAATAAACCTTCGGTGAATGGAATATAGGAAACTAAGACGAATAGTACATTTTGTTTCCAAAAAAATTGAAGATACTTAGACTTTTTTTAGTCTATATTACCATATATACTTAAGGTGTAAGGGTGATCAACCATGAACAAACGAGTCAGCGATATCATGAACGATATTATCAGCAAAGGCGGTGATGGAGGAATTCCCTTTTTCGCTCAGAAATACCATGTTTCCGAGCGCACAATACGGAACGATCTTAAAACAATAAACGGAATTCTCTGTGACAACCGGTTACCTCCCTTTAATATCAGTTCAAACGGAGCCATCGTCTATTATGGCGAGAAAAAGCCCATTCTGAATCTGATTAAGCGGAATGATTTCTACGCCTATAAGCTCTCCAAAGAGGAGCGGAAAATTGCCTTTTCTCTGATTCTCCTCCTTTCGGACAACTTTGTAACCTTAACCAGCGTTGCCGAAGAGCTGTTTGTCAGCAGGACAACATTGATAAACGATCTTGATTCTGTAAAGCAGCTGCTTCGTTCCCGGAATTTGGAGGTGGAATCCCGCCCAAACAAAGGAATCCGCCTGCTTGGTTCAGAACGGGCGCGGAGACACTGTATTATTGATATCGCCCTTGCTAAGCTCGGTCTCTCCAGTAAACAGTATGGTCCTTTTTATAATATGATTCTGTCGCTAATTGACAGGAACGAGAGCGACAAACAAACCATTGAGCAGATCATCAAAACCGAAGAGAGAAAAAACGGTCTGCGCTTTACTGATACCGCCTTTGCCACTCTTGTTTACTGTTTAATCGTATCCATCGGCAGGATGAGTACCGGAAACTTTGCTGAGGAGAGAGAAGATCTTAAGGACGCCAACTATCCGCTAGCAAAGAATCTTCTCGCTTATACGACCGATTATTTTCATCTACCGCTTCGGAAATCGGAAATCCAGTTTCTGAGTGAAATTCTTAGGGAACTTTCCCCGGCTCGCAGGGGAGGCGCTCATGAAAGTTCTGTGGAAATTCAGGTGATTGCCACCAAATTTATCCGGAACATTTCGGAAAACCTCGGTATCGACCTGACGTCCGATTTTACCTTTTATAAAAACCTGGAAAATCATCTTCAGGCGACCCTGCGGAACCGGTTTGCCTCATTGCCTCAGAGCTCTGTAACAGAATTGATTGCCCAGAATTATTCGGATGTGATGAGGGTCACAAAAAAAGAAGCTGTGATACTGGAGGATTATATCCGCCATACCATCAGCGAAAATGAAATTTCATACTTGGCAATGCATATCTGCGCAGCCATAGAAAGAAAACGGGGAAGCCGGAAAAGGGCGAGAATTGCCGTAGCCTGCGGAGGAGGTGTTGGAACCTCCGAACTGCTGGTCGAACGCTTGCAGAAGCGTTTCAGTTTTGACATTGCCGCGGTAGTGGCAGCCCACAATGCAGATACATTGAAGGATGCCGGTATTGACTTTATCATCTCCACGGTGCCCGTTAAAAACTGCGGCATTGATTATATTCAGGTCAGTCCCTTCCTGGATGACGGGGATTACCTGAAAATCTGCAGATATTTAGATTCCAAGCATCCCGCAAGGACAACCGACCTTCCCGAGAAGCGACTTACTTCGGAGGGGCTGATGAAAAAGCTTCAACCCATACTTTCGGAACTGATTCCACAGGAGGACGCTACCGAAGCGATTATCCTGCGGGTCCGAAAAGCGGCCGCCGAATACTTTGGAGAACGTACGGAGCATGGGACAGCAATGCTTTGCCAGCTTCTCTCTCCGGATAAGATCCGGCTTGACGTCGAGTGCTGTTGCAGCGACGAAGCAATCCGGCAATCGGCGGACATTTTGCTAAAGCAGGGATATATCCTGCCGCAGTACATTGAAGCGATCTTTCAGAATATGAGAGAGAACGGTTCGTATTTTGTCCTTTCGCCGGGTTTTGCCGTTCCGCATGCTGGGCTTGGTAACGGCAGTCAAAAAATGGGAATGAGCCTTTTGCGGCTGAAGCACCCTGTTCCGTTTGGCAACGAGGAATTTGACCCCGTTGAGTTTGTCTGCTGCCTAAGCGCCGTGGATTCTGACAGCCATTTGAAGGCTTTTTTCAATCTTGTGAACCTGCTCCGAATGGACGAGTTCAAGGCAAAGCTTCACGTGGCGGCAACTCCGGATGTGGCGGCGGAAATTATACGGATCTACGAATCCCGCATTGCACAGTAACAACGAAAGAAGTTGAATTATTTGATTTGGAAAACATTGAAAAAGAAGCTGATAGTTACTAATTCTGAGGCGGAAAGCCGGGAGGAAATCTTCCAAACCCTCGGAAGTCTTTTGATTCGGGAAGGCTACTGCCGCGATACTTATATACAAGCGCTGAAGGACCGGGAAAGAGAATACCCCACCGGCCTTGATATGGGCGAAATTGGAGTGGCGATTCCCCATACGGACGCTTCACACGTGCTCAAATCCGCCATGGCGATCGCCGTTCTGAAAAAGCCCGTCTCCTTTGAGGTAATGGGCGGTGACGAAGGAGAAATCGTAAACGTTTCCCTAGTCGTCGCAATGGCCATCAGGGATACCGAGGCGCATCTGAATCAGGTACAGGCATTGCTGAAAATTTTACAGGACAATAGCATTCTCCGCGAGCTGATATCTGCAGAATCGCCGGAGGAAGTTATTCACATCATCAAAGGGAAGGAGGAAAAAACATGAAAAAGAAAGTGATTGTGGCCTGCGGAGGTGCTGTGGCAACCTCTACGGTTGCGGCAAACAAGGTTGTGGATCTTTGCAAGGAGAACGGTATTGACATTGAGATTATTCAATGCAGGATTTCTGAAATACGGTCTCATTTGGACGGGGTCTCCCTTATTGTGCCGACCTCGCGTCTGAAGCAGGATCTGGGCGTACCCGTCATCAGCGGGATGCCTTTCATTTCAGGAGTCGGAGAAGAGGAACTCAAGCAGAAAATCCTTGATGTCTTGAAAGGTTAACCAACTGGCCGGCCTCCTGAGCGAGGCCAACAAAATCGGAAGGAGAGAACATTATGGAATTTATCTTTGATGCGGTCAAGTGGTTTGTAGCTCTTGGAGCTTCCGCCATGCTGCCGATCGTTATTACCATTATTGGTCTGATTTTCGGCGTAAAATTTGGGAAAGCGATTCGTTCCGGTATTATCCTTGGTGTTGGATTCGTCGGAATTGGACTCATCGTAACCCTTATGAACGACAACCTCGGCCCTGCGGCGCAGGCAATGTCCACACGGTTTGGAATGTCCCTTCAGGTAATTGATATCGGTTGGCCGGGGATGTCCCCGCTGACCTGGGCTTCCAGCATAGCGATTGCCGCCATTCCGGTTGCAATTCTGCTGAACGTTGTCATGTTGCTGCTGAAGATGACCCATGTTGTCAACGTTGACATCTGGAATATCTGGCACTTTGCATTTACCGGCGCCCTTGTTCACCTTGCCACCGGAAACTATATGCTCGGCATCCTGGCCGTATGCATTCACGGTTTTCTCGCGTTTAAATTCGGCGACTGGTTTGCTCCCGTCATCGAAGATTATTTTGAACTCGAAGGCGTTTGTATTCCGCACGGTGACTCCGCGTTCATGGCGCCGTTTGCCGTACCGGTGGAGTGGGCGCTTGACAGGATACCCGGCATAAACAAAATCAACATTACGTCCGACATCATTCAGAAGAAATTCGGCGTTATCGGCGAGCCCATGATTATCGGCACGGTACTCGGCTGCCTGATCGGCGCTTTAGCCGGCTATGACGTGAAGGGTGCTTTGCAGCTCGGCGTGCAGATGGCCGCCGTCATGGTTCTGATGCCCAAGATGGTTAAGTGCATTATGGAAGGCTTAATGCCGATTTCTGAAGTTGCAAAAGAAAAGATGGCAAAACGCTTTCACGGAGCAAAATTCTACATTGGGCTTGACCCGGCCATCCTGCTGGGTGACTCACAGGTTGTTTCCGCAGGGTTGCTGTTTGTCCCTCTCACTATTCTAATCGCTATGATCGTTCCGGGCAACCGAATCCTTCCGTTTGGAGACCTTGCAACCATCGGGTTCTTCATTGCCATTGCGGTCGGAATCCATAAGGGAAATCTGTTCCGCACCTTGATTTCCGGCTCGATTATCATGTTTATTACCATCTGGATCGCCAATCAGGTCATCCCGCTCACGACTGCCCTTGCCAAAGCGGCAAATTCCAATCTGCTGAACAAGAGCTCTGAAATTGTCGCTCTGGACCAAGGCGGCTGCCCGATAACCTACATCTTAACCCAAGCTTTCCACACCACGAACGTTCCCGGTCTGATCGCGATCGGAGCCCTGTATATTTTCTGCATCGCTTTTACATATGTTCAGTACCGCAAGAAAATGAACGCGAAGAAAGAAGCGGATTCGCAGAATTAAAAAAGAGAGGTTATATCTCAGCATTTACGGTTTAAGGAGAGAAGTCCTGTATGGTTTCACAAAAAGTAACAATTAGCAATCCAACCGGCCTGCACGCCAGGCCGGCCTCCCAGTTCTGCAAATTCCTGAAAAAATTCAAAAGCAAGGTGTTCCTAATTACAGACACCGGCAAAGCGGATTGCGCGAGCATTATTAATCTTCTGAGTATGGCAATTAAACAGGGAACTACCGTTGAACTGCAGGTTTCCGGAGAAGATGAAAAAACGGCTCTGCCGGAAATTGTCGAATTTTTGAAAAGCCTGAAAGAGTGAATGGCTGCGGTTTCGCGCATCAGCCGGAATTCCGCCTTGTTCAGGAGAGTGAGAAATAAAAATGGAAATTATCCAAATTTCGAAAACTGCTTCCGCAGGAATTGCAACCGGAAAAGCCTTCTTCTATAAACCAGTAAGCCTAAAAGCCTCCGCCGGTCTGATCGGGTGCGATCAGACTGGCGCCGAGCTTGATCGCTACCGACGTGCGGAAGAGAAAGTTAAAAAGGAAATCAGCGTTCTCGCAGAGAACTCTGAAATTTTTCAAGTTCATCTGGATCTTGTGGAAGATCCGGCCCTTCAGGACAGCATAGTCAAAAAAATTATTGAAGAACATAAAAATGCCGAACTTGCGCTGGAAGAAACGTCGGCGGAAATACAGGAAACATTTCAAAGCATTGACGACGACTTCTTTCGGGAGCGCGCTGTCGACATCAAAGATGTCTGCCGGAGAATCATGCTGGCTCTTAAAGGTTTGGAAGAAGATAGTCTCGCGGGGATTCGCGGGAAAACGGTTCTTTTTGCCGATCAGCTTACCCCGTCCGATACAGCAAATATGGACCTGCAATCCGTGACCGGTTTTGTTACACGAACCGGCGGTGAAAACAGCCATGTGGCGATTATGGCGCGCGGCATGAATCTGCCCGCGCTGGTAGGCGTCGGCAGCGCAATGGATGAGGTAAAAGCGGGCGACGACGTGATCGTCGACGCGCTGGACGGACGGATTGTCATTTCCCCCGATGAGGAAACAATTCGGAAGTATTCCCGCCGGGAAAAAGAGTACCGGCAGCGTCTTGAAATGCTGAAGCAAACAAACGACCTTCCCCCGGAAACGGCAGACGGCTTCAGGGTCCGCCTATACGCAAACGCGGGGAATCTCGAGGATATAAAGAAAGCAACGGCCGAAGGCGCCGAGGGCATCGGCCTGCTACGCAGCGAATTTCTCTATATGGAAAGCGACCATCTCCCCACGGAAGAAGAACAGTTCGTTGCGTACAAATGCGCCGCCGAACTGTGCGGGGGCGAAGTGATTATCCGCACCCTCGACATCGGTGGGGATAAAGCCCTACCTTATTTCCAGATGGAAACAGAAGAAAACCCCTTTCTCGGCTGGCGGGCCATCCGTATCTTACTGGAGCAAAGAGATATTTTTCGAACACAGCTTCTTGCCATCCTGCGTGCCAGCGCGTTTGGAAAAATCAGCATTATGTATCCGATGATTATTTCGGTTGGCGAGTTGGAGGAAGCAAACGCCGTTCTCTCGGAATGTAAAGCGGAACTTACCCGCCGTGGCATTGCCTTTGATCCAGACATCAAAACCGGAATTATGGTGGAAACGCCCGCCGCCGTGCTCTGCGCTGACGATCTGGCTCATTATGCCGATTTTTTCAGCATCGGCACAAACGACCTTACACAGTACATGCTTGCAGTAGACCGCGGGAATAAGAAAACGGCACAGCTGTATGATTCCTTTCACCCCGCTGTCATCCGAAGCATCCGAAGCGTCATAGAGGCGGGGCATCGTCACGGCATTCCGGTTGGCATGTGCGGGGAATTCGCAGGAAATGCGGATGCCGTTCCCTTGCTGCTGGGCTTTGGACTGGACGAATTCAGCATGTCGCCTTCGCGGATTCCCGAAATCCGCTATCTCATCCGCGCCAGCCGCCGCGACGAGGCGCAGTCGTTTTCCGAGCGCGTTTGCCGGTGTGTTTTCCCGAAAGAGGTTCGCAGGCTTTTAAAAGAAAGGAAATGATTTATGCCACTAACAACATCGAAACAAATGCTCCTTGACGCACAGAAAGGCGGCTATGCTGTCGGTGCGTTCAATGCGGAAAATATGGAAATGGTACAGGCGATTATTGCCGCCGCTGAAGAGCTTCGCGCGCCGGTCATGATTCAGACAACCCCCGGTACGATAAAGTACGCCGGTGTCGACCTTTATTACGCAAACGTAAGCGCGGCTGCGAAGAATGCCTCTGTCCCTGTCGCCATTCACCTTGATCACGGCAACAGCTATGAACTTGCCGTTCAGGCACTGCGTGCTGGTTACACGTCCATTATGATCGACGGTTCCCAAGAGGTTCTTGAGAAAAATATCGCGATTACAAAATACGTCGTTTCTGCCTGCGCCCCCTGTGGGGTCCCTGTGGAAGGCGAACTCGGTAAGGTTGGCGGAAAGGAAGACGATACCGAAGACTCCGGTGTCAACTATACCGATCCGGAGCAAGCCGTACGCTTTGTTGCGGAAACCGGCGTTTCCTCCCTGGCCGTCGGGGTCGGTACGGCGCACGGGATTTACCAAACGAAGCCAGTTCTGAATGTAGAGCTGATTGCCGAACTGCGTAAAGTCCTCGCCGTTCCGATGGTGCTGCACGGCGCCTCCGGCCTGACGGACAAAGATATACGAAACTGCGTGAGTTGCGGCATCTGCAAGGTGAATTTTGCGACGGAGCTGCGCATTGCGTTCAGCGATGCCGTAAAAGAGTATCTGCACCAGAACCCCGCCGTGTTTGACCCTAAAAAATACGGAGCAAAGGCGCGTGAGGCCGTCAAGAAGCAGGTCATGGAACGCATGAAGATCTGTGGCTGCGATGGAAAAGTTTAAGAAAGCAAAGGAGATACTGCAATCATGAAAGCGGCTGTTTTACATAATCAGGAAGATCTTCGTTATGAAAAGATTGAAACCCCGAAAGCCGGGGAAGGCGAAGTGATTATCCATGTGAAGGCAACGGGAATCTGTGGTTCCGATATTCCGCGTGTAAACGCGTGTGCGGCGCACTATTACCCCATCGTGCTGGGACATGAATTTTCCGGTATTGTTTCAGAAGTTGGAAAAGGTGTGGAAAATATCAAAGTCGGCGAACATGTTACTGCCGCCCCGCTGGTTCCATGCATGAAATGTGACGATTGCCAAAAAGGGAATTTTTCCCTATGCAAGCACTATAAATTTATCGGTTCAAGCCTGTTCGGCAGCTTCGCGGACTTTGTGAAGGTGCCTGCAAGGAATGTCGTCAAATTTGACGCCTCCGTTCCTTTTGAGGAAGGCGCGTTTTTTGAACCCGCCACAGTCGGACTGCACGGCGTAAAATGCGCCGGGTTCCACGGTGGGAAAGACGTCGCAATTCTGGGCGGCGGTACGGTTGGATTGTTCACCATGCAATGGGCAAAAATTTTTGGTGCGCGCAGGGCTGTCGTTTTCGATATCAGCGATTCAAGGCTCGCGCTTGCGAAAAACCTCGGGGCAGATGTGGTGATTAATACTAATGATCAAGATTTTATGGAACAGATCAGGGAAATGACCGGCGGCAAGGGCTTCCCGTTTGTCTTTGAAACGGCCGGGCAGAACGCCACCATGAACATCGCGTTCGATATTGCCTCCAACAAAGCGAGTGTTTGCTTTATTGGCACATCCAGCATAGACATTTTATTCCCTTGGCGCAAATTCGAGCTGATGAACCGCAAGGAATTCCGTCTGACCGGTTCCTGGATGAGCTACAGCGCGCCGTTCCCAGGGGATGAATGGATCATAGCGGCAGAATGCTTCAGCAATGGCAAACTGAAATACGACCCGAAGCTGATCTACAAGCGTTTCCCGATGAGCGAAGCCGCACAGGCGTTCAAGCTTTTTAAAATTCCAGGCGAAGTCAAAGGGAAGATCATGCTGATCAACGAAGACTGAACCCGTATTATCAGGAGTAAAACATGATTCTGACAGTTACGTTAAACGCCTCGGTCGACAAGATGTATATGGTCGACGAGGTAAAACTGAATTCCGTAATGCGCGTTCGGCAGGCCATTCCTACAGCGGGTGGAAAAGGGCTGAACGTTTCCCGCGTAGCCGCCGCTTTCGGCGAAAAAGTGCTGGCGACCGGTTTTCTCGGCGGCTTTTCCGGAGAATACATTCAATCGTTGCTCGAAAAGGATGGAATTGCATCCGACTTTGTAAAAATTGAAGGCGAAACACGGTCCTGCATCAATGTGGTTGACCTTGCGACGGGAAAGCACACGGAGTTTCTGGAACCTGGCGCAAAAGTTTCCGGGGCCGAACAGCAGGCATTTCTGGAGCGCTATAAAAAGTACCTGCCCCTTTGCAGCGTGACGGTGCTTTCAGGAAGCCTTCCGCAGGGAGTTTCCGCCGAGTACTACGGAACGCTCATCTCACTTGCCAAAGAACAGGGGAAAAAAGTAATTCTCGATACCAGCGGCGAACCGCTAAAACAGAGCCTGGTGTTTCGCCCGACCCTGATCAAGCCAAATGCGGATGAAATCCGGCAACTTTGCGACCTTCCCGATGTTTCACTCGAAAGCCTGCAGCGCGCGGCTTTCGTGCTTAATCGTAGGGGGATTGCGAACGTTATCATTTCGCTGGGCGAAAAGGGCTCTTTGGCGGCGTGCGAGGAAGGAATTTTCCTGTGTGATTCGCCATGTGTTGATGTGGTGAACACCGTGGGCTGCGGCGACAGTATGGTTGCCGGATTCGCCGTCGGCCTTGCGCGCGGATATTCTTTTGAGGATACCCTCCGTATCGGCGTTGCGGCGGCCGCCGCCAACGCCCCCACAAAAACGACGGGCCGCCTCCGACCCGCAGATCTGCAGCAGCTGCGTCCCCTTGTCAATATCCGGCGCCTGGACGATATCTAGCGGGGAAGCTTTCCCGTGGGCACTATTAAGTAAAAATGAAAAGATAGGTAAAGTATCCTGCAAAAAAGCACAAAATTTCATGAAGAAGCTAAAGAAAACAAGTTTTTGACATTGGGATTGTAATTAGCTCCAGCGACTTGAGCGGGAGTTAAGCCACCAAGACCTTGGTGCGGACGAATGAAATTAAAGAAGAATATAAAAACGGCAATGGTAGGCATTGGCAGATTCAAATGAAATGAAACCCACGCTTAGTTTTGTACCAGGCCTTAAAGCGGTTGTTGAAGGACTCAATGAGATTGTTTGAAATATCATCCTTAAAGCTCTCTACACGGATATGCTTAGCGTTTGGGAAATAGCATTCGGCAGGAACCTTGTAGGCATTGTAACGGTTACTGACAATGGATGTGGGGTTGCCCATGCGTGCAACATGGCTGAATAAGGAATGAGCCTGAGGCGAGGAACGATACGGTGACAGATGAAACCCCAGCACAAAACGAGTCTCGCTGTCAATAATAAACCAAATGTAATGCTTCTTGCACCAATTAGCAACAGTAACATGAGAAAGCTTAATGTTATAAAGCTGAGAAAAGCATGGGCGAGATATTCCTTGTAGAGCTTTTGCCGATAAAGAACTGATGCAAAACAGTAATGATTAAAAATGGAGAATGGCGCATGCGCTTAAGGTTTGTTTTACCAAGCAAGGAAGAAACAGAGGGCAGAAAAGAAGCTGTCAGCTTGGGTGCAAAAAACGAGTGATTGCACTTTTTATCAGAACAGGGAAAGTTCGAGTAATCATGATAATCATGATGTAAAAAGGATGATTTTCCCGCACATGGGGCAAGGAGGATATTTTTTATTCTTGTTTTAGGCTTAAAATCAGGTGCAAACTGGTGTTTGGCAAACAAGGCAACGATACTTTTGGTTACCAAATTTGTCTTTGCCAAACTTATGAAAGTAGTGATTATTGTTGCATTTCGAGCATTTTACGGTTATAATTTTCTGCATGAGGCATTGTCCTTTCAGTACTGTGTTTTTTTAGCAGAAACATTATACTATTGAAAGGCTCGATGCCTCAATTTTCATTTAACTTAACAATACGACCAACTATAAAAAGTCAACCCCTCAGTAAAAAAATCTTGATTTTTTACTAAGGAGTTAAAAGAAAAAAGGGCAACACAAAAAAGCCTGACGGAGCAGGCCGAAAAACGGATACGATTTTTACGAATTTCTGATTTCGAAAGGCCGGTCTTCCTTAAGAACTGAATAGATGATATAACAGAGCTTGCGTGCCACCGCTACGACGCTGGTTTCGTGATGCTCGCCTTCCGTAAGCTTTTTGCGGTAAAAAGCGGATAGAACGGGGTCCGGGCTTTTGCCGACTGCGGCGACCAACGCAGCCTGATAAAGCGCCCGCCTCAAATACGGAGAACCGCGCTTGCTCACATGGTTGTTTGATGCCTCAAATTCGCCGGATTGGTTAACGGCGGAATCGATTCCTGCAAAAACAACAAGCTTCGAAGCGTAGTCAAACTTGCCGATATCACCGATTTCCCCAAAAATGACCGCACCAAGCTTTTTCCCGATGCCGGGAACGGTGGTTATCGGCGAACTCAGCTTGTCCATAATTGCGCAGATTTCAGCCTCGGTGTCCTTCACCTGCGACTCTATGTACTTGATTTGTTCAATCAGCATACGGAGCTGGAAGGCAAAACTGTCGCGGCAGAAGGTTACGCCAAAGGAAGATGCGGCGGCGCGGCTGAGCTTCTCCGCTTTCTCAAAGCCAATCTTCCTGCGGCTCAGATCAGCCAGCAGCTCGGCGAGTGTTTCGGCGGAAACCTCCTCCAATTCCGCAGGGCTGCCAAACTGAAGCAGGATTTCCTTTGAGGTTTTTCCGAAAACATCGACAAAAACGCTTTGATATTCCGGAAATACCTGATCAAGCACGCAGATAATCTTGCGCTTAAGATCTCCGATGGAATCAACCAGGTAGCTACGGAATCTCGTCAGGTTCTTGAGCGAAAAAATAGCCTCTTCCGGCAACCGCGCCTCAATGAAATCGCCGTAGCGCACAAACTCGGCGATCAGCATCGAGCCTATGACGTCGGTTTTGCGTTTCCTGATCTCTACGCCCTTGCGCCATCCGTCCATCTGGATGGGGTTGATTACATGGATTTTGCAGCCCTTGTCATGAAGGTATGAATATACCGGCAGCCAGTAATGACCGGTCGCTTCCAGACCAATCTCAAGCTCGTCCTTATGGACGTTGTGGGCCTCCAGCTTTGCAAACAGGCTCTCCGCGCCTTCCGTGGCGTTCGAAAAGGAAAAAGCGCGGAACACCGGTTTCCCGTCCTCGCCTATCATGCTGGCTACATGGTTGTTTTTGCCTATATCTATTCCAAGATAATTCATGGCGGCGTCCTTCGTTTTTGTATTTGGGCGAGTGTTTTCCTCTTTACCGCTAAGTGCCGCAGCCTTGTGGGAGATACGAGACCGGAGCGTTGCTCCGCGACATCCAACTTATTCGCGGCCTGCTTACCGGAAGAGGCGTCAGGCTTTCAATCACGAGCCCACGGCCCAAGGGAGGCACACGACGCCATTCTTTCCCAGACTGCCATTATCTCCCATAATGGCCAAGCTTTCAAGGGTTATGGGTACCCTTTAAAACCCAAATACATTATACAAGGAGGATGGTATATGAAAAGGCTGGCAATATTTGACGTGGATGGAACTTTGAATCAAACAGAGCTTTACGCCGTAAAGGCATACCGAAAGACACTTCTGGACTTGGGGCGCCCCGATGTGTCCGACGCAGAGATCATCGCGCTGATTGGCCTTTCTCCCCAAGAGATTGAAAAAAGGCTTCTGGATGGGTGCAGTCCGGAGATCTGTCGCGCGTATTCCCGTCAAATCGTCCGGAACGAATCCGATCTGATGAAAAAATACGGAAAGGCATTCGATGGAACGGCAAAAATGCTGCAGGACCTGCGGAATTTGGGCATTCTGACGGCTGTGTGCTCCAATGCTACCCAGGCGCACATCGAAGATGTGCTTGACGCAATTCATCTGACCGGCCTGATCGATTTGATTCAGCCGCTGGAGGGCAACGGAACCAAGGCGGATTCGCTGTGCCGCCTGCTCGAAAAAGTCCGGCCGGACGCCGCCTGCATGGTTGGCGACCGTCGGTTTGACAGCGACGCCGCACGGCAGAACGGGATTCCGTTTGTAGGCTGCCTTTACGGATACGGACGCGCGGAGGTCGCCGGCGCTGATTTTACGGCAAATTCCCCGCACGACGTTCTGCGGTGTGTCCTCCAGCTGCTTGTCTCCGGCTTTCATCAAGAATAAAGGCGTAAAAAAAGCCATGCGGCGATTCGATGACCGTACTTCCTAAAATCGTCGTGAATATCCAAGGCATGGTAAAGCCGCTCCTCCACACTGTACGGGTTGGAGGGATCCTTCTGTGTAAAAGATTCAAGCATGAAGAAAAAGCCGCCAAAGCGCCGTTATGTGTGGACTGTTCCCGATTGAACAGACAAAGGAATAAAAACCCTGTCGCAGAATAGTTCAGTAGACTATCCCCCAGAAAACAGACAGTAAAAAAAGAGACCTCCTGTTGTAGAATGGAAAGTACAACAGGAGGTAATTTTATGCCCAGAAAATATACAAAATTAGAAATGTTAAGCGAGGTATTCCGTCGAAAGGTAGCTGGAGAAACGAACCGAGAAATAGGAGAAAGCTATGGACTAACAAAATATCAAATCAAACAGTTTGGACAGCCGCCAACATCGGAAGGCGCGCTTGATTGCCAACGGGTATAAACCTCTTCCTAAAGGCAGGCCACGAAAAAACATAGCGGACGAAAAAACACGTTATAACAACGAATTGGCTGAATTGCGGATGAAAGTAGAATTACTGCAAAATTTTCTATCCGAAGTTGGAAGGAAGTGAAGCTAAAATATCGTGTCATTGAACGGTTCCGTGGTAAATATAACATTGAGGCCATGTGTAATGCGCTTGAGGTTTCCCGCAGTGGCTACTATGCTTGGCGAAACCGACAAACAAAAGCAGCGAAGGATCAATGGTTAACGGATTTGATACTGGATTGTCAACAGCGCTGCAAACAAACCTACGGTTGCCGCCGAGTGCGCCGTTGGATTCAGCGGCAGACCGGAAAGAACGTCAACTTAAAAGCCATTCTGCGCATCATGCGAAGTATGACTTGCTTTCACAAATACGTCGGCGTCATTACAAACAAGCAGTACATAAATATCCAAATCTGTTGCAGAGAATATTTGAGCAATCCTTGCCCAATCATTTCTGGGTTACCGATATTACCTACATTCCTACTGTAAAAGGAATGTTGTATCTATGTGCGGTAGTAAACCTGTGTGGCAAAATGGTTTTGGCCTATCGTATCGGTGTAATGATATGACTGCCTCACTAGTGACTGATACCATCCGAGCCGAGACGCCTTACAAAAAGAGAAAGTCGCTGATGGACTTACTCTCCACAGCGACCAAGGATCTCAATACACCTCTCAAGCATACTTTGACCTGAGTCAAGAGTACCTTCAGTCATCCATGTCCAGCCCCGGTTGTCCATATGACAATGCAGCTATGGAAAATTTCTTTGGTGCGCTAAAAACGGAATGTTTATACCGTACCAAGTTTTCCAGTCGCGCTGAAGTAACAGGCAGTAGCTGAATATGTGCAATTTTACAATTATGACGTATTAACATGAAAAACGGCCTCACTCCGTCCGAAATACGGAGCAAGGCCGCCTAAATCTGAGCTATTCTGCGACAAGGCTTTTATCCCTTTGTCTGTTCAATCGGGTACAGTCCATTCATTCATTGGCTGCGGGTTTCTCTTTGGATTTATTTCAAGGCTTAATTTGCAAGTGCATCCGTTTGCTCGGCATGGCCGGTATACGTTGGCACTAACTCGTGGACAATCTCCATCATTTTCACATTATCGACACCGGCAACCTTTCTAAGCTGCTCAATCTGGCTGATAAAGGTTTCTTCATTAAAGGGGATCGGGGTGCCGATGTAAATCAGCTCATGGCTTGTTTTCTGGCATCCTCCTTCGCTGTCCAAAAGCAGCTCTTCATACAGCTTTTCACCGGGACGGAGACCTGTATACACGATTTTGATGTCAATATCCGGCTGCAAACCGGAAAGGCGAATCAAATTGCGCGCCAAATCAACGATTTTTACAGGCTGCCCCATATCTAAAACAAAGATTTCCCCGCCGTGCGCCATTCCGCCCGCCTGAATAACCAGCCGGGCTGCCTCGGGAATGGTCATAAAATAACGGATGATATCCGGATGTGTTACGGTAACCGGGCCGCCGTTCGCAATCTGCTTTTTAAAAAGCGGAATCACGCTGCCGTTGCTGCCAAGCACGTTGCCGAAGCGGACAGCCACGTAATCCGTTTTGCTGTGTCGGCTGTAATACTGAATAATCAATTCGCATATGCGCTTGGTCGCACCCATAATATTGGTCGGGTTGACCGCTTTGTCCGTAGAAATCAGCACCATGCGCTTTACGCCAAATTTATCGCACATCTCCGCGACATTGAGCGTACCAAAAACATTATTTTTCACCGCTTCGCCCGGGCTGAGCTCCATCAACGGCACATGCTTGTGCGCCGCCGCGTGGAAAACAACGTCCGGCCTGCAAACAGAAAAAATATGCTCGATTCTGGCTTTGTCGCGGACGGAGCCGATCAGGACTTCCAGATTCAAATGCTTAAAGCGCATCAAAAGTTCATTCTGCAAATCATAAGCATTGTTTTCATAAATATCAAATATGATCAGTTTTTTCGGATTAAAGTAAGCTATCTGGCGGCAAAGCTCGCTGCCGATCGATCCGCCGCCGCCCGTCACCAGTACGGTCTTGTTTTTGAGGTATCCGCTAATTTCTTCTGTATTCAAATGGATCTCGTCCCTGCCCAACAGGTCGATAATATCCACATCGCGTATTTTAAGCGGATCGGCGCTGTCCTCAATGATTTCATAAAGCGCGGGGATGGTTTTCAGCTGGCAGCCTGTTTTTGCACAGATATTCAGGATAGCCTGCTTTTCCTCTTTTTTTGCTGACGCGATTGCCAGGAGGATTTGGTCGATATTATACCGAGCCGCCATTTTTGGGATACTTTCCCGGCCGCCCACGACCTTTACGCCATGAATCCGCGTCCCTCTTTTCCGCCGGTCGTCGTCAATTGCGATAACCGGAATCCCCTTGCTTTCCGGCGCGTTTTTCATATCCTTGATAACCATGGAACCCATTTCCCCCGCGCCGATAACCATAACGCGGTGGAACTCTTCAGGATCCTGCTTGTTAATCTGGCTTTTCCGCTTCATCCGCCGAACCAAACGGAAGCTGAACCGCGACGCGCCGACCAGAAAAATGGCAATTACCCAAGCCATAATGTAAACGCCCCACGGGAAACGCCGGACATGCAGGATTTGCCAGGATATCTGCTGGGAAAAAGTAAAACCTGTAATTGTAACAATCAGAGCGGCAAAGGTTGTCCCATAAAAGATTAGCAAAAGCTCGTCCAGGCTTGCGAATTGCCACATTGTTGAATAAAAACGGAATAAAAAAAAGCTGATGATATAAATACCGATTATCCAGGGCATCCATGCTCTAAAAGACTCTAAATCATAGTCTCTGGGAAAAATCTGGCCATCATAACGCAAAATAAAGGCAATCCAATAGCTGAAAAACACACAGAGAATATCTATTATAATTTGTATGAAAGAATTTCCAAATGTTGCTTTTCGATTCTTCATGTGAATATACTCCTACCAAAAGAAATTTAACCGGTTTAGTATAACACAAACCTATTACGAAAGAAAGAGCGAAATTATGAAGAATTGATTAACTACATAACCTCTTACAAATTTCTCTCAATTTTTTTGTCAATTTTAACTGGTGGCCCGCTCAAAATATAAGTAACATCCGCAAGAATTTCCGCTTCCTGTTTATCATGTGTTACCAGTATTTTCAGCGCATCATTGGTTCTCTGTTTAATGAGAGAGATCATTTGCTCCTTGCTTTCGGGATCAAGCCCCCGGAAAGGCTCGTCCAGCAGAAAGAGATCTCCGCCGTACGCAAGCACGCGGGCAATCGCCACACGGCGCTTCATGCCGCCGCTAAGCTGTGCGGGCAGTTTGTCTTCCTCTCCTTCCAAGCCCACAAGCCGCATCCAAATTCTCGCCTCTTCCCGGTTTTGTATTTCATTGCCCCGAAGAACGGCTGCAATATTTTCCGCCGCGGAAATCCAAGGCAAAAGCCGGTTTTCCTGAAAGAGGTACGCTATTTTTCGTTTTTCCACCCCGGCAATCACGCCGGAATCATAGGGCTCCAGGCCCGCTATGCAATTTAAGAGCGTCGTTTTTCCGCACCCAGAAGGGCCGTAAAGGCAGACTGTCCCCTTTTCCGGCAGGGTTAAGGAAAAATGATCAAATATGTTTTTGTCATTATATGTTTTCGTAAGGTTGATGATTTCCAATTTACACTTTCCCATCATTGCTCAACATTATATTTTTGTCCCATCGTTTTCATAAAACGGACCATCAGCCATTCCAAAAGCACACTCATGGCAACAACTACAACCGTCCACGCAAACAGGCTGTCGGTTTCAATGTAAATTTTCGAATTGTATATCTGACCGCCGACCGATAAAGGGGTATTTGCCAGCACTTCCGCGGCGATGCCCGCTTTCCACGCAAGGCCCAGCCCCGTTGTGCAGGCAGCCGTAAAATACGGCATAATGGAGGGAATATACACGCGCCGAACCGTCTTTACCGTGCCGAACCGGTAAGCAGCGGCCATTTGCAGCAGATTTTCATCCGTCTTCTCAATTCCCTGAAACACGTTTGCCCACACAATCGGCGTGACCATCAAAAAAGAGGTAAAGGCCGGCACATGGGCGGAAGGAATCCAGACCAGCGCGAGGATGATAAAGGAAGCGACCGGCGTAGCCTTAATGATGCTGATTACCGGATGAAAAATATCATACAACATGCTGGAAACGCATGTGCAAATCGCCAATAGGCTTCCCGTAAAAATTCCGAGAAGAAAGCCCTCCAAAATACGGGTCATGGAAAAGAATGCGGTCAACCAAAAAGTGCTCTCCTTGGAAAGAGCAATGAGTTTTTGCAAAACATGAACAGGAGATACAATGAGTATCTCCTGCCGAACTGCGAAATAAATCAGCTGCCATACACAAAGCCAAAATACGGCGGCAAACAGCTTCCTTATTGTTTTGTACCGGAACAATCCTTTATTTTTTGTAATAGAAGTCTTCACCCGGCAAACTACCTCCAACGGACTTCTTGTTGGCTGTGTAGAGAATATTTAAGAAATCAGGAATTTTTGTTTTCATTTCCTTGCCGTCCATATAGACAATATTGCAGCTTGGAATCGCCTTTTTCGCAACCGCCGCTGGCATAATCTGATATTTTTCCGACAGCGCGGCCGCTTCCTCTATATTGGAATTGGTAAACTCCGTCGACTGTTTATATTCGTCAAGGAATGTGTCAAAGGCCGCCTTATTCTTCTCCACAAAATCCTTGCGGACAATTAAGCAGCCCATCGTGAGCACACTTTTTCCACCGGACACGGTATCCCATTCTTTTGTCAAATCCAGCGAAGCCTTCACATTCTTGTTCTTCGCCATTACCTGTGAGACAAATGGTTGGGGCAGCAGGGCAATTTTTGCCTTTCCGGCGATAACCAGCGCAGCCAGCTCCGCATGCTCCGCTTTATACTCCACTTGAACGTCCTTGCCGACGGTCAACCCGTTTTGCTTCAGGATATAGTTAAACGCGTACTCCGGAACAGACCCCTGGCCGGAGGAATAAACCGTCTTGCCCTTTAAATCCTTTATGTTGTTGATGGTTTCCCCGTTCGTCAAGATAGACAAGACGCCGAGCGTGTTTACTGCGGCCATCTGGACTTTCCCGTTCGTTTTATTATATAGCACGGCCGCAAGATTGGTCGGCACCGCAGCCGCATCGACTTCGCCCTTAGAGATTTTCGACACGATTTCATCCGGTGAATTTACAAGTGTGAATTCATACGCTTCCGCTGCGGTTTTGGCATCGTTCTTGCTCATAAGCTGAAGCATGCCCAGCCCTGTCGGCCCTTTTAGTGTGGCAATTTTTATCGTTGTTTTCCGCGAGGCGGATTGTGTGCTGGAAGCAGGCTGGCTCGGTTCCGGCGCACTCGCTTGGCTAGAAGCAGTCGAAGACATACCCGTACAACCGGACAATACCGATGCTAACATACATACTGTCAAAGAAAATGCAGTTAATTTCTTCGTTAAATTCATTCTTTTCTCCTCTTAACACAAGCAAAAAGTATCTATTTCTTATTTTTAGAAAGAAACAAATGCCAATCGCTAGAAGGAGCACTGCTCACGCAGTGCTCCCTTTCAAAACATAAAGAAATTTTGAATTATTCGTGATCGCAGTAGTCGGAATCGCAACCACATTCGCAGCCGTCTTCGTCAAGATCGAATTCCAGCGACTCGCCACAATTCGGGCAATCCATCTGGCCGTCTTCAACGATATCCTCCGACAGGCATATGGTTTCATGGCAATTCGGACAGGTTACCTCATAATAGCATTCCCCGTCGTCGTCCTCATCATCATCGTCACTATAGAAATCGTCTTCCAAAGCTCCCAGATCTTCATCGACAGCATCAAGCTGATCTGTCATATCATCAAAGCTTTCTTGCATCTCCGCAATAGAAAGAGCCATGTCGTCAAGCAGGTCAATAATCGCATTAATCACCTTGACCTCTTTTTTGCTTTCATCAAGCTCCAGGCCCTCAGCCAGTCCGCGAATATAGGAGACCTTCTCTTTGTTTGTCATAATTATACCTCCTTATAAAGCTTGTTTATAACAAGCTTATTGTTGGTTACGCGCGCTCCATATATTCGCCTGTGCGCGTATCAATACGAATCATTTCGCCTTCCTCAATAAACAGAGGAACATTGATTTGCGCACCGGTTTCAACTGTAGCAGGCTTTAATGCGTTTGTTGCGGTGTTACCCTTGAAGCCGGGATCTGTTTTTGTAACTTTGAGTTCGACAAAATTCGGCGGCTCAACTCCAAAAACGTTGCCTTTATAGGAAAGAACCTTACAGATCATGTTTTCCTGAACAAATTTAAAGTTATCACTTAAAACGCTCTTGTTAATTGGAATCTGCTCGAAAGTTTCCGAGTCCATGAAATAATAAAGATCCCCGTCGTTGTAAAGATATTGCATATCTCTGCGCTCAATAAACGCGGTCGGATACTTATCATTCGGATTGAATGTTCTTTCCGTAACGCTTCCGGTAATCACATTCCTGATTTTTGTACGGACAAAAGCCGCGCCCTTACCCGGTTTAACATGCTGAAATTCAATAATAGATACAACGTTGCCGTCTAACTCAAAGGTAACGCCGTTTCGAAAATCACCTGCTGATATCATGATTTTATCCTCCAAACTAGTTTTTCCATCTCATATCTTATAATATTTCACATATTTTTTCAAGATATTTTTGCCCTACATAAGATCCTTCAGCGCAGCGAGCGCAAGAAAATAACTGTTTTTTCCAAATCCAGCAATCTGCCCGGCACACACTTCCGAAATTACGCTTTTATGGCGGAAATCTTCGCGCGCATAGATATTGCTCATATGTGTTTCCACAAAAGGAATCCGAACGCTTGCAATGGCATCCCGCAGCGCATAGCTGTAATGCGTCAAGGCCCCGGCGTTAATAACGACGCCATGATAAACCCCGCTTGCACTATGGATTTTGTCGATCAGATCGCCCTCATGATTGGACTGGTAAATGTCGCAGTCATAATTCAACTTTTTTGCATTTTCCACAATTTGAAGGTTAATGCTTTCCGCTGTTTCATCCCCATAAACACCCTTCTCACGCACACCGACCATATTCAGGTTTGGCCCGAGAAGAACAAGAACTCTTTTTTTGCCCATCCTGATTTCCCCTTATTCAAAGTATTCTTTCCCACGTTTCGTGGCTTTCACTATGTATCGGATCGGAGTTTCTAAAAAGCGGCGGATTGCAAAGGATATTGATTGTTCCTTACCCGTGGGGACAAGAAGAATTGATTTCATAAAGGACAGGTTCGCACCGATCACATCCGTAAAAACCTGATCCCCGACAACAACAACCTCGCTGTGTTTTACGCCCATTCTTCGTATTGCGCGATGATAGGCCAGTGGAAGGGGTTTCAAGGAAAGATACATGAACGGCAGCCCGTATTTTGCGGCAAAGGGCGCAACACGCCGTTTAAAATTGTTTGACATAATAATAATATCAATTCCATTTTCCAGCATGGTACGGGTCCATTCAATCGTTCCCTCAAACGGCTCCTGCGATCCATGAACGGCGAGCGTATTGTCCACATCCAGTATAATAGCCCTGGCTTTCATAGCGCGAATAAGCTCCGGAGTAATATCCAACACCTTATCCACAGCAGCGGTAGGCAAAAATAATGCCAAAGCAATACCTCCGTTTCGCAGAAATGAAAATCAAGCTAAAAAAGCGGGCAATCAAGCCCGCTTTTCCTATGACATTTGTTTTTCTGTCCCAGCTTACTTATACTTACGCTTGCGGGCTGCTTCGGATTTCTTCTTACGTCTAACGGAAGGCTTCTCATAAGCTTCTCTCTTACGAACCTCAGCAATGACTCCCGCTCTCGCGCACTGCTTCTTAAACCTTCTTAGGGCGCTGTCCAGAGACTCGTTGTCTTTAATTCTAATCTCAGCCATTTATCTTTTCCCTCCCATCCGCCATACGGCAGGGGTATTCGTGTAAGTCATATTACATAAAAATCATTATACATACTGTGCCGGAATATGTCAAGCCTAATCTGTTAAACTTTGCATAAGTTACTAAAAGTGTAGAATTTAGTATTGACATAAAAAAGGGAAAATGATAGAATATTAAACGCAACTTAAAACACTTAGATAGGGGTATAGCTCAGTTGGTAGAGCAGTGGTCTCCAAAACCACGTGCCGAGGGTTCAAGTCCTTCTGCCCCTGCCAATCCGGGCCCGCATAGATGCTGATTTCAGCGTCTATGCGGGCATTGTCTATGTTGTTGGTTAAATTATTTCAGCAAAGCAAAATAATTCGAGCAAAACAGTTAAATCAAAAGCAACGAAACACAAAATTTGCTTAATTTCGCTTATCACTTTATCTATCAGATCGTTAATAGCGTTTGGCGATTTGCCTTTCGGTCAAAATAGTTACCCCTGCTGTGCGGGGGTAACTATTTCCCTTTTTTTACAGATTTTCACAAAAATTTCAGCAATTACGCAATTTTCATTTTCCCCGAATTCTCTCTTTTCAAGTTGACTAAAAAAAGGAAATATAGTATATTAAGCAAATATTAAACATGTTTTAAACTCATTTTCGAGTGGTGATATTCATGCATAAGGAAAAAGTAATGCAGGTTCTTGTTCAGGCAGCAATACAGCTTTTAAATGAATCGGAAACACCGGAAGAAATAACTTCCCGGAAAATCGCCTCCAAAGCCGGTGTAAATGTCGCCATGATTAATTACTGTTTCCAATCCAAGGATGAGCTGTTAAAAACGGCAATCGACCAAATAATGCAGGATTCGGCCGGGGATATTTTTGCAGCGAGCAACACAAATATTCCCCCTTTGAACCGCCTGTGGAACATGCTCTGGGAAATTTGTGAGTTGGTCGTTAAATTCCGTCGTTTTACAAAAATCTACATCCCCTATCTTCTGCTGCAGAGCGAAATTGAAATACCTAACCATATTCTCCCAACCATCCGGGAATATTACGGGAACAAAAAAAGCGAAGCGGAATGCAGGATCATCGCCTATCAGCTGATCTCTTTTTTACAGCTCATTTTCTATCGTTCCGATTCCTTTTATCGTTACACGGGGATTCATCTTGAAAATCCGTCCGAGCGGAAGGTGCTTTTGGAAACAGAATTCAAACTACTTTTCAAAGAAGGAAACACAGATGAATGAACAAACAGAATACTTAAGTAGCGCGGTGGAAGGTATCATCCATCAGGCATTGAAAGCCTCCGTAAAGAACCCTCTGGAAAGCGCATTTATTGCAAAATTTATATTATCGCAGAGCGAGAACGCAAAAAAACGGCGGAAAGCGGAAGAAGCCGGGCACCATATCCCCCCTTTCCTGATTGCCAGCATTACATCGCAATGCAATTTACATTGCAAGGGCTGCTACGCCCGGGCAAACAACGCCTGCGGCGAAAATTTCAAACAAGAGGAGCTAACCACGGAACAATGGAAACAAATCTTTCGGGAAGCGTCGGAGCTGGGGATTTCCTTTATCCTTTTAGCCGGCGGAGAACCGCTGATGCGGACAGATGTTTTACAGCAGGCATCCCTGTTTCACAATATTATTTTTCCGGTTTTTACGAATGGAACGTTATTTGACCGAAAGGCGATCGGGCTTTTCGAATTCAGGCGGAATTTGATCCCCATTTTCAGTATGGAAGGTGATTCCGTTCAAACGGACAAGCGCAGGGGTAAAGGAATTTTCTCCCTTTTAAACGATTCGATCGAGCAAATGAAAAGAAAAGGGATTTTTTACGGCGTTTCCATCACCGTGACTTCCCAAAACCTGCAAACGGTCACAAGTGATGATTTTATAGCCTCCCTTTCCCGCAAGGACTGCAAACTGGTCTTATTCGTTGAATATGTCCCCGCACAGGAATCTACTGAATCGCTTACTCTAAGCGCCGAAGAGCGGGAACAGCTTGCCGCCAGCCAGAAGAAACTGAAAACGGCATTTGGAAAAATGGTTTTCTTGTCTTTCCCCGGGGATGAAAAATCCACCGGCGGCTGCCTTGCAGCGGGCAGAGGTTTTTTCCATATTAATGCTGCAGGCGGGGCGGAACCCTGTCCGTTTTCCCCCTTCTCCGACACCAGCCTGAAAGACCATTCGCTTATGGAAGCCCTACAATCCCCATTGTTTCAGAAATTGCAATCGGCAAACCTCTTACAGGCGGGCCACCTGGGCGGTTGTACCCTATTTGAGCAGCAGGACGCCATTAAAAATATCCTTAGTCTTGAAGCCTGATCCTATAACACTTTCATCCTAATACCCATCCCCCGCTTCGCCGGGGGATTTTTTATGACAAAGATAAGAGCCTGAAAAGCACCATTGAGTGATTTTCAGGCTCTCAACATTTATTCTATTTCTATTTCTGCTTCAGGAATAGAAATTTTAGACATCCGTAGTGACAAAGCCGATAATATGTCCACCGGCCGCCCCCAGGCGCTTAAAGGAATCCTTAAATTCCTGATAGGGCGTGGAACCATATTTTGCAACCATGATAACGGACCCGGCATGCGCCGCAATATTATCCGCGTCCGGATAACTCACTTCGGAAGGCGTATGGATAATTACATAATCAAATTGCTGTTCGAATTTTTTTGCAAGCGTTTTAAATTCATCGCAGAACAATAAGTCCGCCGGGTTCTGTGTCGCGTCAGCGCCGGAAACAAGGCTTAATCCGGTAATCGCGGTCTTTGTCACAGCCTGTTCCGCTGTGCAGGTCCCCTTCAAAACATCCGAAATGGTATGCTCCGGCTTGGTTTTCAGTATTTCCGTTATTCCGCTGTCACGCAGGTCCGCATCCATCAAAAGTACGGACTTCCCGGAAAAGCTCAGGGCGCGGGCAAGGCCCACCGCAACGGAAGCGGCGCCGTCGTGCTCGCAGACATCGGTAACAAGAAAACTCTTTTTGCCGGCGGCGTTGAATTCCACCGCAGCACGCAGCTTTCGGTAGCTGTCATCCTTTTTCGATTCCTCCTTGTCCTGCGGCACCGTACCCAGCAGCTTTGTATTTAAAGCCTCGCTTACATAATGGCTGTTGCGGATTGTCTTGTCGGTCAATATTTTCAGAATTCCATAGCAAACATACAAGATAAAGCCAATAATCAGTCCCAAAAAGCCGGCCTTAATCATTTGTGCCTTATAGGACTGGTGCTCCGCCGGAATCGCCTTGTCGCTGACAATAGCGGATAACTTCGGCGACGGGAAAGCGGCGGTCAACCTTTCCGAAAGAACCTGCGCAGCGGTATTCGCAACGCGGTCCGCAATATCTGCGTTCGGGGTGTTCGCCGTCAGCTTTACGACCGGTGCGGTATTCACCTGTGTAGCAGAAATCGAATTGATTTCTTTTTCGTCAATTCCAAGTTTTTGTGCGGTGTGCGTAATAATTTCCTTACCGGAAGCCATCGCGATCGCCGTCTGCACGCGGCTGTTTAAAATACTGGTATATTGGAGCCGGTAATCGGTTTTAGCATCCTCCGGCACCTCACAGGATATCACGATCGTCGTATCACAAGTATACACATGCTTTACAAATTTCAGCGGCATCAGGCCGAATACAATGCCGAACACAGCCACTACAATTAAAAATCGGAGCCTGGTTTTCTTAAAAAAGTCCATTACTTCTGAAAAACTTACGAATAATTCCATATGTTATCCTCCAAATAAAATTCTGTTTTATTTCATTGAAGCACCGGCAAATTCAAGAACCTGCTTCATAATTGTTTTCCAATCGTAGTTTTTTTCAGCAAATTCACGCTCTTTCTTTGCAATAGAGGCATCCTTCCTGCAGCGCTGGACAAATTCAACCACCTTATCCATATCGACAGGTGATTCGTCGTTCGGAAGGCGCAGGGCAAAGGGCGTATCGTCCCTCAGCTTTGCATCGTCATAGGCGTACAGGAACGGGAGAGCCGCTGCGCAGTATTCCCGCGCCTTTAAGGATGAACAGCGCGTCAGCCCCCTGCGGTAGCACCCCAGCGAGGAAGCGCCGACATCTACTGTTTTGTAAATATCGGAAAGCTCTTTTCCTTTTTTAAATCCGCAAAAGGTAACGTCATCGGACAAGCCCAGTTTTTCCACCAACGCGTGGAATTCGGGCATCTCCGTCTTATCCCCGCCGACCAGCACAAATTTCAGCGCCAGATCGTCGGTATGCTTCTGTTTGTATATGCTCATGCCTTGTAAAATCCGGTCATAGCCCTGCCACCAGAGCGTACCGGCCACTCCGAGGATCGCAATATCCTTGGCGGTGTCCGCACAATGTGGAATCGGTTCAATCCGATCAATATTAATCCCGTTGTCGCCGTTCATGGCTTTTACCCCAAAGAAGGAATCCGCCTTGTTTCCGTACAGTACAACCGCGTCAATATACTTCTTCAGCTCTTTGCCAGACAGCCGGTCGTCCAGCACCGTCACCGCAACCTTTGCCGCCGTTTTGACTTTCCCACCCAGCGACTTGGCATACTTTATATTGCGTACATAATCCGCCAAATAAGGATAATTCGGGATTTCCACCACGATGGTTTTCACATGATTCGCCCGTGCGGTTTTACAGATTCGAATCACATCGAAGCTGATACGGTCGAGCCGCATATATAAAACATCAAACGGATGCCTGCCGATATATTCATTCGCAATGGCAGCCATCTGTTTCATAAGCCTTTTTGCCGGGTCAAGCGGTTTTTCAAAGGAATCCGCACCAAAGAAACGAAAACGGCTGTTCTGCCACATGGAACAGGTTACCCGATAACCCAGCTTTTCGAACGCGCTGATTTGGCCTTCAATCTTATTTTTTACGCCCAAATACAGCGGAGCATCCTCCTGAAAAGTGAGATACATCAAATCCATTGACTGATCTCCTTATAAAATTTTTCGTAATTTCGCTGCGCATTAAATTTTTCATTCCACAACTTGCGCGCGTTTTGGCAAAGCCGCGCGTATTCCCCGTTGGGAAGCTCCTTTAACGCGCGCAGGCGCGACAGGAGCATTTCCGGGGAAAAGTCCGCCGGCAAAATATACCCGTTTTCGCCAGTTATGACCGCTTCCCCTGTGCCGCCGACATCCGTTGCAATCACCGGTACGCCGAACGAACTGATCTCCATAATAGAAACCGGAATACCTTCGCTGGCACTGACGTTCACAAAGGCGGAAATCGCGGTGGTTTTATAATAATCCATAATGGAGGCATTATCCATCTGCCCCTTCCATTCCGTTTGGACGCAGGAGGGAAGCCTGGAAGCCATTGCCCTTATCTCATCGTTGAGTGGCCCGGATCCAATATGCGTCCACAAAATGGGGAAATCCGCCTTTTGAAGCGCTTCAACAATTAAGTGAAGGCGTTTGACCGGCACCATAAAAGAGCAGGAAACAATGTGGAAACCGTTTTCCCTACTGCCGTAGTTTTCTCCGTGATCAGAGGTTCCCAAAAAGGCGGGACGGATTTTTTCGGCATACTGCGGAAACTGGCCGCGAATATACTCTGTACCGGAAGCCGAACAGGGCAGGACGCGGTCAATATGGCTCAAAATAAATTCCCGCATCGGAATATAATTATATTTCGCAAATTCGTTGTATATATCAAAACGATGGGCGCGGGAAATCTGCAGCACCTTTTTCCCCTGGCGCTTCAAATCCTTCGCGAGCAGCACGCCGGCTGCTGCGGCGTCGAACAGCCAATAGCTGTAAATGGTCACTTCATCCGCGGCACGAAGCTCCTCGATCTTGGAGAGCGCACCGTAAATTTCAAACGCGCGTTTCATAAAGTAAAGCATTTCGTGCGCTTTCGCGGCGGTAAACGAGCCGGATTTCCATAAATGGTTCAGCTCGCACCATATATAGGGCTTGCACAAAAGCGAGGCGTACGCGCCCTTACCGCTGTCGCTTATTTTCAGAGAATAACAGGATATGGAATCCGGCAGTTTTTTCGTGACTGCGGAATCCTTTTTTAAGTTACAAGGGCATACAAGCACTTTATCAAAGCCTTTGATATAATTTACTTCATTGAGTAAAAATTCTTCGCCGTTGTCATACGGAAAAGAAGTCGTAAGTAAAAGCAGCAGTTTCAAATTCGTTCCTCCAGTACAAGAGGGTCGGGAACATCCCTATGCGTCCGCCGGACATGCGTTCCCTTTGCGATAAACAGCGCCGCTAGATAAATCGCAGCATAGAAACAGATATACGTGATATTGAACACATCGGTAACCCATAAAAACGCAAAATTACGCGGGATATACACGAAGCTCTTAACGGCAAGCAAACCGCAGGTGATAACAACCCAGTTGTGCGTTAATAAAGAAGCAAAAAAGCGGAAGATCAGCCCGATCATTGCACTGACGAAAATAACGCCCAGAATACCGTAAGCAACATACGCCTCCGCCACATAGGAGGTACCGAAGCCGCCGCCGGAAAGATAACGGTCCGGATCGACCATATAGGTTAACGCATGACCAAAATTATGCGTTGTCTGGACGAATTCGGAATTCTGCACTTCGATAATCGGAGTAAACCCGAACAACGTGCGGGTAACAACATTATTGTGTACGAACAGCTCGAAAGGATAAAACAAATACAAATAGGTCGTAGACGGGTTAAACGATTGGATATGGTTCACGGTCTGTACGATCACACGGAAGCTCGCTCCCTGGGAATCAATAAAGCTGACCAGCATTTCGCCCAGCCCGCGGTGGGTATCTTCAGCCCCTGAACGAACCAGCGCCAACATCTGCAGAAAGTACATGGCAATTATGCCAAATACCCCGACATAGGCTACCATTCTCTTTTTTATAACCCGCTTGCCTTTTTCCAAAAGGGAATCGCGCATTACAAAGTAAAAGGTAAGCATCAGCGCTTCGCAGACAATGGTATTCCGTCTGCCCGTAAAGAGGGACGCCAGCATATAAACGCTGTACACCGCAAGCGGCAGTTTCATCTGCTTCTTGTTCGGCAGGGTCGCAAGGAAAACCGCAAAAGCAGGGACAAAAAACATGGAAAGCCGGCTGATAATGGACGGTACATCCGATGTATTTGTAAAGGATTGCAGGTAACCATGCCTTACAACGTCCAGCGCCGTTTTAAATAGAATATAAAGGAATGGAACCGAGCTGATATACAGCACAATTGTACTGAGCCGGCGGATAAGGGGGAGCAAATGGTCTTTATAAACCGCTTTCGTGTGGAGCTTCTCGATTGCGGACTCGCGTTTGTGAAAAATCGGCCCTGCCAGCCGGTAGGCAAAATAAACGCAGAACAAAGAAAGAGCCACCAGTTGCAGCGACTGAAACAGCTTCGAGAAATCGTCCGCTTCCAAAAGAAGAAGAAGCTTATGATGATACCCAAACCAAGAGGTATACACACGCCCCATAAGCAGGACGTTATAAGTGAGAAGAAAGATCAGTAACGCAAAATCACGCCTGACGTTGCGAATCAAACTGGCGGCAATTGCAATATTTAAAGAAATGATGGCAAAAAACAAAACGTCAACCGCGGTTTTCCAAAAATCCCCGCCCAATACGGTTAAAAAATTGGCGGCTAACATCAATAGAATTGTTATACCGAAAAGGATTGTATCTCGTAATAAATCCTCTGATTTCACTTTTATCATTGGCACACTTCCCTAACGTACTTGTCCCATATTATAGCACGGATTCCATTCGTTTGCCATTAAAATTTGACTTGAGAGAATCTACTAAACCGGAATCCGGTGTTACGTAGATGGTTTTATAATTCACGTAGATGACCATTCCGGGTTTCGCCCCCTGCGGCTTGCTGACATGGCGAACCTCAGTATAATCCACCGGGACCTTGGAGGATTCTTTCCCCCTGCTGTAAAAAGCCGCCAGATTCGCCGCTTCGAAGATCGCGGTTTCGGTCACATCGCGCCCCTGCGTTACAATAATGGTATGCGATCCTGGTATGTTCTTGGTATGAAGCCAGATATCGTTTTTATTGGCCTGTTTTAATGTAAGGCGATCGTTTTGGCGGTTATTGCGCCCAACCAGAATCAGGAAGCCGTCGGAGGACGCAAACTCCATCGGCCCCATGGACGCGAGCTGTTTCTGGCGGCCTTTCGACGCGCGGATGTAGCCCTGCTCGGTCAGTTCCTCCCGAATTTCGGACAAATCCCGTTCCGTTGCCGCACGGCTAAGCTCATCAAATACCGTGTCAAGATATTCCAGCTCCTGCTGTGCCTGCTGGATTTGAACCGCAAGCATTTTTTCCGCTGTGCTGGCTTTGTGGTACTCCTTATAATATTTTTGCGCATTTTGCGACGGGGAAAGCGCAGGATTCAGCTTGATTTTTACAAGCGGCAGATCTTCCTCATAAAAATTCTGCAATTCGACGAAACTGGCCCCCTTAGGGATTGTATATAAATTGGCGCTGAGAATATCGCCGTAAATACGCAATGTGTCCCGCTCCGCGCAGCGCGACAGCTCCGCGCGCTGAAGATTGATTTTCCGGCTGAGCCGTTCCGAAGCCGTCGTTAAAACGCGCAGCAAATCCTGGGAACGCACCCGCATACGGTCAATGCGATCCCTTTCCGTATAAAAAGCATCCAACAGCTCGGAAAAGCGCGTATACGATTTTACCACAGCGGTCAGGCCATATTGCTCGATATTGAAAAAAGAAAAATCAATCGGCTTCTGCGCCGGGCTGACCACCATATAAGGCTTCCCATCCCTGTTTTTCACCGTTTCGGCCATTCTTCCAAGGAAGTAAAAGAGTCGTTCGCGCTGCTCCGCCGTCATTGTTTTGGCGGTAACGTCACTACCCCGCCCGGTCAAATAGGCAAGTTCTCGGCAGACTATCGGCGAAAGGCCCTGCAAATGATTCAGCAGCGCCTTGGAAAGCTCCATATCGGACGGAATGCTCTGTAATCCGTCCTCAATTTCCCGCATGGAAGCCTGTAAAAGGCAAAGCTTGTTCTGCGGCGGGGGAAGCTGATAGGTTAACCCCGGAAGGACAAGGCGTTCGGAAGACATTTCCGCATCCACACGCTTTAAAGCGTCAATGATTTTTCCGTTCTCATCCACAAAAATAATATTGCTGTAACGCCCCATGATTTCCATGACCAGCGTCAGGCGGACCGGGTCACCCAACTCGTTGACCGCGTCAAAATCCAGGCACAGCAGCCGTTCCAATCCCGGCTGGCGAACCTCCGCAAGGCGTGCCCCCAGCAGGCGTTTGCGCAAAAGCATGCAGAGCATCGGCGGGGACTTCGGATTTTCCGGCACGTATTGCGTAAAGTGAATCCGTGCGCTGTTCGCCCTTGCGGACATCAGAAGCTTCATGGTATCACTTCGGGTGCGGAAGGTTAAAACCATTTCTTCCCTGTTCGGCTGATAAATTTTATCCAGCTTCGCGCCGAGAGCCGCTTCTTCTATTTCTTTTTTTATATGTCTTAAAAAAGCTCCGTCAAGAGCCATTTAAATTCCTCCTGTACGGGTACATCCGATGGTTTTTGCCGGGCTATGCATCCGCTTTGATTTCGCAAACCGGACTTGAGGAAATTGTTTTTGCAGCTTTTCCATGAGAGGCTCGATCACGACATCCTCCGTGTAAAAATGGCCCGCGTCCACCATAGTCACCCTCATATTTTCGGCATCCAGCAAAATATTATGCTTGCTTTCGCCGGTAACAAAAGCCTGGCAGCCGTATTCCGCCGCATCATAAACCAAATCGGCACCGCCGCCGCTGCAAAGCCCTACTTTTGAAACGGCCCGTCCTCCGTCCGTATAGCGAAGCCCGTCACAGCCGAGTGCGTCCCTGACAAATTCGGCAAACGCCCGGGGGGAATATTCCCGCTCCGTTTCCCCAACTAAGCCTTCCGGCAGACCCGTATTTCCATATTCCTTCAGCATATGGATGTTTTTCAGTCCCAGCCGTTTCGCAAGGCAGGTATTGACCCCTTCCGCAGCCATGTCAAGGTTGGTATGGGCACAGATTGCCGCAATGTCATATTTGGCAAGCAGATACGGCGCGGTATCCGTATCGATACGCTTCAGAGGACGGAAGATGACCGGATGGTGGCTGATGATCAGATCAGCCTGCACTTCTTTGGCTTCCCGGACGACCGCAGGGGTAATGTCCAAAGAAAGAAGCGCCGATTGAACCGACATATTACGCCCGCCTACCAGCAGGCCGGGATTATCAAAGTCCATTGCCGTATGAAACGGCGCCATGCCGTCGATAAAATCGTATATGTCCCCCACGAAAATCATTGCTGTTCCCCCTTGTCCGCGATTTCTCGAATCTGGCGGATGATTTCGATTAATTCATCTGCATCCTTATTTTTGCCGGAGAGACAAAGCCCGCGTGTTTTTTTTTCTAAGCCTGCAACCAGCCGATACATGTATTCCCGGTTGTCCGCAGTTTTGGCGTCAAGTTTGCCAATATAAGGATACAGTTCACCGGTAGCTACTTCCTGCGGCTGATACTGCGCAAGTATAACGGTATACACGTGATTTTCCTCCATAACCGCCTGTTCCCGCAGGATGGCAAAGCCCTGCTCCGACAAAAAGCAGCGAAGCGGGAGGATCGAGGTCATCGGCTGCAAAATCAGCCTTCTCTGCCCTTCCTTTACCCATGGCGCAGCGGAGAGGATCTGTTTGATCAGCTCGCCGCCCATCCCCGCCATTACGATATCCTCCGCTTCATTCGGAAGGATCGCTTTCAGGCCGTCCGACAGGCGGGTGGTAACGATATCCTGCACACGGTACCGGATGATATTCACCCTTGCTGTCTGCAGCGGCCCGGGCCGGACGTCAGAGGCAACCGCCTTTGAAATGCGCCCCTGTTTTGCAAGCCAAATCGGAAGATAGGCGTGATCCGTTCCGACATCCGCCAAAGCGGTTTGGTCGCGCACCATGGAAGCGCAAAGCTGCAGCCTTCCGCCAAGAGTAAATAAGGGATGCAAACCCACAGATGTAACCTCCTATTAAAGCACTTAAAATTCAATTCAAAACGAATTGCCGCCCGGCAATTTTGATTGACGGACGGCCATATTCATACATTAAATAAAATTTCCGGATATTGCAAAGCAAGGATTACTTAGAAGCGATATGCGCGTTCAGCTTTTCCACCATCTCATTTACATCCACGCCATGCACCATGCAGGCCTGCTCCAAAGTTTCCCCGCGGGAAGAAGGGCAACCAAGGCAATGCATGCCCATTTCCAGAAAGAACGGTGCCGTAGTTTTGTCAATATCAAGAATATCTCCGATAATTGTATCCTTTGTTATAACTGCCATAACTTTAATCCTCCAGCATTCTGCATATTTTTCATGTCTATTATAATACCCGCGCCGCGGCAATGCAATACGGCAATGCAATACATTTCTATTTTCTACAAAAAATACCCCGGATTTCCATCCGGGGTACCCTGGTCTTGAATAAGAAATATATGCTTATTCTTCCCTCATCTTTGCAAAGCACTCGCTGCAATATACAGGACGGTCTTCACGCGGCTTAAAGGGGACCTTTGCTTCTTTGCCACAGCTTGCGCAGATGGCTGTGAACATCTCGCGCTCCGGCTTAGCGGCATTCTTACGAGCATCGCGGCAGGCCTTGCATCTCTGCGGCTCATTTACAAAGCCTTTGGAAGCATAGAATTCCTGCTCACCGGCGGTGAATACAAATTCAGCGCCACATTCTTTGCAGATGAGAGTCTTGTCTTCGTACATTTAATTTACCTCGCTTTGGATAAAGATATTTGCCCATAGACGGATTCGCACCGACGCCTTTGATTACCAACGCTCTACTTAAGCTACCTGGGCATATTTAGTTTTTACTAAAGCAGTTGTTTTAATTTTAGACGAACTCGCTGTAAAGCATTATCAACCGCCTTAGAGGTCACCCCGAGTTTTTCAGCGATTTGGCCATAGCTACAACCGCCTAAATAAAGCATCAGAACCTGCTGTTCCAATTTGGAAAGCAATTGTCTAATATACTGCTGCGTTGCCTTGAAACTTTCGCTGTCCATCAGCAACGTTTCCGGGTCCATGGCACAGTTCGATATATCCACGTGCGCTCCGTCGTCGTTTAGAGAAACCGAATTATGAAGAGGCAAATTCTTTCGTCCAGATGTACGATACGCCATAATGATTCGATTTTGAATACAAACACCGGCATACGTTCTGAAACCGGCTTTTCCGGACGCGTCATATGTACGCGCCGCATTTAAAAGGCCCATTAATCCTTCCTGATACAAATCATCCGCTTCAAGCATTGTACTGCAAAATGGAGCCGCCTTCGCCCGAATTAACGACATGTAACGCGCGGTCAGTTCAACAAAAGCATCTGAATTCCCATCGCTCACAAGGCTAACAAGCTGATCGTCAGTACAATCTGCCATCTCATTACAATGGTCATGAACAACCAAGCCCAACACCTCATGGCAACATGAAATTAAAAGCTGTATATATCATACAGCATTCCGACGATTAAGTCAATAAATATTTTGCTTTTGGAGCTAAATATTTGTTTTATTTTATAAAAATATATTTTAAAGCCATTATTTTTTTAACAAGTTCTCTATTTTTTTCCATCATTTTCACTCGGTAAAGGCATAGGCTGCATTAACGCGGCGCGTGTAATGGACGCCTTTCCGAATTTATCGCGCAGGGCATCCAACTGCTTTTCCAGCCGTTCGTTTCTTTCCTTCTCGAGGATATTCTCAAAGAGGGACGTTTGCTGCATTTCCGAATCGGGAACCAAAGCAAAGCCACTAAGCCCCAGCGCACGAACCGGGGCTTTCCAGGGATAATTTTTCCGGAAAAGATCCTTCGCGGCGTACGCCAGATCCATGGTAAGGCGTGTCGGGGTCGGAAAATGCATCTGGTGCTGTGTAACATGCAAACGATTGTCTTTCACAGAAAGCTGGAGCCCCAAAGCAATCACACCGGCGTCGCGCATGCGGCAAGATATTTTTTCCGACAGATGCAAAAGCACCGGCCAGACTTCCTCCATATCAAACAAATCGTGGACACAGGTAACGCTGTTCCCTATGCTTTTGGGCGGCGGATCCGCGTCGGCTGCCAAAACCTCGGATTGGTTAAGGCCGTTTGCATTCCGCCACATGTCTTCTCCCGCTTTCCCGAAAATGGAAACCGCCTGCTTCAAATCTAGTGCCGCAAGATCGCCGATTGTCCGTACCCCCAGCCCGTTCAAACGCTTGCTCGTTATTTTCCCTACGCCCAGCATAGCGTCAACAGGCAGAGGCCATATTTTTTCCTTAAAATTCTCACGGCTGATTTCCGTTACGGCATCCGGCTTTTTCAGATCGCTCCCTAATTTTGCAAACACTTTGTTGAAGCTTACGCCGATGGAAACCGTCAAACCGGCTTCCGCTTTTGTCCGCGCCCGGATTTCCTCGGCGATATCCATCCCGCTGCCGAAAAGCCGGGTGCTTCCGGTAACGTCCAGCCAGCACTCGTCAATTCCAAAGGATTCCACCTGATTCGTATAACAAAGGTAAATTTGTTTGATAAAATTAGAAAAATAATAATACCGATTAAAATGAGGCGGAACAATAAAAAGATCGGGGCATTTCCTTTTTGCTTGCCAAACCGTTTCGGCCGTTTTTATGCCGAACCGCTTTGCGCATTCATTTTTCGCAAGGACAATCCCGTGGCGGTCTTCCACACTACCGCATACCGCAACAGGGCGTTCTTTCAGTTCGGGATGATCCCTGCATTCAACGGAAGCAAAAAAATTATTCAGATCGCAGTGCAGGATTATCCGTTCCACCTTTCCGCCTCCTTGTATAATGTATTTGGGTTTTAAAGGGTACCCATAACCCTTGAAAGCATGGCCATTATGGGAGATAATAGCCGTATGGGAAAGAGTGGCGTCGTGTGCCTCCTTGGGCCGTGGGCTCGTGATTGAAAGACTGACGCCTCTCTTTCATTTTTTAATTATACACCAGAACTTATGTTCTGTAAATAAGAAAATTTTATTCTTCATTCACATAAATTTGCGATTACAATTCGAAGATAGTATAATGTTATTATTCGATATTAGGAGGAAAGGCAATGGTATCTCGTTCTTTCAGCATGGGGCTGTACGGCATGGACGCTTTTGTCGTCACGGTGGAAGCGGATGTAAGCGTCGGATTGCCCGGTTTCGACGTAGTGGGCCTTCCGGACGCCGCGGTAAGAGAGTCGCGCGACCGGGTGCGTTCCGCCATGAAAAACTGCGGCTTCGCGTTTCCCGTACATAAAATAACGGTGAACCTTGCACCGGCAGACAAGCGCAAAGAAGGGCCGATTTACGACTTGCCGCTTTTTATAGCCCTTATGCAGGCCAGCGGGCAACTTGGAGCGGATTTAGAGGACAGCGTATTTATCGGGGAACTCTCCTTAAACGGTGAGGCCCGGCCCGTACGCGGAATCCTTCCTATGGCAATACAGGCGCAGAAAAGCGGTTTCCACAAGCTGTATATTCCCGCGTCCAATGCCCCCGAAGGCGTTGTTGTTGAAGGAATTACTGTCTACCCCGTAAAGGATTTGCCCTCCCTGATCCGGCACCTGACCGGGCAGGAAAAGATCCTTCCCGCCGGTAAAAATACGGATACCCCTTTCGCCTCCGCCCCACTCCCGGATTTTTCGGAAGTACGCGGACAGTTTGAAGCTAAGCGCGCGCTGGAAATAGCGGCTGCGGGCGGACACAATATCCTTATTTTATAGTACATTACCAAGTAGGTACAAACCAAGCAAAATCAAGGCTTTTAAATAATATAATAAAGCCAGTAACAACATATTTTATGACCGCCAGCTAAAAATGCAGCAGTTAGCTTTATTAGTATGTTTATACTTA